>DATGPC010000163.1:0-11695 GCA_035305265.1 Thermomicrobiales bacterium | reverse complement strand
CTCCTCGACGCGGCGGGCGAGCGTTTCGGTCTTGCCGGAGCCGGCGGGCGCGACGACGCGGATCGAGCGCTCGGTGGCGTCGATCACCTTCTGCTGATAGGGATCCGGGGCCGGCCGGGTGGTGGCGGGTGAAGGCTGCGTGATCACACGCCCCTCCGTACCGCCGCACCTTGTGTGCGGCGTCCGGCGCCGGAGACCAGCTCCGGCGGTACGGGAGCGATGCAACGGGTGTCGCCTGCAAGGGGCGACTGTATGCGAAGCTGTGCGCTCATCATGCGTCCTCGTCCGGCTCGTCGACGGTGTCCACGTCGTAGGGCGGGAAACGCCATCCCATGTCGCGGTCGAGCAGGCCCCCATGGCCGAGGGCGGCGAGGTCGTTCGAGGTGACGCGCTGCCCGGCGAAGAGGCGGGGCAGCACCAGATCGGCGACGGTCGAGCGGGAGTACATCGAGCAGGACGCGAGCGAGACGATCGGGACGTCTCCCTCGTCGAGATGTCCGAGCCAGAACATCGATCCGGGGTGCGCCGGGGCGCCCATGCGGATCATTCGAGCCCCGATGACGTCCAGCGCATTCTGCGTCGCATCGAGTGGGTCCATCATGTGCCCACCCGCGGCGAGCAGGATGGTCGCGCCGTCAGCCAGCTGGGCGCGTATGGCAGCGGCCACGGCATCGGCCTCGTCGGCGACGTAGTCGAACCGCAGGATCGACCCGCCATACCAGCCGACCTTCTGGCGCACGGCCGCCTCGAAGCGGTCGCGAACCTTGTCCACCTTGCCCTCGGTGATCACGACCCCGGCGACCAGAGGCTGGAACGGCAGGACCTCGATGACCGGCCGGGGGAGTGCGCCGATCTCGAAGGCGACGTCTTCCAGCGTCTCGCGGTCGATCGCGACCTGCGAGATCTTCGCGCCGGCGACGATTTTCCCGTCAACGACGGGCAGGTTGTTCGGGGCGGTGAAGACGCCAATCTCCGGTCGCATATTGAGCTTCAGCAACGCATCGGTATCCACCCGCAGCAGCCCCTTGCGGGTCGCGACCATATTGACCCGGCTCTGGACCGGCTTGCGCTGCATGATGCCGTCGCAGTCCCCGCGCAGCAACTGGGCGAGGCGAACGGCTGCCTCATCCTCGTGGACATCGTCAGGATCGAGACGCACGGCGTGGATCCGCAGGTCGGATTCGGCGAGCAGGGGCATGTCCTCGGCGGTGAGTCGCTGGCCCTTGCGAAATCGGGTCTTCCCGATTCGAAGCTCGCGGGTAATGATCGCGCCCGTCAGGTCACGGGCACGGTTGTGGACGTCGGTTGGTGGAACGGCGATCGGTTGCATCAGGTCTCCCAAAATACTCACCGATCATGATACGAGGTTCCGCCGCCGGATGCCGAACATGTGTTCAGAATTGCTAGGTTCCGGGTGGAGAAGCGGGGCTACGAAAGGATATCCCGCTCCCGCAGCTTCGCCACCACGAAATCCACCGGGACGGCATAGCGCACGTGCCGATTGGGGCCACGAGTCGTGTCGGCCATGAAGACGGCGTTGAGGAGGGCTTCCTCGACGGCGTCCATCGTGGCGGCGAAGTACGGATCGAGGGCCTTGTCCGGGATGCGGTTTCCCTCGCCGGTGGAGAAGGCGAGCCCGTAGTCTCCACTGCCGTGCGTGAACCCGGCGCCGGTGCGGCCCATCGCGAAGACGGCGCGGCGGGCGATCCGGTCGAGCTGGCGGCTGTCCAGCGGCGCATCCGTTGCCACGATGATCATGCAAGAGTTGCCGTCCGGCTCGCGGTCGATCTCTCCCGGCTGGCGAACGCCCTCCAGCGCCTCGTCGGCGTCGATCGGCACGCCGAGCACGGTCAGGGTTCCGGAATAGTTGGCCTGCACGAGTGCGCCGACGGTGTACCCCGTTTCCCCGACCCGGCGTGATGACGTCCCGATGCCCGCCTTGAAGCCGAGCGCACTGGTGCCCGCCCCCGCGCCGACGCATCCCTCATCGACCGGGCCACCCGTCGCGCCGTCAAGCGCCTCCAGCACCATCTCCTCCGTGATTGGCCGGGCGCGGATATCGCTCAGGAAGCCGTCGTTGGTCTCGCCGACGACGGGGTTCACCGAGCGCATCTCCTCGTTCCCGGGCTGGCGGATCATCCATGTCACCAACGCGTCGGCGGCTCGGAAGGCGGAGAGCGTCCCGGTCAGCACGATCGGCGTCTCGATTTCGCCCAGTTCCACCAGCTGCGTCGCGCCGATCAGCTTGCCGTAGCCGTTGCCGACGAACAGCCCGGCGGGAATCGCCTTCCGGGCCGCCAGCGCGTCCGGAACGATCGCGGTCACGCCGGTGTGGAAGCGGGTGCCCTCGTGCAGCGTCACCTGCCCGACGCGGACGCCGGGAACGTCGGTGATGGCGTTGTGCGCGCCGGTCGGGAGTGGGCCGGGAACGATGCCGAGATCACGGATGCGGGAACGGGTCACGGGCGGAAGTCCTCCGAAAACACGGGCAAATGTCGTCAGTGCATCAGGGTACCCGAGATCAGCGAGAAATGGGCCGAAAAGACGAAATCGCCCCTGGCTGGTGGGGCGGTCTCGCGGGGAAGGAGGGAAGAGGAAGGAAGATGGTCAGTCGAGGGTCATGAGCGCGGGCGCCGATTCGGCCATCTTGACCGGAACGCGGCTCACGAGCGGATGCGATGCCTTTGTCGCCTGGGTGACCGGCCGGGTCAGGTCGTCGGATGCGTCAGTGCCTCCGTTGTCGGACACGTGGATGAAGACTCGATGCGCGTCCTGCTTCGTCGGGTCGGAATGGAACCGGGTCACCTCGTCGCCATCGGAGAGACCGTCGCCATCGCTGTCGGTCGCCAGAGGGTTGGTGCCATGGAGGGCGATCTCATCGCCGTCCGGAAGGCCGTCACCGTCGGTATCGGCGTTGAGTGGATCGGTCCCGAAAACCAGTTCCTCGCCGTCCACCAGGCCGTCGCGATCGGTATCCGGGGTCCTCGGGTCGGTCCCGAGCCGGAGCTCCGCGCCGTCCTTCATGCCGTCACCATCGGTGTCGTCCCGGAGCGGATTGGTGCCGTAGAGGTTCACCTCGACGCCGTCGAGGATGCCGTCGCGATCAGTGTCGGCGAGCGCCGGATTGGTGTCGTGGTAGCGGATCTCGTCGTGGTCGGTCAAACCATCGTTGTCGGTGTCCTCACCGGTGGCCTCGGCGGCTGTCTGGCTGGACGGTCGCGGAGATGAGGACGTGGTTGCGAAGAGCGGGGATGCCGCGCCGAGGGCAAGCGCGGCGGCGACGATGGCGAGCAGGATGCTGGCAAGCCTGCCAGATACGGATCGATGCGTGCGAACGTCGGTCATGGAACGGATATCTCCCCAAAGACTCCTGGATCGGTGCATGTCTCGTGGCCCGGGCGGTCGTGTTCCGACCTGCTGTAACGATACAGGTGTGCTGGCAAGGTCTCCATACGGCATTTGACGTATTTCAGGTCGAGAGAGGACGGCATCGGCATCGTGCGATCGACGTATGGCCGACAGCTTTCGCATACGTCATCGCTTGCATCAGGCGCCTCAGGGGGATAGGTTCATGACGACAATGTATTCGCTTACCTCTGACCTGCACGGAGCCGCCATGACCATCCCCGATCCGACATCCCTTCCGCCCGTTCCCGGGCCTCGTTTCCCGCGTACCGAGCGGCAGGCGGAGATCCTGGCGATGGCGGAGCGGCTTGCGGAGGTCGCGGCCGCGAACGCATCGGCACACGACCGGAACGGTAGCTTCCCGCACGATACGTTCGCGGCGATCCGGGAAACCCCGTATCTGGCCCTCACGGTGCCGGAGGAGTTTGGTGGATGCGGCGCGGGACCGCTGGAGACGATGCTCGCGCAGGAGGTGCTGGCGCGGGGCGACGGCTCCGTCGCGCTGGTCGCCTCGTGGCACCTGAATCATGTCGCCAGCGTCGCCGCCAACCCGGAATGGGATCCGGAGCTGAAAACGTGGTTCCTGCGCGAGGTCGTGGAAAAGGGCGCGCTCTACAACACGATCGCCAGCGAGCCGGGTCTCGGCAGCCCGAGCCGTGGCGGCCAGTACGCCACGCGGGCGGTCCGCACGGCGGACGGCTGGCGCATCTCGGGTCACAAGGCGTGGGGTACGGGCGCGCCGGAGCTGGCGTACGCCGCCGTCGCCGCCTCGTACGAAACGGACAAAGGGAATCTCGCCCGTGGCTGGTTCCTCGTGCCGATGGACGCGCTGGGCGTCCGGATCGAGGAGACGTGGGACAACATGGCGATGGATGCGACCGGCAGCCACGATGTCATCTTCGAGGATGTCGAGATTCCGGCGCGCTACCGCCTGCCTGATGCGTCGAAGCCGGATGTCAGCCCGTGGAGCATCCTCGTCGCGTCGACCTACCTCGGCATCGCGGTCGCGGCGCGGAACTGGGCCATCGATTTCGCGAAGAACCGTCGCCCAACGGCGCTGAACGGCAAGGCAATCGCCGAGCTGGAGAGCGTGCAATCACGCGTGGCGCGGATCGAGATGCTGCTGCTGGAGGCGCGGTCGGTCCTCTACGGCACGGTCGCGGAGTGGGAAGATCGACCGGAGCTCCGGAGTGAGCTTGGCGCGCAGATGGCGGCCGCGAAGGTGATCGTCACCAATAACGCGATCGAGGTGACGGACCAGGCCATGCGGGTCGTTGGGGCCGTCGGATTGCAGCGCAAGAACCCGCTCGAGCGCTATTTCCGGGATGTCCGTGCCGGACTAGGCAACCCGCCGCTGGACGATGTCGCCCTCGGGATCGTCGGCCGCCATGCGCTGGGGATCGGCAAGAGGTAGGCGCGCGCACTCAGGGGGCACGCTCGTTCCGACATGCTCTCCAGGCCCCGACCGGCGATGATCGCGGTCCCTACGGTTCCGTGATCTCGTAATCCGCGAAAGCGATCAGGCCGTCCAGCACCTCGTCGCCGGTGGCCGGGAAGATGTCCCAGACGCCGCCGCTTGAGCTGCCGTCTTCCTGGAACGTGCCGTCACCCTCGCCTGGCTCGCGCTCCACGATCTCCAGGGCGATGGTGTCCACGATGGCGATTGCCTCCTCGGATCCGGCAATGGCGCTGACGATGTAGAGGGCCGTGCCTTCCTGGACATAGAGCAGCCGGAAGTAGCCGGTATCTCCCTCCGGCGTGGTAGCCGCGAGCGTCGTCACGAAGGCACGATCGCCCAGGTCATCGACCTCCGCTTCCTCGAACTCGACGTTGTCGGATCCGGTCGGGATGTCCGACTCGACGATCTCGCTTTCGATCGTGGTGTCCCAGCGGGCGTCCGCGTTCTCCTGCGAATCGAACAGATAGACGCGCGCGGAGACCTGGAACACGCCCGGGTTTTCCCGGTCGATCCCGACGGCGGGATCCGGCGCATACTGGCGTCCGGCGTAGTACTCCAGCCCGGCAAGCTCGTCGCCGGCAGGTGTGGCGTCCGGGGTCTGCGCGGTGGCGGGGATTGCGAGGAGCAGGGCGGCCAGGGCAGCGAGGAAGGTGAACACTCGGCGCACGATGGGGAGTCCTTTCGTCGTGTCATTCGGCAGGGCGGTAGCCCTGAGGCTCCGGGCAGTATACGCGGGGCGATCATCAGATACAGAAACACCCCGGCAATGTTGCCGGGGTGTTTCGCGGGATGTGTGAGGTGCGTCGAGACTACGGCGTGGCCAGGTCGAAGTCTTCCAGCATGTTCGAGTCCGATGTCGGGGCGAGGCCGCCGACAAGGTCGGTATCCTCCGCGGTCGGCATAAGGTCGAACGCGCCACCGGTGGAGCCGCCCTCGGCATCGAGGGTGACCTCGTCCGTGGAGATCTCGGCATCGACCATGAACTGGGCGATGTCCTGGGACTGCTGCTTGCCAGCCTCGAGCTCGCCACCGCCAAGGGTGACCACGTAGACGTGCTCGCCATCCTGGACGAACAGGGAGATCGTCGTGAGCGGATCGTCGGTCTCGTCGACAACGCCGCTGAACATCAGGGCCCGGTCGCCGAGGTCATCGATCCCGGTCTCCTCGATCTCGGCCTCTTCGCTGGTTTCGACGAAGCCCTCCTGCAGCGTGTCCATCGCGTTCGCTGCGTTGTCTTCGCTGTCGAAGGTGAAGACGATGGTCATCACCATGACGACGCCGTTCTCGTCGAACTCGATGTCGGCGCCCGGGGTTTCCAGGGCCGCGAACATGGCGTCGAAGTCCGGCATGAACAGGCGGCTGTATGCCGATTCGATTCCAGGCAGCTCCTCTTCCACCGAGCTGGCATCCTGGCCGGCGGCGCTCATGGTCAGGCCGAGGGCCAGGAGGAGGGAGAAGAGAGCGGTCATTTTTCGAAGCATTCGGGGGTCCCCTGTGAGGTGCGGCATCGTGTGCCAAATGGTGCGCGCCGGTCATCATGACCGGCGCGCGTCGCAGGATTAGTTCGTTGTCTCGTACATGTCCTCGGTGACCTGGAGATCCCCAACGACATCGGTGTCCTCATCGGTCGGGAACGTATCGAAGTACCCGCCCGTGGACGTGCCGTCCTCCGCGAGCTCCGTATCGGCGCTGTCACCGGCCTCGGCGTCGAGCATGAACTCCATGAAGTCGTTGGCGGTCGTCTCGGCATCGCCGCCCATCACGACGGCCGCAGAGAGGAAGATCACGTTGTCCTGCTGCACGAGCAGCAGCGAAACGCTGATCGACTGGCCGCTCTCTTCCAGCTCCGCCGTGGAGAGCGACGCGGTGTCGCCCATATCGTCGACTTCTTCGGTCTCGAACGGAACGCCAACGATCGGCTCGAGCTCGTTCTTCATGAGCTGCTCGACGTGCGGGAGCGCTTCCTTCGCAACGTCGGCATCATCCAGCTCATACGCCTGGACGATCGCCGTCAGCACGCGCTCTTCGCCTTCTTCCGGCTGGGCCGAGAGATCGCCCTCGTAGGTGCGACCGTAGACCGCGACGTCGGTATCGAGCTCGTTGAGCGCGTCCGTCGGATCGGCGGCGGGAGTCTGCGCAAGTGCAGTCGAGGTCAGGGCCATGCCCAGCACCAGCGACAGGATCAGTGTCAGTTTCCGAATCAAAACTGTCTCCTTCTCAGGGATTGCTCCCACTACGGGGCAGAAAGGCGCCCACACGGAACCCTAACGACGGAGTTCTCCGATTGGTTCCGTGCGGGAACTACGCATGTGCGGTGCCGTGCCCGCAGGAAATGTGACACCGGTCGCATGGTTATTCGGCAGTGGACGCCAGGTAATCGATATCCAGGTAGGGGATCAGGCCGCCCGGCACGGTCATCTCATCCATGGTTGGCATGCGATCGAAGGGGCCGCCGGTGGATGTCCCGTCCTCGCTGAAAACAATCTCATCGGCGCCGTCCTCGTCCTCCAGCATGTGTTCCGCGAAGGAGTGCGCCCACTCGCTCGTGTCCGGGCCGGAAACCATCACGGAGAAGAGCACGGTGTCGTCGTCGTGGACGAGGACGATCGTCGCCGGTTCGGCGGGTGCGGTATCGAGCGTGAACGCGTCCGTGAATTCGACCGCGCGATCCCCGAGATCGCCGATCTCTTCCCGTTCGACGTCCTCGTCCGAAGTGCCGAAGAATCCGGTTGAGAACTCCTCGTCCAGCGCCTCGAAGCCGGCCCTGGCGCTCTCCGGGTCATTGAACGTGAGGATCGTGGCCATCCCGAAGAGGGGCGTGCGTTCCGTGTCGTCGGCGGTCGGCGTGGCCATTGCTCCCTGGAAGTACATGCGCCCATAGGCGGTCTCGAGTCCGTCGAGCCCCGAGAGGTCGACGGGCGGGGCGTCCTGGGCGGATGTGGACGAGAAGCCCATCGCGAGGATGAGCGCGAAAAGCGTGGTCAATCGCCTGATCACGGTGTACCTGCTCCTTTGAAGAGAACCCCTTGGCGGGATCGAACCCCCGTACCGGGGCGAGATGGCCCGTGTCGATCGCCTGGGTCGACACGGCGCGAGGTGGTGGATGAGTGTGGACATGTACATTGCAGCCCTGGCAGAGATGCCAGGGCTGCGGATCGGGGACGTTTTGCGTGCTATTCGAGCTCGAGCGAGGGGCCGGAGACGAGGTCCACGTCCATGAACGGAACCAGGCCGTCGACCACATCCGCGTCATCGGCGGTCGGCATCACGTCGAAGACACCGCCCGAGGAGTTTCCGTCCGGCACCAGCTCCACGTCGCCCTCGCCGGGTTCACCGTCGAGCATGAATTCGGCCAGGCCCATCGCCAGCCCAGTGGCGTCGTCTCCACCCATGATCACGGAGACGTAGATCATCTCGCCTTCCTGGACCATCACGAGCCCGGTCGGGGCGTTTCCGGAGTCGTCGACGTCGACCTCTCCGGTCATCTCGACGGCGTTGTCACCGAGGTCATCGATCTCGTTGCTCTCGGGGCCATCGCCCTCGAAGAAGGCGGAGGAGAACTCGTCGGAGAACGTCTCGAAGCCGGCCTCGGCGCTGTCCTCGTCGTCAAAATCGATCGCGATCGCGATACCGTAGAAGGGTGCGTCCTCGGGGGTGGCCGCATCCATGTTGGCGGGGTCTTCCAATGCCGCTTCGATATCGATCATATACATGCGCGCGTAGCCGGTCTCGACACCGTCCATCTCGGACAGGTTCAGCGGGGCCATGTCACCCTGCGCGGCGGCCGACGAGGCGAGCGCGAACGTCATCAGAAATGAAACGATAAGGGTCAGTCTTCTGAGCAAAACGTGAGCTCCTGTTTCGTTACGACTCGATAAACCTTCTGGTCCCTGTACGTCCCCGGAAAGGGCAAGAAAGAACCCTTCCAGTGACCCAACGATGGAGGGTCTGGAAGGGTTCCATGTCATTTTCGGAATATGTTGACCTGGAAAGAGATCAGCGCCGGATCGTGCGACGGGACGTCGATTCCGGCATCGGATAGATCTCGAAGTCGGTCACGCTGCTGCCATCGGGCATGGTGGGCTGGACGGCGTTGAGCTTGCTCCAGAGCCCGCCGCGCGAGCCGCCCTCCGGGTCGTACTGCTCGGCCATACGGTCCATGCGCGAGCTGACGAGCGCCTCCGCGAACTGGCCGGTCAGCCCGTTGTCGCCCTGGCCCTCGAAGATGCCGCTCAGGGAGTAGACGAACGGTCCGTCTTGCACGGTGGCGAAGGTAAACGTGAGGGTGTCGCCACCCTGCGTCATCACGCCGGAGTAGCCGTTGGCAAGGTCGCCGATGCCGTCGAGCGCAAGCTCGTCCTCCATCGGGGCGTTCGCATCGTTCTCGCGCGTGTCGGTCAGGTCGTCGTCGATGCGCTGGTATCCGTCAGCCGCATTCTGGTCTGTCCGGAAGAGGTAGATGAAGACCGAGAGACTGCGGATCCCGCCGGGACCAGTCTCCGGCGTCGCCAGGTCCGTTGCCTCGGGCGACGCCGGCACCGGCGAGGCCTCGTCCTCCGGAAGCGCCATCGGGGCGAGCCATGATCGGGCGATGACGCGCTCGAGCCCGTCGAATTCCGCGAAGTGGATCATGTCGCCTCGTTGCGCCCGGGCGGGCGTTGCCGCCGCGCCGAGGGTGGCGGAGAGCATCAGGGTCAGGAACGATCGACGGTTCATGGATAGGTCCTCCTGGCATGGAGCGACGTCGTTACGTGGTCGGACGGACCGCATCATGTCACAGATGTGGCGCCGTTGTCGTCTGCGTTGAAGAAGCCGCTGGTGACCCGGTCGCCGGTGTCCGGGCGGAGCGATCGTTCCAGTGTATCCCCCTGTGGGATGAGCCGCGATTCCGACCTCTGGACGATGTGGGCCAGTGGTCCAGGACGCATGATGGTGGCGCTGGCAGATCGCCTGAGCACAGAGGTCGCTTCCAGGCGAAGCGCCAGAAGGGTCCATCAACCAGGCTGCGAACCACGTCGCGACAGGACTGGTGATCGTTCGTTCGTCCCGTATGTATCTCCGTCTTAAGACCGGGACACGGCATGTATACGTCACGGTACAGCTGTGCTAAATTGGCCAGCGGTACCGGAACGGTGGCCTGCTCCAGGCCAATTCCATGCCTCACCTGTTCCGGCTTCCGGGTCCCCTTTCGTTCTTCCCTGCGCCGTAGCGCCTGACTGCTTCGGCGTGCCTTTCCCTCGATCCGGGAGGCAGTTTCCACATGTCCCGATACCTCTCCACCTCCGCGCTGGCGCGTGCCAGCGCCAAACATCCGTGGCGGACGGTTTCCGCATGGGTGATCGTGCTTGTCCTCGCCGTTTCGACGATCGGCATTCTCGGGCTTCGTACGACCACCGCGTTCGACTTCGCCAATGAGCCGGAGTCCATCGTCGGCCTCGAAACCCTCGAGGATGCCGGCCTGATCGATCCCGAGCCGACGGACGAGGTCGTGATCGTTCACTCGGAATCGCTGACCGTGGACGATCCCGCCTTCCAGGCGCACGTTGCCAGCATCGTCGAGACGCTGCGCGGGATGGATGGCACCGTGGTGCCGGACACGGTCATGAGCTACTACGAGATGGCCTCGCTACCCCAGGCCGCCGACATGGCGGAAGGCCTCGTCTCGGAGGATCGCGCCACGCTCCTGATCCCGCTGACGTTGGCCGGTACGCAGGATGAAGCAGCCGAGAACGCCCCGGCGTACCGCGAGTCGGTCGAGGGCTTCTCCGGTGATGGCTTCGAGGTGCTGTCGTACGGGTTCATCAGTGTTGGCGACGAGACCAACCACATCGCGGAGGAGGATCTCGTCCGCGGCGAGATGTTCGGCGTCGGCGCGGCGCTCGTTATCCTCATCATCGTCTTCGCGGCGCTGGTCGCGGCCGGCGTGCCGATCCTGCTGGCGGTTGTCTCCATCACGATCTCGATGGGGATCACGGCGATCATCGGGCAGATCTACGACCTCTCGTTCTTCATTACCAACATGATCACGATGATCGGCCTCGCCGTCGGCATCGACTACGCGCTGTTCGTGATCGAGCGCTACCGTGAGGAGCGCAGGCGCGGTCGCGAGAAATTCGACGCGATCTCCGTCACCGGTGGCTCCGCGAGCAAGGCGGTCGCGTTCTCCGGCGGTACCGTCGTGCTGGCGCTGATCGGGATGTTCATCCTGCCGACGACCCTCTTCCGGGCGCTGGCCACCGGCGCGATCATCGTCGTCCTGCTCTCGGTGCTGGCGACCCTGACGCTGGTGCCGGCGTTGCTCGGGCTGCTCGGCGACCGGATCGACTGGCCACGCAAGCGCAACTACGCCTCCTACGCCCGGACGCATGCGCACGATGACGTGCACGACATGTCGCAGGTCTACCAGGGCTTCTGGGGACGGATCACGCGGCTCGTCATGGCGCGCCCGATCGTGAGCGTCGTCCTTGCGGCCGGGTTGCTGATCTCGCTTTCCGTTCCGTACTGGGATATCGAGTCTGGCTACGCGGGCTCGGAGTCACTGCCGCACTCGAGCACGGCCTACCGTGGGTACGAGCTCCTGGACGAGAACTTCTCGGCCGCGCAGCTCGCGCCGGTCCAGTTCGCCATCGTCGGTGATCCGGAAGACGTCGCGCAGGGTGTCGATCGACTCCGCGATTCGCTGTCAACCATGACCGTGCCGGAGGGCGATGGCGAGATCGCCGCGTTCTTGCCGATCATGGGTGAGGAGTGGGTGCAGTGGAGCGAGGACGGTAACGCCGGGCTCGCGGAGGTGACGCTCTCGATCCTGCAATCCGACTCGCGAGCCTATGA
>DATGPC010000162.1:0-7068 GCA_035305265.1 Thermomicrobiales bacterium | reverse complement strand
GATCCGTCGCCGTGTACGACAACACGATTCGGGTCGAAGGTGTACCAGTCGGCAGTGTCGCTCTGGTACATCGTGACTTGGCCGGCCAGGAGGTCGGTGACCACGATCACACCGTTCCGGGTGTAGTCCTGGTCACCAGCGCCTCCGTCTGCCACGTCGTGGCGAGCGCCGTTGGTGTCCCAGATCGTGAAGGCGCCCCCGGGGAGAAGGTTTCCGTTCTCGTCGAGCAGCACAATGTGCAGCCCTCCGGTGGCCGGGGTCACTGGCTGCTGCACGACCTGGGGTTCTGGTTGCGACGGTGGATCCTGCTGCACCGGTGCCGCCTGCTCCGGTGCTGGCTGCGCGGGCGCCTGCTGCTCCGGTGCCGGAAGTTCGGGAGCCTGCTGTACGGACTCCTCGGCCGGGGGATCGACAGGAGGTGCCTGGGCGGGTGGATCCTGGGTAACCGGGTCTTCAACCGGCAAATCGGCGTCGACGGTGGCTTCGATCGGCGCGTCGGACACCGGCGTCGATTCCTGAGCCAGCGTGTAATGCGTGCTCAGAGGCGAAAGAAGGTTGACAAGAATAAAGAGGATAGTTATGCGGCGTAACGCGCCGTCATAGTTTTTCATGACATTGCTCCTGGACACGGGCGAGCGCTCCGACAGAGCTCTGCAACCCCAAACATTCCGCGAGGAACCATCTTCATGCGCTTCTCTGCCCTCTCCGATGCGATAAAAAGGCAAAACTGTAGAAGGGTCGTTCGATAATTCCGAACGAACTGATCATTAGGAGCTATTCGTTGTTTGGGTTTGAGCCGGTGCTTCTTCCTCTACTCCCTGCAAGGCGCACGAAGTCCCAAGGCTATGCCGTCCGCTGCCGGAACCAGGCGCCTAACCCCAATGCGCGATGAATATATGTCAAGGAAATAATGCGATAATCAGATATGTATTGTCAAGTATTTTTGGGTACGAATACTTGACCTGTATGGATGGATTATTGGGTGGCAGGTCGGACCGTGACCAAGGGGGGACTTAAGGATCCCGCCATTGAGGGAGCTTGATCGCCTGGTGGCCGTACGCTGAGACAGGTGTCAGGCAGGCGGGCGCGCTGTGAGAGGTATGGCTAGGCGATCGTGGTGGCATAGTGGGCGAGCGCTTGCTGGAACGCCATCCGGGCGTCTTCAAGACGCTCTTGCTCGCGTGCGATATCGCGCTCGAGGGAGGCGGCGCGGTTCGCGATCGTGCTCTGTCCGAGGGCGGGATTGAACCAGAGCGGGAAGGTCTTGCTGGTGCGGAGCTGGCGGATCCTGCGCATCAGCGACGCGGCCCGTTGGTCGAGTCGGGCGCGCTCGCGGCGAGCCCACGCGACGCGATGCGCCATGTGGCTCGGGCTGAATCCCGGGACGATAACCGCCAGTTCCTGGTCGATGTCCCGGAGCATGGAGAGGTCCTGGCACTGCCATGCATGGTTGATGCGCAGCATGACCTCTTGCCGGAAGGCGCGTTCCTCA
Source organism: Thermomicrobiales bacterium (assembly GCA_035305265.1). Lineage (GTDB taxonomy): Bacteria > Chloroflexota > Chloroflexia > Thermomicrobiales > UBA6265 > UBA6265. Next base: position 5,576 of record DATGPC010000162.1, on the reverse strand, counting down.
TCGCTCCGTGCGAGATCCGGGTGGAAGCGACGCGCGAGGCTACGATAGAGCGATCGCAGCTCGTCCCCGATGTCGCCGTGGAGGCGACGATGGCGCTCCTGTCGAAGCCGGCGCAGGATCTCCTCTTCCTCGGATGTCTCGTCCGTCCATGACCACTCGACGTCGTCCGGACGCCCGCTCCGCTCATTGGCGAACCAGTCGTCCAGGACATCGACTCCGAACATCTCGCCGATCTCGCGCAGCTCATCCCGGTCGAAGATGTCACCAAGGACGCCGCCGGGGTCGGAAACGAGGCGGGCGTGGACCCGCGCGGTCTTCTGCTCGATTTGCTGGATGGTGCCACGGAGGGTTTGCAGCTCGGCGGCGAGGCGCCCGACGCGCTGGGCGTACGCCCACTCGAATTTCTCGAAGGCTTGCTGCAGCGGGCGCAGCTCCGCCTCCAGGGCGTCGATGTGTCTCGACCTCCAGGCGATGCGGAGGGTGAGCTCCGCGAACTCGATTTCTTCGGGTGAGATGACGCGTTCCAGCTGCATGAATCCGGCCGTGGTTCTGACGTGTTTTCGACGACGGGTCCCGGCTCTCTACGGTAGCATCCAGCGCGGATTTTCGCGCGGCCCGGAGGCCCGAACCGGAGGGTAGGGTCGCCTTCCCCGTGGAGGGCGGACTGCCATGCTACCGCACGCCGCCGGTGGCATGCACGACGCGCCTGGCATTCGGGTAAGGCGTTACGAGAAGCGGCCAGTCACGATGGTGTGACTGGCCGCCTTGATTCGGTTTTTCTTCGGTTCGGTGCTAGTTGGTCGGGACGATGTAGACGAACCAGACCGTGTTCGGGAACTCGTCGGTCCCGTCGACGATGACCTTCTGGGCCGGATCCCACAGCTCGTAGCCCTGCGGGAGCGACTCGATTTCGATGCCATACGAGCCATGTCGGACGCCGAGGAAATCGACCTGGCCATCGACGAGGGATTCATCACATCCGGTCTGCGAACCGTTGATGAGGCTCACACAGATGTTGTCGTCCGCTACACGCTCGAACGTGTTGCCGTCGATGAAGACGATCGAGACGTTATCGGTGCCCCTCGGCGCCTGGGGCGAGTCCTGGCTGACGACGATCCCGAGGTAATCCCAGCTCGTGGTGACCGTGATGGGGAAGTTCTCGATCGGGTCGTACCCTCGGGGGGCGGTGACCTGACGGACGTCGTACTCGCCGACCGGGATGTCCGCGAAGGTCACCTGGCCGTCGTTGTTCTCATCGCAGCCGATGTTGCTGTAGCCGACCAGCTCGTAGCAGGCGCCGCGCAGGAGCTCGCCGTCGTCCGGATCGCGGGTGATCAGCGAGAGATCCGACGACGGGATCACGGCGGGTGAGTCGTCGACGTAGGCATAGAAGACGTTGTCCGTCGTCGGCCGGAAGTCGATCGTGAAGTCGTAGACCCAGTAGGGGGAGATATCGGCAGTCTGGCGAACGGTATAGACGCCGTAGGCGACCTCTTCGAAGAGCACGTATCCGTCGCGATTCTCGTCGCACCCGACGAGGCTGTAGCCGACGAGAACGTAGCAGGCGTCGTAGAAGCTGGCGTCGCCGAGAACGGTAGCGATGTAGAGATCGCGCGTGCCCGACGGGCCCTCCGGTTCCTGCGCGGCGGTCGTGATGATGAATGCCGCGAAATCGGGCACGCCGCCATTCACCGTGATCGTGAAGTCGTCGACGTAGCGTCCCGGGCCGAGGTCCGCCGTCTGGCGGACGGTGTACGTGCCGTAGGCGACGTCCTCGAAGAGCACGGCGCCGTCGCCGTTGAGGTCGCAGCCTTCCTGGCTGTAGCCCAGCAGGACGTAGCAGACTTCGGTCGATGAGCCGCTGCCGTCGTTTTCGTAGGTCCAGATGTAGATATCCTGCGTGCCGGTCTGGGCGAGCGATGCGGCCGCGAACGGCAATGAGGCGAGCAGCAGGGCGACGCATCCGAGCAGCGTCAGGATCGGCCGAACCAGGTAAGCGGTCATTCTCTCCCCCGATTGAGGTGGCTCAGGGCCAGGCAACAAACAATAGGTCCCGTATTCCTGGATTATGACGCCTTGCACGGCTCTTTCGTTCCCTGGCTCACCCGGACACGTATCATTGGTCGTTGGTGCTGTCGGATGCCATCGGATGGCTTGAGGGAGTAAGCGCGTACATGATTGCCGGACATATCGGGGCGGCTGCGGCCGCGAAGGCTGTCGACCGCAGGATACCGTTCTGGGCGTTGCTGGTCGCATCGTTCCTGATCGACATCATCTTCGGCGTGCTGTGGATCTTCGGCGCCGAGAGCATGGAGAACATGCCTGGAACGGACGGCGGCTACGGTGAGCTGCTGTTCGACGTCGACTGGTCGCACTCGTTCTTCGGGACACTGATCCTTTGCCTCGTTGTGCTGATCTTCACGGCGCGGTACTGGGGCGCGAAAGGCGGGTTCATCCTCGCCTGTGTGGTCTTCTCGCACTGGTTCCTGGACCTGATCGTTCACCGCAACGACATGCCGATCATGCCGGGAAATGCGGGTGGGGCGATGCCGCGCGTCGGCCTCGGAATGTGGGACGCGCCGGTCGCGACGCTGATCCTCGAAGCGCTGATCGTGCTTGGCGGGGCATACATGTGGTACCGGTCGCGCCCGACGGGGACTGCGGGGGATGGCGCCAGCACGGCGAGCAAGACGACGCAGTACGCCGCCGCGACGGCGGTGATCGGTCTGGTCGTGCTGGTGTTCGACTTCGTGTCGTAATGTGACGGACGAGGGCAGCCCGGAACTGCGCATGGGCGCCCTCGTCATTGTTTGCCCGTACCGCCGCACCCCGCAACTGCGGCCGGTATGCGGCGCGGGGAATAGACCCGCCACGCACACGTTAGGGGGACAGTCTCTATCCCAGCTGTCCTGAACGTGTCATCGCTCCGAGCAGGTTGAGCATCAGCCGGGCAGCGAGCATGCTCGTCAGGCCACGGGTGTCGACCCGCGGTGCGATCTCCACCATGTCGAGCCCGACGATGCGCCCTCGCCGTGCGACGGCCCAGAGGAGGCCCGTCGCCTGCCAGTAGTCGATACCGCCGAATGCCGGGGAGTTGACGCCCGGTGCGATGGACGGATCCATGACGTCCATATCGAAGGTGATGTAGTAGTTGTCGGCCTGCGGCAGCCGCTTCGTCACCTCATCGAGCCCGTTCTTGTACATCTCCGCCGCGGTGATGAAGATGTTCCGGCGGTCCATGGCGTCCTGCACGTCCTGATCGCGCGCGCTCCCGAGGCCACGCAGGCCGATCTGGACGATGTCCCCCACGTAGTCCAGCTCCGAGGCGCGGCGGATCGAGCTGCTGAGCCCTTCCTTCACGCCGTTGACCTCGTCCCGGTAGTCCAGATGCGCATCGAATTGGACGACGCACATGGTGCCGATATCGTCGTAGGCGCGCATGACCGGGATCGGGATGGAATGGTCGCCGCCGAGGATGAACGGCACGGCCCCTGCGGCACGAATGGCCCGGATCGCCTCCGTCGTTGTCGCGCTGTTGGCGGCGTTGTCGCCCGGCCGCATCGATACGTCCCCGCAATCGACGACCCGGATATCCCTGCCGGCGAGGATAGGGCCGCCAAGGTCGATATCGTGGTGGTCGAAGTACTTGCCGAACCGGAGCGATTCGGCCCGGATCGCGTCCGGTGCTTCGCTGGATGGCGCCCGGGACGCTTCCATGCTCGCGGGGATGCCGTAAGGCACGCCGATGATCGCGATGTGGGCGTCGAGCGAGGCGATGTCTTCGCAACGTGGCAGGCCGGCGAAGGTTGGCTTGCCGGTCGGGACGGGCGTGACGAGGTCGGTCATGGATGGCGCTCTCCTGCGTGGGATCGTGTCGGGTCGTCTTGCAGCGATCGTAGCAGGGGAGCGCCGGTTCGGGCAGCGCTTACCGGGAGGTCGGCGAGGAGGATCTCGGTCGCCAGCGGGGACGGTGCCGGGTGCGCGGCGCCCGATCCTGCACCGTGACGAGATCGCCGGACGGATTGAGCCGGACCATGGCCACGATCACGAGCAGCGCGAGCGACACGAGGGCAAGGGTGAACCGGAGCGAGATGAGGTCGCTGAGGAGACCGATCAGGATCGGACCGAGCATGAAGCCGACGAACCCGATCGAGGCGACCTGCGACACCGCCTGCGCCGGCGACATACCGGGCATCTCCCCGGCGCGGCGATAGGTCACCGGCACGATGACCGAGAGGCCGGCGCCGACGACGGTGTACCCGACGACCATCGACCATGGCTGGTTGATGAGAATGCCGAAGGCGATCCCGGCCGCGGCGAGCGTCGCTCCGGCGGAAATGACCCGATCGACACCGATGCGACTGATGATGCGGTCGCCGAGGATGCGCCCGGTAAACGTGGCGATGGCGAAGGCCGTGTAGGCGAAGCCCGCGATGGCGGGATCCGAGCCAAGGTCCGAGCGCATGTACAGCGCGACCCAGTTGTTGATCGTTTCCTCGCCGAACGCCACGCAGATGATGGTGATACCGAGCGGGAGGAGCACCTTCGGCGGCAGTGAGAACCGCCGACGCTTCGCGGTGGTCGTTGTCGGTCGGGTCGGGTGATTCTCATCCGGCAGCAGGGCGGTGCGGAGCAGGAAACTGGCAGGGATGGCGATCACGCCGATCACCGTGAACTGCAGCTGCATCGGGACGCCGGCCTGCGCGATGAACCCGCTGAGGAACGAGCCGGAAAGGGCACCGAGGCTGAAGTAGCCGTAGAGCGCGGAGACGAGCGGTCGTTTCGTGGCGCGCTCGACGATGCCGCCCTGCACCGAGCAGCTGATGTCGTAGCCGCCGTTCAGGAGCCCGAAGACGCACATCGAAAGCCAGAACAGGGGGATGTTGGGCGCGAGGCCGGCGGCAATGAACGCCAGCGGGTACGGCGCGGCGAAGATCAGATGCGTTGTCGCGGTGCCGAAGCGGGCAATGATCTTCGCCGCGATCGAGAAGGCGATCATGTTGAACAGCGCGAGGCTGAACCAGATGAACCCCAGCTCACTCGATGAGATGTCCAGCCGGTCGACGACCCCCGGAATACGCGGGTACCAGCTCCCCTGGACGAATCCACGGGAGAAGAAGATCAGTGCGATAGCGAGGCGCGGGGAGATCGGGAGTCCCGGCAGCGGGAAAGAGCGCATGTGGCAGTATCCGGGCGTCGTTGCGACGGATGGTCATGGGTGAGAAGCAGGCGGCCGAGGCGTTCTGGCCGCTGCGGATATTCTAGCCGTTTTGGATCGCGGATTCCGTTCCACCAGCCATCAAATGCGTCGGAACGCCCGGGAACTCGACAGGGGATGACCTGACAGCAACAGCCGTTAGCGGATGACGGTTTGCGCGCGAGCCTGCTCGCGGAGCCAGCGTGCGGTTTCGGCCACGGATTCCTCGGGGGTAACCTCCCCTCGGGCGGCGCGGGCGAGCATGCGCGAGAGCTGGAACTCCGCATGGGCACGGCTGGCAAGCGCGGACGCGGGTGCCGGGGAACCGGGATGGACGGTCCAGGCGGCGGAGGTCTTCAGCGGTGCCAGCTTGCCCTGT
>DATGPC010000161.1:0-19523 GCA_035305265.1 Thermomicrobiales bacterium | reverse complement strand
GGGCGACACGGGCATAGACGGAGACGTTCGGCACGACCTCGCGCAGCGTCTCGTCGTCCATGCTCTCCAGCTCTGCACCGGTGATCGTGTTGGCGGTCTCGTCGGTGATGTCGAGGTCATCGGCGATGCGGGCGGCAGTCTTCGGGTGGTCGCCGGTAATCATCACGACGCGGATCCCGGCGCCACGTGCCTCCCGGATCGCATCGCGGACTTCCGCGCGTGGCGGGTCGATGATGCCGACGACGCCGAGGTAGACGAGATCGCGCTCGATCGACTCATCCTCCGGCAGCGGCGCGTTCTTCGGCACCGGACGATAGGCGACGGCGAGCGTGCGCAAGGCGTCGTTCGCGAGCCGGTCAACGTCCGCGAGGATCTCCTTCCGGCGCTCGTCCGTCAGCGGCCGGTGCACGCCAGCCACCCGCTCCTCGCTGCAGCGGGCGAGGAGGACGTCCGGCGCGCCCTTGGTGACAATGTCGATCTCGTCGCGGCGCGTGTCCGCCTGCAGGGTGCTCATCATCTTGCGCTCGGACGTGAAGGGCACCTCGCCGACGCGCTCGAACCGGTGGGTCACCTCATGGTGCAACCCGTCCAGCTTGCGCCCGGCGACGAGGAACGCGGCGTCCGTCGGGTCTCCCTGGATCGTCCATTCGCCGTTCTCCTCGCGCAGGACCGCATCGTTGGAGAGGCTGCCGCCGGTCAGGACATCGCGCACTTCCTCCAGGAGCGCATCGTTGTGGATCGGGTCGCCGTCGGTAAGGACCATGCCCTCCGGACGGTAGCCGGTCCCGGTGATCGTCACCTCGCCGGACGGCGTGACGACCCGCTCGATCGTCATCTCGTTGCGGGTGAGCGTGCCGGTCTTGTCGGAGCAGATCACCGATGCCGAGCCCAGCGTCTCGACCGAGGAGAGCTTCTTGACGATGGCGTTCTGCTTCGCCATTCGCTGGACCCCGAGCGCCAGCACGACGGTCAGCACCGCCGGTAATCCCTCCGGCACGGCGGCGACCGCCAGCGACACGCCGACGAGGAGCACGTCCACGACGTCGCTGGTGCTCTCGATGTCGGAGGTGAGGAGGATGGCCCCGATCACGACGATCGCGATGCCGATGACGGCGACGCCCAGCGCCTTGCCGATCCCGCTGATCTCCTTCTGGAGCGGCGTGCCCTCGTCCTCCTGTTCGCCGAGCAGCCGGGCGATATGGCCCATCTCGGTCGCCATGCCGGTGCCGGTGACGACGGCCTTGCCTCGTCCACGCACAACCGCCGTGCCGCTGAAAACCATGTTCAGCCGGTCACCGAGGGCGACTTCGCCGTCGAGGGCCGCGACGTCCTTGAGGACGGCCTCGCTCTCGCCGGTGAGCGGTGCCTCGGCCACGCTGAGCGACGAGGCATGGACGAGCCGGGCGTCGGCACCGATGGCGTCGCCTTCCGCGAGCACGACCACATCACCCGGCACCAATTCGGACGTCGGTATGCGTTGTTCCTGGCCGTCGCGGATGACGCTCGCGCTCGCGGCGGCCATCTTCTGGAGCGCCGCGACGGCCTGCTCGGCGCGGGACTCCTGCACAAAGCCGAGGATCGCGTTCAGGAGCACGATCGCGAGGATGACGATCGCCTCGTAGGGCACGCCGTGGGCGCCCTCGACGATCCACGCGACGACCGAGATGCCGATCGCGACGAAGAGGAGGTAGATCAGCGGGTCCTGGAACTGGGCGAGGAACTTCTTCCAGGCCGGGACGGCCTCGCCGGCCTCCAGCTCGTTCGGTCCATAACGCTCGAGGCGCGCCTGCGCCTCCGACGTGGTCAACCCCTGCTGCAGGTCCGTGCCGAGCTCGTTCGCCACCTCTTCTGCGGGGCGCTGCCACGGATTGGTGGCGACGTCTGGTCGATCGGTTACGGGTGCCTGGGACATGGGCGCGTGCTCCTCCCATGTGTGCCCGTCAGGGATAACCCCTGAGGGTATGACGAACGCCGCAAAACAGGGACCCTGAAGCGAGGCGGAGAGAGAACCGAGGTGCGAGGATGCGGATGGAGGAGTGAAAGGGGTGCGAGCAAGACGGTCACCTGATAGTCATTCCAACGGGCGGGCCAGTCGGGAGCAGGTGTCGTGCGCTTGTGGGCGCCGTCGTCGCGGGCGCTGTCAGGAGTGGCAGTGCGTCAGGACAACTGCGCGACGCCGCGTTGTCGCGGCATACAAGGTGGTGTCACAAGCCAGCGGCACCTCTCCGGCGAGGTCCATCCAGCCTCTTTCGATTGTGCAGCTTCGCACAATCACACCTGTAGTATCGGATATCTGTCGACTGTCCACAAGTACCGCGGAGGAGCCGGTTGACGCCCTTCGCAAGGTTTCATACGCTGACGTGAAACAGCATCGACACATCATCACGGAGACCCGCCGCGCCAGCAACGGAGCGGCGCCTGGCATCGACCTGCGAGGCTACGAACGATGAGTGACCCCTACATTTCGGTCGACCGCGCATCGAAGACCTACCGGACGCGTTCCGGCGAGGTCGAGGCGCTGCGCGACCTCTCGTTCGACATGCGGCGGGGAGAGCTGCTGTCCATCCTCGGTCCGTCCGGCTGCGGCAAGAGCACGATGCTCTGGGCGATGTCCGGGCTGCATCCACTGACGTCCGGCACCGTCACCATCAACGGGAGGCCCGTCGACCGGCCGCGCCCGGAGACCGGCATGATCTTCCAGCAGGCGAACCTCCTGCCGTGGAAGAACGTGATGCAGAACATCCTTTTCCCGTTCGAGATCACCGGTGGCAGCCCGGGACCGCATATGGACCGCATCCGCTCGTTGATCCGAGAAGTCGGGCTCGAAGGGTTCGAGAAGAAGATGCCGGGCGAGCTCTCCGGTGGCATGCAGCAGCGGGTGAGCATTGTCCGGTGTCTGGGCTACGACCCGGATGTGATCCTGATGGACGAGCCGTTCAGCGCCCTCGACGCCTTCACCCGCGACGAGATGAACGAGCTGCTGCAGCGCTTGTGGATGGACACCGGCAAGACGATCGTCTTCGTCACGCACAGCATCTCCGAAGCGCTCTTCCTCGCGGATCGTGTCGCGGTGCTGTCGCCGCGTCCGGGGCGGCTCTCGCGCATCTTCGAGGTGCCGTTTCCCCGCCCGCGCAGCATCGACCTCACGCTCACCGCCGGGTTCGCCGATCTTGCGCTGGAGGTGAAGCACTCGATCGAGCGAAGTATCCCGGCTTCCGCGGGAGGGCGATCATGAGCGAGTCGCTGAAGGAGCGCATCCCGGATTTCGAGCAGCGATCGGACGCGTCCGGGAGCACCCTGGGCGGGGCGCTGTCGCAGCCTGGCCTGATTCGGTCCGGCGGGCAGGCGCTCGCCATCCTGGCGGTGGCCGTGCTGGTCATCGGCGGGATCGAGATCTGGCTTCGCGCCTCGGGCACCGAGAGCTACATCTTCCCGAAGCCGTCGGAGATCGGTGCGGCGCTCGTCGACAACTTCGGTCTTTTCTGGCCCCACATCGTCAGCACGATGACGGTGCTGGTCACGGGCTTCTTGATCGGCTCCGGCATCGGCCTCGTTCTCGCTGCGACGATCACGCAGGTACCGTTCATCGAGAAAGTCATCACGCCCTACATCCTTCTCCTCGTCACCACGCCGATGATCGCGCTCGTCCCATTGCTCAGCGCGAAGCTGGGCTACGACTCCATGTCGCCGCGCATCATCGCCGTCGCGCTCGCCTCCGGGCCGATCGTGATGATCAATGCGACGACCGGCTTCCGGCGCACCGACCTCGGCAAGATCGCGCTGGCGCGGTCATATGGCGCATCCACGATCCAGCTCTTCACGAAGATCCGTTTCCCGATGGCGCTGCCGATGATCGTTGTCGGCCTGATGATGGGCGCCATCATGGGGCTGCTTACCGCCGTTGGCGCGGAGATGGTGGGGTCCAGCGAGGGGTTGGGGAGCCGGCTCCTGTACTACTCGGCGCGGGTCCAGATGGACAACTTCTTCGCGATCATCGTGATCCTGGCCGCGATCGGGATCATCGACTACGTCATCTTCACGCTGATCGGCAGGAAATGGGCGAGCTGGGAGGCATAGGGGTCGACCGGTATTCCGCTGGCATCCCCGTACCGACGCAGCTGCGAGGTTCGGCGAGAAGGGAGGGATCGCACCCGGCAAGAAACCAGGGTCCCGGTAACGACCATTGTGCTCAGACGAGAGGAGCCATGCAGATGACGTCCCGACGAACCGCACTCGACCAGATTCACCTGTCCCGGCGCGCCGTGCTCGGCGCCGGGGCGACAGCGACCCTGGCGTACTCGCTGGGGCTGACGCGCTCGCGCGGCTTGCTGGTCGCGTCGCAGGAGATGGACTCCATCACCTGGATCTCGCCGCGCGCCACGCTCGAGGTTCTGGACGATTACGCGTACTGGACCGCGCTCGAGATGGGCTATTTCGGTGACCTCCAGACCGAGATGGAGCCGGGCATCGCGGAGGCGACGTCCGGCGGCAAGGCCGTCGCGGAGGGCCAGGCGGACATGTCCTACGTCTCCCCCGGCGTCTTCTCCGCGCTGCTCGATGCCGGCACGCCGCTGGTGTCCGCATGGCATCACGTCGCGCAGGAGACGTTCGACTTTGCCGTGCCGAAGGGCTCGGACATCACCGAGGTCTCGCAACTGGAAGGTATGCGCGTCGCGCTTGGCGATCCTGGATGGACGCTGATCACGGACCCGATGTTCGCGCAGGCAGGCGTCGATCCGGCCTCGATCCAGTACGTCATGGCCGGGGCGACGTGGGCGCAGGCAGTCGATCAGGGCCAGGCGGACGCCTCGCTCTGCTGGGAGGGGCTCCGGGCGCAGTGGGCCGCGGCCGGGTTCGACTACGACTACATCCTTGGCAAGGACTGGTCGGTCTTCCCGTCGAACAGCTACCAGATCCGCCGCAGCGACTTCGAGGACGAATCCCTCCACGACCTGTACATCCGCTACCTGCGTGGCTGGGCGATGGGCATGGAGTTCGGTTACTGGAATCCGCGTGCCGCGACCCAGATCACGATGGCGCAGGAGGAGATCGGCCCCGCGCTGAACGAGACGTTCGAGGACAAGGCCGTCGCGGTCGAGTCGATGTGGCAGAACGCCCAGATCTACCGTGGTGACTGGGAGAACCGCGAAGGGTGGGGCTGGCACGACCTGGAGTCGTGGCAGACGTACTTCGACCAGCTGGCCGAGCTGGGGCAGATCGAGAACGAGATCGTCGCCGAGGATGTCTGCAAGAACGACTTCATCGCCGGCGCCAACGACTTCGATGTCGAGCAGGTGAAGGCGGACGCGCTTGCCTACGAGCTGAACGACGAGTTCGCCGCCGTGCCGATTCCCGAGGGCGCGGGGTTCACCGAGGCGGATTTCGAGGGTTGACACCGTACCTGATCGACGGTCAACTGGGCCGATAAGGAATCGGCCCCTACGAATGTTCACCTTGTAGGGGCCGACTTCATCGAGCGGCCCATGCGCCGCGGGAGACACCATGCCTCGCATGTTCCATCACATCGGCCTGACCACGGATACCCCGCAGCCGGGCGAGAGCTGGGTCGAGAAGACCCGCGTCTGGGTCACGGATCCGGACGACCATCCGCAGAAGATCGAGTGGCTTCGCTACGAGGCGGATTCGCCGGTCGATCCGGACTTCCAGGCTCGCCCGCACATCGCGTACACGACGGATTCGCTGGAGGAGGCGATGGCGGGCAAGACAATCGTGCTGGAACCGATGGAGGTGGGCGATCCGCCGTTCGGTCGCGCCGTCTTCGTCGAGGAGGACGGCGCGATCGTCGAGTACATCGAGCGTTACGAAGGCCGGCGGTGGTTCGACGAGGATTGACCGATTGCGCCCTATGACGTCCCGATGTCTTCTGTTTCGGCGTCGGGTGTGCCGCTGAAGATCTCGAGGACTACGCCGAGATCCTGGTCGGTCGGCAGGTAGGCGACATCGACACCGCTAAACGAGCCGCTGAGGGGCAGCATCTTGCCTCGCTGGACCTGCTCCTCGACCACGGCCTCGAAATCCGGTGTGACGACGGCGATGTGGTGGACGCCTTCGCCCTTCTCCCGCAGGAAGCGCGCGAACGGGCCATGCTCGTCAAGCGGCTCGGTGATCTCCCACATCACGCTGCCGACCATGGCGACGGCGGAGCGTGTGGCGGCTTTGATCGGCTCGCCATCGTGACGGAGATCGGGCGCGTTCTCCGGCGTGACCTCAAAGACCTGCCAGGGTCCGATGCCGAAGTCGTCAACGTACCGCCGCAAGGTGGCATCGAGATCGTGGACGACGATGCCGATCTGACCCGTCCCGGTGAAGGCGGGCTCTCGCGTCGGGCGATAGGCGGCCTCGTCCATGATCACTTCTCCCTGGCGTCGAAGATAGGCTGCATATCCGGCTCGGAGAGCGGGACGGATGTGTGCTCACCCACGATCTTCCATTCACTGTCGATGCGGCGAAATGTCCACGTCGCGCGATTCCACATGTTGTGCTTCGTGCCGTCCTCGCCGGTGTATCCGTAGCGGATCGATGCTCGCGCGACGGCGAGGTCGCCCTCTTCGAGCACAACGATGTCTTCGACAGAACAATCCTGCTCCCCGCCGCCGTTCAACCAGGCCTCGATCAGCTCGCGGCTGGAGTCCTTCCCGTGCCGCTCGAATGGCGCCATCAGGTCGTACACGTGAACGTCGTCGCCATAGAGGGCCAGGAGGGCTTCCGCATCGGAGGCCTTCACGGCTTCGACGTAGCGGTCGATCACGGACTGGACGGTGGATTGGGTCGTTGCCATGATGTTTCCCTTTTGTCGGATGAGCGGCGACGGAGCAATCGCCCCGCATGACGATTGTCGTTCATGCGGGGCGAGGGCGCTTCTTCAATTCTGCTGCCGCTAGAACCCGGCGGCGTGTCCGTCGGCGCGCGGTTCGCTGCCGGCGATCATCGCGCCGGACGGGAGCCGCCAGATGATCTGGCCGCGCCCGAACGTGCCGCGGTTCTCCTGGAAGGCGACCTCGTGGCCGCGCCGGAGCAGGTCGTCGAGAACGTCCTGCCCGGCCTCCGGCTCGATCCACACCTTGCGCCCTTCGGCCCAATGCCAGCGCGGGTAGTCGAGGCTTCCCTGCGGATCCATCGCGTGGTCGATAGTGTTGACGATCATCTGGACGTGCCCCTGCGGCTGCATGTGCCCGCCCATCACGCCGAACGGGCCGATTGCCTCGCCTTCGTGCGTCAGGAACCCGGGAATGATCGTGTGGAACGGCCGCTTGCCCGGCGCCAGCGCGTTCGGGTGATTCGGGTCCAGCGAGAACCCCTTGCCCCGGTTCTGGAAGGGAAAGCCGAGCCCCGGCACGACAACGTGGCTGCCGAAGTTCGTGTACGCCGACTGGATGAAGCTCACCATCATGCCGTCGCCATCGGCCGTGCAGAAGTAGACCGTGTCACTGCCCGGTGGCGTGCCCGGCTCGGGATCCAGGGCGTTCTCGCCGATCAGTGACCGCCGTTCCAAGGCGTATGCCTTGTCTAGCATGCCCTCGACCGGGACATGGGCGTGCTCCGGGTCGGCGACGTAGCGATGCGCATCGGCGAAGGCCAATTTCATCGCCTCGATCTGCAGGTGATAGCTCTCTGGCGAGTGGCGCGCCATATCGCCGATATCGAAGCCTTCGAGGATGTTCAGCGCGACCAGCGCGGCGATGCCCTGCCCGTTCGGCGGGATCTCCCAGACGTCGTATCCCCGGTAGTTCGTGCTGATCGGGTCGACCCAGGTGCTGGTGTGCGCCGCGAGGTCCTCTTCGGTAATGAACCCGTCCGTCTCCCGCGCGAAATCGGCGATCATGCGGGCGATCTCGCCGGTGTAGAAGTCGGCCGCCTTCGTTTCGGCGACGCGGCGGAGCGTGAACGCCTTCTCCTCGCTGCGCCACAGGCTGCCGAGCGTCGGTGCGGTGCCGCCGGACGCGTAGGTGTTCATGAACCCGTCGTATTCGGGGCCGTCCAGCTCCGCGTGTGCGGTGACCCGGTTGGTCCAGCCGGCCAGCGAGACAGGGGAGGGCGGATACCCCTTCTCGGCGTAGGCGATCGCTGGCGCGAGGATCTCCTCGAATGGCAGTTTGCCGAAGCGATCGTGCAGGTCGCGCCACATCGCCGGCGCGCCGGGAACCGTTACCGGCAGCCAGCCGGTTCCCGGGATGTCGTCGTAGCCGCGCTCTCGGACCTTGTCGATCGTCAGGCTCTTTGGCGCGCGACCGGAACCGTTGAGGCCGTGGAGTTTTTCGCCGTCCCAGATTAGGGCGAAGGCATCACCGCCGATGCTGTTCGTGTTCGGCTCGACGACCGCCAGCGCCGCGCCGATCGCGATCGCGGCGTCGACGGCGTTTCCTCCCTGGCGGAGGATGTGCATCCCCGCCTGTGTTGCCAGCGGCTGGCTCGTCGCAGCCATGCCGTTGGTGGCCAGCACGGGTTGGTGGCGGCCTCGCTTGGCGAGGTTCTCGAGATTGATCTTCATCGGGTGTTGTGTCCCTTCCTCGTGTGGGTTCGCTCGCATCACGTTGCTACGATACCGCTGATTTGGCTGAAGGGCAGCACCCGTCCCGAAAAGAACGAAGCCGGCCGCGAGGGCCGGCTGTATGTCTTGGTTTTCGCCGGGATTACCGATCCAGCAGCGTCTTGACCTTCTCGCGGCCCCGTGACGTCAGGATGACATTCGGGCCGTAGCGGACGACCAGGTCACGGTCGATCGCGCGCTGGACGGTCTTCGTGGTCTCGTCGGGCGGCCAGTGCAGCGCCGCGCTGATGTGCCCGATCGAGCTTTCGGTCGACTCCGTGGCCGTGCGCTCGTGCGTGGAGAGGTGCATGAGCAGCATGTCGAGCGCGAACCGCTGGCGGTTCAGCTCGTTCCGACGCATCCGGGCGACCAGGCCCTCCAGCGGCGAGAAGAGCAGCGCGAGGAAGAAGAAGACGCCGGACATCGTCACGATCGCGCCGGAGACCGACCCGTCGATCCAGATCGCCAGCCAGTAGCCGGTCACCGCCGAGAGCGCGCCGATCATCGCCGAGTAGGCGATCATCTCGACCAGCCGCTCCGTCAGCAGGTACGCCGTTGCCGCCGGGACGATCACCAGCGCCACGACGAGGATCGCGCCAACCGCCGTGAAGGCGCCGACCGTGGTGATCGAGAGCACGGTCATCAGCAGGTAGTGGACCAGCGCCGGCGCGAACCCGAGCGTCGCGGCCAGCCCGGCGTCGAACGTCGAGAGCTTCAGTTCCTTGTAGAAAAGGGCAAGGAAGAGCACGTTGATGACGACCAGCGTGCCCATGATCCAGAGCGATTGCGGCCCGAGGTCGCGCCCGCCCAGCACGAATCGGTCGAACGACGAGAACTCGATATTGCCGTACAGGATGGAGTCGGTGTCGAGGTGGACGTCGGAGAAGAACCGCGTCACCAGCACCGTACCGAGCGCGAACATCGCCGGGAAGACGATGCCCATCGCTTCGCCGCCCTGGACGCGGCCGGAGTTCTGGAGGGCTTCGACGAGCGAGATGGTGACGAGCGCTGCCAGGGTCGCCCCGAGCGCGCCGAGCACGACATTGTTGCCGTTCGCCACCCAGTAACCGAAGACCAGGCCCGGCAGGATCGCGTGACTGATCGCGTCGGTCATCATCGCCATCTTGCGCAGGATCAGGAATGTCCCGAGCAATGCGCAGGCGACCGCGCAGAGCACGCCGGTCAGGAGAATGACGGCACCCGAGGTCATTGCGGCACCTCCGGCAGTCCCATCGGGACGCCTGTGCGCCGGATGGCTTCACGCTGCCGCCGGCGGCGGATCGCGTCCGGCAGGATGCCCCGGTTGGGCGCAAAAAAGATCGAAACGAGAACGATCGCCGTCAGGGCGAGGATGATCATCGGGCCAGTGGGCAGGCGGCTTGCCTGCACGCTCAGGACGGCGCCGGTCACCCCGGCCGCCGCGCCGAAGAACCCGGCGAGGAGCAGCATCACGCCCATGCGGTCGGTCCACTGGCGCGCTGCCGTGCCCGGCCCGATCACCATCGCGGCCATCAGCACGACGCCGACGGTCTGGAGGCCGATCATCACCGCGACGACGATAAGGGAGGTCAGCAGGATATCGAGGTACTTCACCGGGAAGCCGATGGAGTAGGCGAACTCCGGGTCGAACGAGAGGAGCTTGAACTCCTTGTAGAGCAGGAAGACCACGATCAGCGCGGCGACCCCGAGCACGAAGAAGGTGACCACGTCCGACGCGATGATCGACGCCGCCTGCCCGAAGAGGTACCGGTCGAGCCCCGCCTGGTTCGCGTTGTTCTGCCCCTGCACCCACGTCAGCAACAGGATGCCGAGGCCGTAGAAGGTGCTGAGCACGACGCCGAGCATGGTGTCCTCGGACAGCTTGGTGTTCTTCACGGTCCGGAGCAGGATGAGCGTGCCGATCCACCCCGCGACACCCGCGCCGAGGAGCAGGACGATGGATGTGCGCGAGCCGGTGAGGATGAACGCGAGGACGATTCCGGGCAGCGCCGCGTGCGAGAGCGTATCGCCCAGCAGCCCCTGGCGCCGGAGCACCGCGTAGGAGCCCAGCACGCCGCTGACGATGCCGAGCAGCATCGAGCCGAGCGCGATGTTCCTCAGCGTGTAGTCGAAGAACAGATCATGGATGACGCTCATGACGCCGCCCGCTCCAGCTCGCGCAGCTTCAGCAGGTTCATGTTGCCGCCATAGGCGCGCGCGAGATTGTCGGCCGTGAATGTCTTGTTGAACGGGCCGGACGCGATCTTCCGGACGTTCAGCAGGACCAGCCAGTCGAAGTACTCCGGTGCGGATTCGAGGTCGTGGTGGACCGCGACGACCGTCTTGCCCCGGTCGCGGAGCTCCTGGAGCAACGTCACGATCGCGCGCTCGGTGGCGGCGTCAACGCCGACGAACGGCTCGTCCATGAAGTACAGCTCGGCGTCCTGCACCAGCGCTCGGGCGAGGAAGACGCGTTGCTGCTGGCCGCCGGAGAGCTGGCTGATCTGGCGGTTCGCGAAGTCGGCCATGCCGACCTGCTCCAGCGCGTGCATCGCCCGCTCCCGCTCGGCCTTGCCCGGCCGGCGGATCCAGCCAAGCTGGCCGTAGGTCCCCATCGTCACGATGTCGAGCGCATTCGTCGGGAAGCTCCAGTCGACGCTCCCGCGTTGCGGCACGTACCCGACCAGCCGTCGCTGCTTCGACGATGTGTGCCCGAAGATTTCCACCGTGCCGGACGCCATCGGGACGAGCCCGAGGATTGCCTTCAGGAGCGTGCTCTTCCCGGCGCCGTTCGGCCCGATGATCGCGGTCAGGGTCCCGGTCGGGATCGACAGGTCGACGTCCCATAGCACCGGGTCGTCACGGTAGGCGACCGTCAGGTCGTGGACGGTGACCGCAGCGGTTTCATCGGCGATCCTTATGCCGTTTCCATTTTTCTTCATATCGATATCTCTCCCCAGATGCTTGACTCGTCACGTTGAGTGACCGTGAAGGGACCTCGTGCATCTCATGTCTGACTCAGTGCGAGGCGCCCTTCATTCCGCGTTCTCGCCGAGGAGTGCCCCGACGATGGTGTTCACGTTCGCGCGGACCATGCCGATGTAGGTCCCTTCCGGCGTCCCCTCCTCGCCGAGCGCGTCCGCGTAGAGCGATCCACCGATCGCCACGCCCCATCCCTGCGCGCCAACGGCCGCCTGGACCGCCTCGATCGTCGCGGGCGAGACGGACGACTCGACGAAGATCGCCCGGATCCGCCGCTCGACAATGAAATCCGCCAGATTCTGGATATCCGCCGCGCCGGCTTCGGATGCGGTGCTGACGCCCTGGACGCCCCGCACCTCGAAGCCGTATCGCGCGCCGAAGTAGGTAAAGGCGTCATGCGCCGTGATCAGCACCCGTTGCTCCGGCGCCAGTCGTTCGACTTGCTCGAAGATCCATGCATCCAGCTCTTCGAGCTCCGCCCGGTACGACGCGAGGTTCGACTCGAAGGTCTCCCGGTGTTGCGGGAAGGTCTCCGAGAGCGATTCGGCGATTGCTTCGACCGCGATTGTCCAGAGCGAGACGTCGAACCAGACGTGCGGATCCCATGCGTAGCTGGTGTCGGAGTGGCTGATGAGCAGCTCTTCCGGGATCCGCTCCGCGACCGGGATCGCCGGGATCGCGCCGCCGTTGTGGATCTTCTTGAACGTCTCGACCATCCGCCCCTCGAGGTGGAGGCCGCCGTAGAAGATGATGTCGGCGTCGCCGAGCGTGGCGATGTCACTGGCGCGCGGCTTGTAGGTGTGCGGGTCGATGCCCGGCCCCATCAGGCCCTGCGCCACGACGAGATCGCCGCCGATGTTCCGCACGACGTCGGTGATCATGCCGACCGTCGTCGCGACCGCGATTCGGCCGTCCTCGTCAATGCCTTGTGCCCGGTTCGCGAACCCGATACCGAGGGCGACCGCGCCGAGCGTTGATGCGCCGGAAATGAGGAGATGCCGGCGGGAGAAGGGTGCTGATGCGTTCACGCGCGTATTCCGTTTCCAGATGGCTCGATAGAGGCCGTGGTCCCGTATCAGGACCTGGCGATTTAGTCATAGCTAAATCTATCGTAAACCATTCCGCCTGATCGTGCATCACCTCTCCCGCCGACATTTCCATCTCCCGGCGGACGATCAGCTCGCCTCGCCGAGGAGCGCGGGGACGATCGTGTCGATGTTGTGGCGGACCATACCGATGTAGGTGCCTTCCTCTGTTCCTTCATCGCCCATTGCGTCGGAGAAGAGCTCGCCGCCGATCGCGACATCCCACCCCTTCGCCTGGCAGGCCGCCTGCAGGGCCTCGATCGTTGCCGGCGGGACTGACGATTCCACGAAGATGGCGCGAATCTCGCTGGCGGCAATGAAGTCGGCCATCTCCTGGATGTCCTTCGCGCCCGCTTCGGTGGCCGTGCTCAATCCCTGTAGGCCACGCACATCGAAGCCATAGCGATCCCCGAAATACCCGAAGGCGTCATGCGCCGTCACCAAGACCCGCTGCTCTTGCGGGACACGTTCGGCCTGTTCCATCACATAGGCGTCGAGCTCGTCCAGCTGGGCCTGGTATTCGTCGGCATTCGAACGGAACGTTTCCGCGTGGTCCGGCGACAGCTCAGAGAGCGCCGCTGTGATCTCCTCGACGACGTGCTTCCAGAGCGAGACGTCGAACCAGACATGCGGGTCGTACTGATCCTCGTAGTCCTGGGACGCGAGCCTGTCCTCCTCGGGCACTGCCTCCGCGACCGCGACAACCGGCTTCCCGGAGCGGGAGATGCCCTCCAGCGTGTCGCCCATGCGCCCTTCGAGCTGCAATCCGTTGTAGAGGATGATGTCGGCATCGCTGAGCCGGTTGATGTCGCCTGCCGTCGGCTTGTAGAGGTGCGGGTCGATGCCGGGGCCCATCAATGCGGTCGCCTCGACCAGGTCGCCACCGACGTTGCGGACGCCATCGGCGATCATGCCCGTCGTGATCGTTGCCTTGATCGTGGCGTCGTCGGCCGCCGCCGACTGGAGCGATGTGGTGCCGCTCGCGATGGCTGCCAGGGCAATGCCCGACCCGGCTATGAACCTCCGGCGTGTCAATTGTCCTGTTCCCATGAGTCCTCGCTTCTCCTTCCGGTTGGTGGTTGTCAGGTTCCGGCCACCCGCGACTCCAAACAGCTATCAGGTTTAGCCATAGCTAATTAGCCTTGTCTAAACCATATGCTACACAGGGCTGCGGAAATGTCCAGAAGGCACCGGAAGCCGGCTCGTGGCCGGGATTGGGGTAGGATCACCGCAGAAGGAATGACCGTCCGTCCATCAAGGAACCCGATCAATGGCAACCACCCGCTTCGCGCAAAATGAGCTTGTCCGTATCAGTTACGAGGTCTCCGGAAAGGAATCCGGGCCCGTCGTCGTCCTGCTGCACGGGTTGTTGGGAGACCGCGCCTCGATCCGGCCCGTGCAGGATCGACTGGACGAATCCGCGCGCGTCATCGTCCCCGATGCCCGTGGCCACGGCGCGACGTCCGCCATCACCGACCGCACGGTGTCGATGACCGACTTCGCGAACGATGTCGTGGCCGTCCTGGAGCAGGAGGGCGTGTCTGGACCCGTCCATATCGTTGGCCATGGCCAGGGCGCGATTACCGCGCTGGAGCTGGCGCACTGGCGGCCTGACCGGATCGCTTCGCTCGTCCTGGTCGAGCCGGATGCATTAACGATCCTCGACGGCGAGACAGACGAGCATGTGGTCGAGGTACGCGAGACGGCGCGATCCGGACAGCGCGAGGCGTCGGATTCGGCGTACAAGGGGCTCGCCGACAAGGCACTGGACCAGTACCTCGATCGTCGTTGGGGCGCGGGGTGGCGGGAGCGGCTGACCCGCATCCGGTTGGCGTCGGTCCGCCGATCGGTCCAGGCGCTGAGTCCGTCGCTGGATGCGCTGGGCCGCTTCCGCATCCTGCCGGAGCATCTGGAGGATCTCGCGTTCCCGACAATGATCGTGACGGGCGAGGAGACGCCCGAAGCCGAGCGCCTCATCGCCGATCTGCTGGGCTCGTGGATCCCTGGCTCAGATCGCCGGACGGTTGCATCGCTTCCTGGCGGTATGCCGTTCAGCGAGGAGACCGCCGACGTGATTGCAGCGTGGGTGAGGGCGAAGATCTCGTAGGAAGTCGATCCGCCGTGTGTCCGGGAAATGTGAAGCGGCCGCCCATATGGGGCGGCCGCTTCTCCTCATCAGGCGGGTGGAAGAGAGCCACCATTCCCACCCGGAGTTGAGGTCTGGAGGAGGGAGGGCGACGGCCTAGCCGTGCCCTTCGTGCGCGCTCGCCGCCGGCGGGGTGGCGTGGATGTTGTGGTCGTGCCCCGCGTCCGGCGTCGCCGTGCCATGGTTGTGATCGCTCATCTCGCCCGGGGCCGGCGGATCGGTCCATTCCCGTTCCATCGCCTCGTCCCAGGTCATCATTTCGCCGCCGTGCTTGAGGTGAAGCTCGTGCGCCTCCTCCTCGTGCTCGAACGCCGCTACCTGCCAGCCCATCGGCGAGTTGAACGCCGTGCTCTGGACGTAGGTCGCGTCTTCCGCCTTCAGCCATTCCTCGGTGTGGTAGTCGTTCACCCACGTCGCCTGGAACTCGGTGTCGGGGAACCGGTCGTGGTATTTCAGCAGCTCGCCAATGTCATCGAAGAGGAGCCACTCGTCGTTCTCCTGCAGCGCCGCGACGGTGTAGCGCGGGTCGACGACGAACATGCCCATCTCCGAGATATCCTCGCCGTAGGCGATCTCCGGCGGATCGAGGCTGACCTCGTCCCCGCCGCAGCCGGTGAGCAGCAACAGTGCTGCGAGCGCTGCCAGCGCCGTTGCCGGCAGCGTCCGGATCGAGCGCGTCATGAGCGCTTCTCCTCCCGCGCCATGCGGGCATACGCCGCGCCCAGCGGCACGATGATCCACGCCAGCATGATCGCCGTCAGGACCGGGCCGATCGCGCTACCGAACCAGTCGTGGGCGACGAGCCCGGAGGGCCCGAGCAGCTCCAGCGAATCCTGCAGCATGTCGATCGAAGCGATCCGGTAGACCTCCAGCGGGTTCGCGAGCGTCAGGCCCATGAGCTGCTCCGGCGAGAGCTTCAGGATCACCGCCGTGCCCATCAGCCCGAGGTCGCCGATCAGCACCAGCGCGAGCCAGGCGACGATCGCGATGCCGAGGGCCGTCGACTGCCGTTTGGAGAGCGCGGAGATGAGCATGCCGAGGCTGAGCGATGCGAGGGCGAGCAGCACCGTCTGGCCGGTGAGGGCGATGAACGTCCCCATGCCGTTGCCGTCGCTCAGCAGGTTGATGGTGAGGGTCGAAAGCGCGAAGCCGCTGACGATGGCCGCCGTGATCGCGATCGCGAGCCCGACGAACTTCGCGACGAAGATCTCGGCGAAGCTCACCGGCTGCGCCATGAGGTAGCCGAGGGTGCCGGATTCTTGTTCGCTGGCCAGCGCCTGGGCGCCCAGCGTCAGCCCCATCAGCGGGGCGAGGAACAGCACGAGGTTGATGAGGCCGGCGGAGGTGCGGCCGAAGCCGCTGATGCCGCCATACCCGGCGCTGTTCAGGACCAGCAGCGCCAGCGCCACGCTCAGGACCACGAAGGCGCCAGCGTAGGCGACGAACCACTTGTTCCGGAGCGCGTCCGAGATCTCGCGCTGGGCGAGCGCGCGAACGGTCGAGAGTCTCATTGGTCGTCCTCCACATCGAAGTCGGTGACGGCGTGGCCAGCCTGCGCCAGGAGCGCCAGCGGCTCGGCCTTCTTGCGGGAATCAACGGTGATCACGGCGGCGCTGCCGTGCTGCTCGGTGGCGTAGCCGCGACCGCGCAGGAGTGTCATTGCGGGCCGGATGTCCTCCGGGAGCAGGTCGACGCGGAGGCGGACCTCATCGGCGATCTTCATCATCTCGGCGACGGTGCCCGTGCCGACATGCTTGCCTTGTTCGAGGGTGACGACGCGGTCGGCCAATGCCCGGACCTCGGACCAGCGGTGCGAGGTGAAGATGATCGTCCGGCCCTCCGCCTTGAGCCCGCCCAGCATGCTGATCAGGTCGGCCTGGCTCTTTGCGTCGAGGTTGGCCGTCGGCTCGTCGAGGAGCAGGACGTTCGCGTTGCCCAGCAGCGCGAGGGTGACGGCGACCTTCTGCTTCATGCCGCCCGAGAGGCTCCCCATGGACTGGCGGAGCGTTCCGCCAAGGCCGAACCGCTCGAGGTGATGGATGCCCTCGTCCGCATCGGCATCCCGCAATCTCGCGATGAGGCGGACCATCTCGCCCACGCTCATGTCGAACGTCGGCATCACCTGGGGCACATAGCCGATCTGCTGGCGGGCCCGCTTGCCGTCCGTATCGGAGGCGTGGCCATCGACGAGGATCTCGCCGTCGTATCGCGTGCTGCCGAGGAGGCAGCGGAGGAGGGTGGTCTTGCCGGCGCCGTTGGTCCCCCAGAGGGCGACGGACTCGCCGTCCGCGACGGTAAAGGAGACATCGTCGACGGCGCGTTTGTCGCCATAGCGTTTGGTGACATGACGCAATTCAATCATTGGTGGCTCTCCTTGAATTGCCTTCTACAGGTCGGGTTATCGGGTTGCCTTCAGGACTGCGCCCGCTGGCGATGGTGTTGGCGCGGGTCGCGTGGCCTGCGGCCGGTAGCGCGTGCCTCGCACGCCCCACCAGATGGCGCCCGCCGCGCCGACGAGCATCACGATGGACCAGGCCGTGGTGGCATCGGTGCCTGTTCGCCCGACGGGCTTCGGCGCGTTGGCCGGGATCATCGGCTCGACGAGCGGATAGTCGTCGGTGAGCTTGGGCTCGGATTTGAACATCGGCACCGCGCGAGAGCCGAAGTCGACCGCGGCTTCGGCGACGCTGAACCGGAAAAGCTGCAGGATCGGCCAGGAGTCCATGAGCTGCTCGGAAAGCTGCTCGCTCCGGAAGGGGACATCGCCGATGCCGTTGCCGTCGGCGTCGTAACCGGCGTAATCGCTCCAGAAGTTGCCGACGCCAGCTTCCGACCACTGGTTCTCGCCAAGCTGGCCTCCGCCAAGGATGGCGACCTGCTCGAGGTTGTCGACCATGCTGTTGCCGCTGAAAACGTTGTTCTTCGTCGACGGCAGCATGCCGAATCCCTGGTCGTTGTAGGAGATCATGTTGCCGCGGAAGTAGTTGGAGATACCCGCGGACAGCGGCGTTCCGTCGAAATAGACGCCGATCCGGTTGTCGTGGATGATGTTCCCCTCGACGACCACGCCGTCGATCTCCTTCAGGCCCAGCCCGTGGCCGGACGGGCCGCGGCTGCCCTGGAGCAGGTTGTCGCGGATCTCGAAGCGGCGGCCATACATCAGGTAGATGCCGACCGAGTTGTCGTAGACGGCGTTCCGCTCGGCGACCCCGTCATCGCTGTTCATGAAGTGGAAGCCGTAGCGGGAGTCCCGGACCACGTTGTCCGACACCATAACGAAATTCGAATACCAGACGAGGAGATCACGCGAGCGCTCGACGGTGTTGTGCGTGATCCTGACGTTGTGGCTGTACCAGACCTTGATGCCGTCGCCGCGCACGCCCATATCGACATCCTTGCCCCGAACGTAGTTCCGGGAGATGACCCCGTCGTGCATCTTGGCGCCATTGATCCCGAACTGGACGTCCAGCAAGCGGTTGTCGAGCACCTGGACATTCTCGGCCTCGATATAGACACCACTGTCCTCGCGGTCGAAGTTCGATCCGCTGTTCTGGAGCGTGAACCCCTGGAGGACGACGTCCGGCGCAGAGATGAGGACGATGGTTCCCTCCTCGTGCCCGTCGATGACCGGGTTGCCGGTGCCGACGAGGCGCACGCTCTTGTCGATGACGATGGGACCGTCCCAGGTGCCCCCCGCGACCTCGATGGTGTCGCCCTCGGCCGCGGCGGCGATGGCGTCCTTGATCGACGCGTAATCGCCGCCGGATTCGCTGACGCGGATCGCGTCGTCCGGGATGTCGATCGTGCCTGCCGGGGCGATATCCGGGGTGGCGTCCGGCGTCTGCGCGGCGGCTGGCGAGACCAGCAGTGCCAGGACCAGGAGGATGACGGCGACGGGACGGAGCCGTTCCGTACGCATGGCTATCCCGCCTTCCCGGATCGCAGCCGTCCGACCAGGCCGGCGAGGGAAAGGAGGGCGGCGGCTGCCGCGATCCAGAAGCCGGTCTGGACCATCGCGTCGGTGCTGAACTGGCCGACCACACCATGCCCGAGCAGGGTCGGGGTGAACGGCTTGACCGCGCCGCTGAGCGCAGCCGTCGGGTCCAGGTTCTGGCCGGCGTAGCGGAGCCAGTAATACATGTCGGCGAGGAATGCGAACGGGAAGATGATGATCGGCAAGGCCAGCCAGGACCACTTGCGATTGGCGAGGACCCCGGCAAGGATGCCCATAACGACGAAGGCGGCCATCGCGAACATCGCGATGCTGCGCTCGAACCCGGCGGCATCGCCGAGCGGCATCATGCCGATGTAGTGATTCAGCCCGTCGATCTCGCTCACATCGCCCTTCAGGTCGTGCGTGAAGAGGGTGAGGAAGAGGCCTCCGGGGTACTGCGGCGCGTTCAGGCGCATCTCCCAGTACGGGAAGAGGTTGGAGACCGCGAGCAGGACCGCCGAGGTCACCAGCGCCAGGCGGGGCCAGCTCATCCAGCCGGCGCGCTTGCGGCTGTCCGGCCTGGATGCGTTGTCGGCAGGGATGGTTGAGGGGTTGCGTTTCGTGGATGGATGCAGGAGCGTTGTACTCATATGGGGTGCCCTCCGGCTCTCATAAAGGGCGTTCCCGGGGCGGGCGATCCGCCCGCCCCGGAAGGCGTTGCTATTCGGCTGGCTTGACGAGGAAGTACCCCGCCATCTCGATGTGGAGCGCGGAGCAGAACTCCGTGCAGTAGTAGGGGTAGACACCCGGCGTGTCTGCCGTGAACCGGATGGTTTCGGTCTCGCCCGG
>DATGPC010000160.1:0-5717 GCA_035305265.1 Thermomicrobiales bacterium | reverse complement strand
GGATTCCGACGGCACGGTCACCATCTATTCCGGCAAGGTCGAGCTGGGCACCGGCATCGCAACGGCCCTCTTGCAGATCGTCGCCGACGAGCTGGGCGTACCCATCGAGAGCATCCGCATCGTCATGGGCGACACCGCCCTGACGCCCGATCAGGGAACGACCGCCGGCTCGAAGACCCTGCAGGTCGCCGGCCCTCTCCTGCAGCGGGCCGCCATCGCCGCCCGGCGGGAGTTGCTCGAACGCGCGGCGGAGCGGCTGGAGGTCGATCCGCGCGACCTAACCATCGTCGATGGCGTGGTCCGTCCGATCGACGGCTCCACCTTCGCCATCCCGATCGGCGATCTGGCCGGGGAGCCGTTCTCCGGCACCATTCCGGACGCCGCTGGACCGGGTGAGCGCACGTCGGGCGTTGTCGGGACATCGGTGCCCCGCGTCGATCTCCTCGCGAAGCTGACCGGCGGTCGCGCCTACGTTCACGATGTCGTCCTGGACGGGATGCTCCACGGGCGCGTCATTCGCCCGTACGTTCGCACCATGGACGGGTCTGGACATGTTGTTGCGGTCGACGACGGCGATGCATTGGCAATGCTCGGCGTGGTCGCGGTCGTTCGCGACGGCGACTTCCTCGGCGTGGTGGCCGAGCGGGAAGAGATCGCGATCCGCGCCGCCGAAGCCCTTCGGGTGACATGGGCGGACGATCCCCCGCTGCCATCCCTAGACGCGCTCCATGACCGGATGCGGATGGCGGATACCATCGACACCGAGCCGCTCCACCGGGGCGATGTCGATGCCGCGATGCATGCCTCATCGCGGACCCTCGCGGCTACGTACCGGTTCCCGATGCAGGCCCACGCCTCGATGGGGCCGTCCTGCGCCGTCGCCGATGTGGGCGATGAACGCGCCACGATCTACACGAGCACGCAGGGTGTCTACGGCCTCCGCGCCGCGCTCGCCCCGCTGCTCGGCATGGACGAGGACCGCATCCGGATGATCTACCGTGAGGGCGCTGGCTGCTATGGCCATAACGGGGCGGACGATGTGGCGGCCGATGCGGCGTTGCTCTCACAGGCGGTCGGCCGCCCGGTGCGCGTGCAGTGGATGCGCCGCGACGAGTTCGCATGGGAGCCGAAAGGGCCGGCGATGCTGATCGACATGTCTGCCGGGCTGGATGCCGCCAGCAACATCCTCGCATGGCAACACACGACCTGGACGCCCACGCATGTGGCGCGTCCGGGCGGTCAGCCGGGACACCTGCTCGCCGGTCAGCAGGTCGATCCACCCATGCCGGAGCCGCAGATGCGGATGGGCGGCGGCGATCGCAACGCGCCGACGACCTACGCCTTCCCGAACGAGCGCGTCACGATGCATTGGTTGCCGGACGCGCCCTTGCGGCCGTCCGCGTTCCGCACCCTCGGCGGTCTGCACAACACCACCGCGAACGAGATGTTCCTCGACGAGATCGCCGCATCCATCGGGGAGGACCCGGTCGCGTTGCGACTCCGGCTGCTGCCAGACTCGCGTGCGAGGGAGGTCGTCTCCGCAGCGGCGGAGCGGGCAGGGTGGGGGACGCCGATCGACGCTCCGGACGGCATGCTGGCAGGGCGCGGCATCGCCTTCGCCCGGTACGAGGTCAAGTACGCCTACGTCGCGATGGTCGCCGACGTCCTTATCGATCCGGATTCCGGCCTCGTCCGCGTGACGCGGATGGTGGCGGCGCACGACTGCGGCAGGATCATCAACCCGGACGGCGTCCGGAACCAGGTCGAGGGCAACATCATCCAGGGCATCAGCCGCTCCCTCAAGGAAGAGGTGCGTTGGGACGACCGCGAGATCACGACCCTGACGTGGGAGACATACCCGATCCTCACGCTCCCGGAGGTTCCGGAGATCGATATCGTTCTCATCGACCGGCCGGTCGAACCACCGTTAGGAGCCGGGGAGCCGGCAACCTGCCCCGTCACGGCCGCGATCGGGAACGCGATCCATGACGCGACCGGCGTGTGGATGAGGGATGTGCCCTTCACGCCGGAACGTGTGCGGCAGGCGATGGAGCATCGCTGACCCGTTCGTTGAAGTGATGTGTGAGCGAGGAGTAACGCGTATGGAGCGCCCGGGGATCACGGAGGACCAGCGCGAGATGGCGATCGTGCTGCTGGCGAATGCACTGCGGAAGGATGCCCACCTGCGCAACCGGTCACGGCAGCCGAACGAGCATCAGGATTTCCTGCACGCGGGACTGGCGAGGCGCCGCTCCGAAGCGTCCCAGCGCTACGTCGATGGCATGCGCGACATGTTACGGGCGCTCTTCCCGAACGGCGATCAAATCGCGCAGGAATGCATGGAGGAGGCCTACGCTCGCGCGATGGGCGTGCCGCCGATCGATGCCAGCGGCGGCGCCATGATGCAGTAATCGGGGTGGATCAGGATCGGGACTCGGCGTCGATCCGGGCGGCATTGTCGATCGATATCTGGATCAGCTCCCGCAGCGCGCCCTCGTCGATGTTCGCCAGCCGCGTGATGTAGAGGCAGCTCTTGCCGATCTTGTGCTTGCCCAGCCGGGCGAGAACGTCCTCGTGCCCTTCGAGCCCGCCGACGACGTAGATCACCAGGCTCGCCTTGCGCGGGGCGAACCCGAACGCGCCCGCATCACCTTCGTGACCGGATTCATATCGGTAGTGGTAATGCCCGACGCCCAGGATGCCGTACTCCCACAGCACGGCAGGCTCGCCGGAGACCTCTTCCATGATCTCGCGCAGCCGGATGGCGTCGGCGCGTCGACGCTCGTTCTCGATCCCGGCGAGGAATTCATCGACATCCCGGTCGGTCGGGACAAGTTTCTGTTCGTATTTGGCCATCTTGATGCCTATCGTTCATTGCCCTGTCGGGTGACGTCTATGGTTTCTTGTAACTGGTGACGCCGGTCGTCAGCTCGCCCTGCGCAGGGTCCGAGCGGAACACCATCACGCCTTCGACGGTCTCACCGCCGGCGAGGAACGTGATCGTGATCTCGGCGGTCTCCGGTTCCCCCTCGCCCGCAATCAGCTGGCCCTGGACGATGACGTCCTCGACCGTCCGGTCGCCGTCGTTGCGAATGGTCACCGGGACATAGTAGCCGGTCTCTTCCTCTCGTAGCTGCTCCATTTCGGGGTCCACGACGATGACTGGCGGCCGTTCCTCTCCATTGAAGGAGAGCCAGGTGATCGCCCCGACGATGGCGAGGAGGATTGCCGTGCTGATCGCAAGCGTCGTCCATTCGGCCACCATGGTCTGCCTGTCCGACGTGTGCGTCGTTTCCGGGCCGCTGGTTGCGTCCTCGCGATGCCGTCCGTGCCGATCGCCGCTCATACCACCAACCTCCCTGCCGCGCCGCCGACCGTGGTCGGGACGCCGAGGACGATCACCTGCTCGACGATCGAGAGGACAGGGTCGTCAAACGATATCTGCCCGAAAAGGTAGAGCGCGGCGAACGAAACGAGCAGGGAGACGGCGTAGGCAAGCATCGTCTCGGTGAACGGGTGCTGGAACGGGCCTTCCGCCTCCTGGTCGTCGAAGCCGCTCGCGAACACGATGCCGTAGCTGACCACCAGCGAGAACCCGACGACGGCCAACAGATGGCTGTAGCTCAGGGCCGCCGCGATCATGGGGATCTCTTCCGTCGGCGCGATGGAGGCCCCGATGAAGACGCCGCCGATCGCGGTCGCGCCCACATCGGAAAGGAACGCCTGCCGCGCCGTCATCGGCTCGCCATCGTCCGGTCCTCGCCGGCTTCGTTGTTCACGCCCGGTACCGAACACCTGGTTCGCGACCGACGCCCCGATGCTGAGCGGCACCGCCTGTAGCGCGATTTTCCCCAGTATGGCCTCGGGCGATTCGTCCGGCCGGATCTGGTTCAGCACCGTCAGCATCACGGCGGCCCCGACGACGCCGACCGCGACGGCGTCGATCGCCTCGTCGATCGTCGTGCGGAAGGTGCTCTCCCGCTTGAACCCGGCGACGTAGCTCAAGCCGATGTTGGCGGCCAACGCCACCCCCAGCAAGGTGAGGAGGTGCCACGTCCCGATGAACTCCCCGATCCACCACATCTCCATCGTGAAGATCAGCGGCACGCCGAAGATGTACGCGCCCGAGAACGCGCGCACGAAGTTGTCGAGCTCATCTTTCCACGCCCGGGCGCTCATCGATCACTCACCATCCGGTCCCCGTCGATAACGTGCTCCCCGGAAGATGACACACGAGGCGCCGTTTGCCCATCCCGTTCGAGGCGCCGCGTGAGCTGAACATCCACGTAGACGCGATGAGAGCTGGGCATCATCGCGCTACGGGATAGGGATATCGCCAGCATGAAATAGGGAACGATGCCCGATGTGGCGCCCATGCCTGTGTCCATAGCATGGCTCCAGATGGATCGCTGATCCGTCCGGAGCTTTTCTTTTCGTACCGGTTGAGCCGGGAAAGGACATGGACGTGATGACGCAGACGGTCGCGGGGCTGGTCGCCGCCGCGAAGGGACGAATCGAGAATCTTACGCCCGATCAGGTCGAGCGCGAAGCTCGTGACGGTGCGCTATTGGTTGATCTCCGCGAGCCGGAAGAGCGGGCGACGAACGGGGTGATCGCCGGGAGCATCCAGGCTCCGCGCGGGATGCTCGAGTTCTATGCGGATCCCACGACGCCCTATTACCGGGCGGAATTCGACCCCGCAAGGCGGATCATCCTTTACTGCGCTTCGGGTGGTCGTTCGGCGCTCGGCGCCGCTGCGCTGCAGGAGCTTGGCTATCGCGACGTCGCCCACCTCGAGGGTGGGATCAGGGGGTGGATCGACGCGGGCAAGCCCGTCACGAGGGGGTAACGTTCTCCCACAGTTCACGATCGCTCGGGGCTCTTCTCGACCTCAACATCATCCGCTACACGGAGGTACCCGATGAAAACCTGGAACCGAACCCTGGTCTCAACCCTTCTCACCTTGGTCATACTCGCGTTCTCCGGCGCCTGGTCCACGCTCGGTGCCCAGGAAGCGCCGCCGCCGAAACCGGTCACCCTCGACTGTGCGGTGAACGCCAGCTCCCAGCTCCTTGGCGCCACGCCGGTAGGTGACGGCAGCCAGTCGCTGGTGCTGGTCCGGATCATCTTCGGCCCCGGCGGGAGCATCGGCGCGCATACGCATCCCGGAACGCTCACCGTGGTGGTTGAGTCGGGTTCCCTCGGATTCACGCTACTCGATCAGGGTGAGATGTCCATCACTCGCGCGGCAACGGCCGATAGTGATCCGGTTGAGGAGCCGCTGGTCCAGGGCGAGGAGACCGTTCTCAACCCCGGTGACGGTTTCATCGAGATGGGCATGGTCCACAGCGCTGCGAATCTCAGCGACACCGACACAACCGTCGTCTTTGCTGGCCTCGTCGAGACCGGGCAGCCCGTTACCGCCTGCGTCGATACCGCGTCCACCACCAGCCACCCGATGATGGTCTCCCCAACCGACTGACGCTGGCGAATCGCCCATCACCTCTGAGCGCGAGTCCGCAACCGGAGTTGCGGACTCGCGATATCCCGGGCAAGTTCGCGCCCGGCAAATCCTCTCTGTGACGTCTTGGCGGGTTCCTCTTCCCGAATCACCACCATCCAAGATGCCCAGGTTTCCCCTATACCCGGAAACTTGGACATCTTGGATTTCATGTATTAATACGTGCACCGGCTATCCGGGAGACGTATTGAGCATG
>DATGPC010000159.1:0-11850 GCA_035305265.1 Thermomicrobiales bacterium | reverse complement strand
GCGGCACGACCGAGGCCATCAACCTCGTCGCGCGGTCATGGGGCGGGGCAAACCTGCGCGAGGGCGACCTGATCGTCTTCACCGAGATGGAGCACCACAGCAATATCGTGCCGTGGCACATCATCGGGGAAGAGAAAGGCGCCCGCTATGGCCATGTCCGCATCACGAAGGATGGCCAGCTCGACATGGCGTCGTTCGATGAGCTGATGACGCAGGGGCCGAAGATCGTTGCCATTACCCATGTCAGCAACACCCTCGGCACGATCAACCCGATCAAAGAGCTGATCGCGAAGGCGCATGATGCCGGCGCGGTCGTCCTGGTCGATGCCGCCCAGAGCGCGCCGCACGTCCAGATCGACGTACAGGATCTCGACTGCGACTTCCTGGCTCTCTCCGCGCACAAGATGCTTGGCCCGATGGGCGTCGGCGTCCTGTACGGCAAGCAGGAGCTCCTGGAAGCCATGCCGCCCTACCAGGGTGGTGGCAGCATGATCCGCAAGGTCACGCTGGAAGGCACGACCTGGGCCGATATCCCGACCCGGTTCGAGGCCGGCACGCCCGCTGTCGGCGATGTCGCCGCGTTCGATGCCGCGCTGACCTACCTGGAGAATGTGGGGCTCGACAACATCTACCAGCACGAGCACGCGCTCGCCACCGTGGCGATGGAGCGGCTCGCGGCCGTTCCGGGCGTCACGGTTTACGGACCCGCGCCGGGGATCCCCCGGGCTGGTGTGGTCTCTTTTACCGTTGACGGCATCCATCCGCACGATGTCGCCGCCGTGCTGGACGAGCACAATGTCGCCGTACGAGCGGGGCATCACTGTACCCAGCCGTTGCTGAAGGCCCTCGGGGTCGTCGCCACGACCCGGGCGAGTTTCTACCTGTACAACACCGACAAGGACGTTGATCGCCTGGTCGACGCGGTCCAGGCGGCACAGCGCGTTTTCGCGTAATCGAAGAGGAAAGGTCCGGATATGACGGACAGCACCATCTATCGCGAAGTTATCCTCGAGCACTCGAAGCACCCGAACAACTACGGGACGCTCGATCCGAACGACTACAGCTTCGAGGACACGAACCCGCTCTGCGGCGACGAAGTCCGCATCGATGTGCGTTCGGACGGTGACAAGATCTCCGAGATCGCGTTTTCGGGTCAGGGCTGCGCGATCAGCCAGGCGTCCGCGTCGATCCTCATGGAGCTGGTCGAGGGCAAGTCGCTCGACGACATCAGGGCGATGGGCAAGGACGAGCTCCTGGACGAGCTGGGGATCACGCTCAGCCCCGCGCGGCTGAAGTGCGCCCTGCTCAGCTTCTCGGTCCTGAAGACGGCCCTGTTTGGCCGGGAGTATGCCCTCGAGGCGCTGGAGGACTAGATGGCTGCCTCGAGCTGGCGGGATGGCCTGGAGCTCGTGACGCGCCCGGATGACTGGGAGCGGCTTGGATACCTTCGCGAGGTCGGCGACGGCACGTGGGAGCCCCTGACGCTGCTCGGGATTCCGCTGGGTGAGCCCCGGTCTCGCGAGGAGGCGCTCGCCGTCGTCAGGGAGGAGGGGCTGGGAACCATCGCCCAGCCGTGGTGGGTACGCGCTCCGAACCCGATGGTCGAATCCTGGGTGGACGCGCGCTCCATCGATGAATCCGTCGAATGGCGCCGGATGGTGATCGTGGAGCTGACGCCGGACCGCGCGCTGTTGCGATCGGAAATCCCCTGGCCGGAGGAGTCCGGCAAATTGGTATGTGTCGACCTGCCCGCGGCAGATGTGCTCCGGGCGGATGATCCGGATGATGAATAATCGGGAGCATGTGAACATGGGACAAGGAGCTGATGTGGCTGAGAAGTGGGTGACGGTAGCGAAGGAAGGCTATCTCGAGCCCGGTGAGCTGATGTACGTCGAGGTCGAGGACGAGCCGGTCGTGCTGATCAACCTCGATGGTGAACTGCATGCCCTCAACGACACGTGCACGCACGAAGATGCTTCGCTCTCGGACGGCACCATCGTCGGGGACGAGATCGAGTGCCCGCTGCACGGCGGAGCGTTCTATATCCGCACGGGTGAGCCCGCGTCGATGCCGGTCGTCGTGAAGACCGAGAAGTACAAGGTCCGCACCGTCAACGGTGAGGTCCAGGTCTCGCTCTCCCAGGAGTAGGCGGCGTTCCAGTCGATACGACAGGAAAGGCGGAAAGGGCAATGCGCCCTTCCCGCCTTTTCCGTGTTCTCATGCAGGTTGATAGTTCCCGTAGCGCCGCACCTTGTGTGTGGCGTCGATTCGCGTGAGAGCGCCGCACACCGTCCGCAGCTGCGAGGTGCGGCGATACGGAGCTGACCTTCCGAGGTCCACTCCACCCGGGCAGCGATGCGTGCGTCACATCCCCATTTGGGCGCGGTACTGCCACACGGAGATGACGGCCGTCGCGCCTTCCCCGACCGCCGTCGCCACGCGCTTGCCGGAGCCGTGGCGGACATCGCCGGCGGCGAAGACGCCCGGGATACTCGTCTCGAGGAGATACGGATCGCGGTCGAACCGGCCGGATGCCCGCCTCGCGGCAGGGGAGACGTCCGGCCCGGTCAGGATGAAGCCTTTTTCGTCGCGCTCGACGCTACCGTCCAGCCATTCCGTGCGGGGTTGGGCGCCGATGAACACAAAGAGAGCGGAGGCTGGAACGGTCTCCAGCTCTCCGCTTTCCGTGTTCTTGAGGACGATTGTTTCCAGGTGCTCGTCTCCGGTGACGTTCGCGACCTCGGTGTGAGGCCGCACGTGGATGTTCGGTGTCTGAACGATGCGTTCGGTGAGGTAATGGGACATCCCGGCGGAGAGTCCGGCGCCGCGTACCAGCAGCGTCACGCTGCGCGCGACGGTGGCGAAGTGCATTGCGGCTTGCCCGGCCGAATTCGCCCCGCCGACGATGTAGATGTCCTCGCCGCGCACCGACGACGTTTCGGAAACCGCCGCGCCGTAATAAACGCCCCGGCCGGTCAGCTCTGCGACGCCGGGCACGTTCAAACGACGGTAGGACACGCCGGTGGCGATGATCGCCGAGTGTGCCCGGATCTCCGAGCCGTCGCTCATCGTCACGCCGATCACGCCTTCGTGGTCGGTCAGGCCGGTCACGTCGTGCGTCAGCAGGAACTCCGCGCCGAAGCGGCGGGCCTGGGTCATCGCGCGGCGGGACAGGTCGCTGCCAGAGAGCCCTGCCGGAAAGCCCAGGTAGTTCTCGATCCGCGAGCTCATGCCGGCCTGGCCACCGGCGGCCTCGCGCTCGACGAGGATGGTCGAGAGCCCTTCCGACGCGCCATAGACCGCGGCCGCAAGCCCGGCGGGACCGGCGCCGACGATGACCAGGTCGTAGAGCGGGATCTCGGCATGCCCGCGAACGCCGACTTTCTCGGCGATCTCCTGCATGGTGGGCTGCTGGAGGACACTGCCGTCCGGGAAGATGAGGACCGGGCAGGGGACCGGCTCGTCTCCATTCGAGGCGAGCTCGAGCAGCTCCTGCGCGGCGGGATCGCTCGCGATATCCATCCAGCGGTACGGCACCTGGTTACGGGCGAGGAAATCCCGCGCGGCATGGGACTCGGGCGACCATCGGTGCCCGATCACCCGGATGCCATCGAACTCCGGCCGGTAGTTAGCCAGCCAGTCGTCGAGCATGTCGTCGAGAACCGGGAACAGGCGCTGCTCCGGCGGGTCCCACGGCTTGACGAGGTAATGATCCAGCCGGACCTCATTGATCGCGGTGATCGCCGCGTCGGTATCCGCATAGGCGGTCAACAGGGCTTTCTTGGCGTCGGGGAAGAAGCGCCTTGCCTCCATGAGCAATTCGACGCCGGACAGCCCCGGCATGCGCTGGTCCACGAGCATCAGGGCCACGGTGTCGTTCGCGAGCTTCACCTGCCGCAGCACGTCGAGCGCGCGCTCGCCGGATTCGGCGCGGATGATCCGGAAGTGCTCGCCGAAGCCGTGACGAAGGTCGCGGGCGATCGCCTGCAGCACGTCCCGGTCATCGTCGACCGTCAGAATGATCGGTTTGGTCACCGTGGATGGCCTCCTGAGGTGCTGGTCCTGGTCGTGAGGCGTCGCCTGTGACAGGGGCGCCGCGAATCGTCGTGTCCCTTGCGAGGAGCGCGCAGCGAGGAGTGTCTCCGCTTGAGGATTATGATGACTATACTGACATCATACCGTGAATAAGGGTCTTGTAAAGTAGAAGAAAAACGATCGTCGCCGATTGCAGTTGCCGCAACCGGTGCCGACCCGGAGGCCACCATGTCGGAGCCGGAGTACACCACCGATCCTCGGCTAATCGAGAGCGAGCAACGCTATCGCGCCGTCATCCAGAACGCCTCGGACATGATCCAGAGCGTCCTCCCGGACGGAACGTTCGAGTTCGTCAACAATTCCTGGCTCCGCGTGCTCGGGTACACGGCGGAGGAGGTCAAGGACCTCATCATCTGGGACATCATCTACCCGGATGCCGTCGAACACTGCCAGGTGTTGTTCATGCAGGCGCTCAGTGGGCAACCGATCCCGAACATGACGTCGACGTTCATGACGAAATCCGGCGATCCGGTCCCGGTCGAGGGAAACGTCACGCTCAGGACGATGGGCGACGCGATCGTTGCGACGC
Source organism: Thermomicrobiales bacterium (assembly GCA_035305265.1). Taxonomy (GTDB): domain Bacteria; phylum Chloroflexota; class Chloroflexia; order Thermomicrobiales; family UBA6265; genus UBA6265. The sequence continues at coordinate 7,226 of DATGPC010000159.1, read as the reverse complement.
ACGGCTTCTTCCGGGACATATCCGAGCGGTTACGCGCGCAGGAGCTGGAAGAGCGGAATATCCGGCTGGAGCGAGAGCGGCAGGCACGTTTCCTCGAGAAGATGGCGGCCCTGGGCAAGCTCTCGGCCGGTCTGGCGCACGAGCTGAACAACCCGGCGGCGGCCGTCCAGCGCGCCAACTCGGGCCTCGCGGACAGCATCCGGCGGCGCGATGTGCTGATGCGCGAGCTGATCTCCGGCGGACTTGGTGGGAACGACTGGGGGGCGATCGATGCGGTGATGGAGCGGATCCTGAGCGCCACGTCCGGTGGAAGCCGTCTGGGGCCGCTGGAGGCCAGCGAGCAGGAGTCGATCATCGAGGAGTGGCTGGAGGATCGCGGTGTCGAGCGATCGTGGGATGTCGCGCCGGGTCTCGTAAGCGCGGGCGTTACCGCAGACGCTTTGGAAGAGATGGCGTCGACCCTTCCGGCACCGTCGCTGATGGCGGCGATCGGCTGGCTGAACGAGACCATCACAATCCGGGAGTCGATCGAGATCATCGAGCGGAGCAGCTACCGGATCTCCGAGCTGGTGCAGGCGGTCAAGGGGTATAGCCACATGGACCGCGCGACCGAGCAATTCGTCGACATCCATGATGGTTTGGAGAACACGCTGATTATCCTGGCCCATCGGCTGAGGAACGTGTCGGTCGAGCGAGACTACGCGGACGACCTCCCGGCCGTTCGAGTGTTCGGCAACACGCTCAACCAGGTGTGGACCAACATTCTCGACAACGCCATCGACGCAACGGGCGGCAAGGGCCGGGTGACGATCCGGACGCGGGGCGCGGATGGTCAGGTGGTCGTGGAGATCGAAGACAACGGATCGGGCATCTCGGAATCCGATCTCGCGTGCATCTTCGAACCCTTCTTCACCACCAAGCCGCAAGGGCTGGGGACTGGCCTGGGGCTCGATACCGCCTGGCGGATCGTCACGGAAGAGCACGGCGGGACGATCGTCGCGGAATCCGAGCCGGGGCGGACCGTCTTCCGGGTCAGCGTGCCGATTGCGGAGCAGGGCGGATAATCGCGCCGGTTGACGCGGCAGCACGGCCGGGTGCTGACATGTGCCGGCGGCGTCAGCGGCCGGAACGCCACGTGTCCGAACCGTCCGGTTCCCTTGTCAGGAACGCGAGGTCGCTGAAGTAGGCCATCTGCAGGACATCGTATCGCGGTGCCCGGGCGTGGCCGAGATTGATCGAAACGTGGCTTCCGGTGACGTTGCCGCTGAATGAGAACAGCTCGGAGTAGGCTTCCTCGGTAGACCAGCTCACCAATGCGTCGAAGCGTGCCGTGGCGATGGCGAGGTATCGCTCTGCATCCTCCTCGCTCTCCAGATGGACGTGGACGAGCGATGACGATGCGATTGTGGGCAGGTCGGCCGTATCGAGCGGCTCGCGCCAGGGTGTGCCGGGCGTGACGCCAAGCAGCGCCGTCCTCACACGCGGCATCCGGCCAAGCTCCTGCTCGATCGACGCGAGGGCATCTTCGTTCGCCGCCCGCAATTGGTTCTCCCGGTCGACGCTTGAGTCGGGGCGACGCTCGGTGATGAACCGGTCGCCCTCATAGAGTGCCGCGACGTGCCCCGTTGACGCCGGGATGATGCCGGAGCCGCCGAATGGCCAGTCCTCGATTGTGCCGGTGGCTATCAATTCCCGGTAACGATCGCGCATCTGCCGAAGCGTCGTTTCGGACCGTGCCTCAACGACGTAGCGGTCGCCGATGCAGGTCAGGAACCGGAAGTGCCCCCGCGATCGAGGGGGAAGGGACAATCGTTGCTGCATCACGAGCAGCGCATCATCGACCTCGCCTGACATCTCGTCTTCAGGGAGCCCCTTCCAGGACCAGATGTCCGGATCATCGGTGGGCTGGTAGCCGAGGTCTCCCCATGCCGCGTGAACATCCTGGCCGGAGAACTTCCCGATAAAGATGGTGCATGGCCAGAATGTGCCGATCGCGTCGATGCGGTCCATTCCTACACCGCAGAGACGCATCAGGGATTCGTCGGGAGGGGCGGGTTTGACCGCGATCATGTGGTGCGTATCGGCGTCGATGATCGGTCGTACCTGTGCGGCCGGGATGTCCCGCGTCGAGCGCAGGAGCCCTGGAAAAATCATCTCGGCGCGGAGTCCCGTGAGCTGAAACGGCTCCCCATCCCCTGCCCGGGGAGGGAGGAGCGAGAGGAGCTCCCACAGGGGCGTTGGCGGCTCGATGTGTGATGGTGCCTGCGCTCGCGTCATCGTGCTCATCGCCAGCGGCAGGGCTGCGAACCCGTGCAGGAGATGCCGTCGGTTCAGCATCAATCGTCTTCTCCTTGCCGGCGCACCAGCTGTGACAGATCACCTGTTGCTTGTGACACGTAACGACGCGTCCCTATCGAAGGTTCCGCCGGAACGTTGTCGCGGCTGCCGGCGTTCCAAAGGCATAGGCAACGAAAGGGTACACATGAACGTAAGACGAATGCTCCTGGCCGTGATAGTGGGATTGATGGGGACGCTGGGCACAGCTGGGGTGTCAGCTGCCGACGATTTGCCCCGCACGTTCATCGAGTGTGTGGGACAGGGGGGCATAGTTCGCGGCGTCGGAGAAGATGTGACGTGCCGGCTGACGCGATCCTACGATTTTCGCGTCTACGGGACGATGACCACGGAGTGCGGCGAGGAGATCGACGTCGAGATCTGGGGCGAGACGCAGAAGGGCGTGGTGACCTATGCCTTTGCGCCCGGCCGGACCGTCGAGCTGCCAGAAGTGGGCCTGGAAGGCATGAGGCTCCCGGAGAACGCTCCGCCCTGCCTGGAGGACGAGGGGTAGCACGCGCCCTGGCGACCGGATCAGTCGCCGATCTCGATCTTGTCGAGCCCCTTCTCGGCCGGCGGGAACTTCGGGTCCATCTCCTCCAGTGTGTCCGCGACGATGCGAGCGACCGCCAGGTTCCGGTACCACTTCTTGTTCGCCGGAATGACGTACCACGGCGCGTGATCCGTTGAGCACCGCTCCAGCATCTCCTGGTACGCGACGCGGTAATCATCCCAGAGCTCGCGGTCCTCGAGGTCGCTGGCGTGGAACTTCCAGTTCTTGTCCGGATTGTCGAGCCGTGCCTGGAGGCGCTCCTTCTGCTCGTCCTTCGAGATGTGCAGGTAGAATTTGAGCACGCGGGTGCCGTGGTTGTGCAGGCCGAGCTCGAAGCTGTTGATGATGTCGTATCTCGGTCGCCATTGCTCCTCGGGCACCAGGTCCTTGACCCTCGCCACGAGGACGTCTTCGTAGTGGGACCGGTTGAAGACGGCGATCATGCCGTGCTCCGGGGTTCGCTGGTGGATGCGCCAGAGGAAGTCGTGGGCCAGCTCGGTCGGGGTCGGGACCCCGAATGACCAGACGCGGATGCCCTGCGGATTGGTGCCCTTGAAGACGCCCTTGATTGCCCCGTCCTTACCGCCGGTGTCCGTCGCCTGGAAAATGACCAGGAGGCTCTGTTTCCCTTCGGCGTAGAGCCGCTCCTGTGCGGCCTGGATCCGGTCGCGCTCGACCTTGAGCAGGGCCTTGCCCCGTTCCTTGTCGGCCACCTCGCCGGTATCGTTCGCGTCCCACGCCTCGAGGTCCACGGTCGACCCTGGCTCTACCCGATACGTCTTCTCCTCCGTCAAAATGCAAGCTCCTGTTGCGTCGGTCGGTACGACCCCGGATTCTACCTTTGTGCCGGGCATGCAAAAAGCGCGCCGCCGGAAGTCCGGTCAGCGCGCTTGTTGGTGTCTTTGGGGTATCGGCAAAGGCCGATGTATTCCCCCGCCCGGAGCAATGTCCCGGTCGTGACCCTTAGGGGTTCACGACGAGCAGGACGCTCAGGAACGAGGCGATCATGCCGCCGGCGACAAGAATGCGACGTACCACGTCTTCTCGAGTCAAAACATCTTGCGCGCGGCGCTCGTTCTCCGTCATGAGTTGGTAGCTCCTCCCTCCAGGGTTGTCCCGGTCGTCCGCGTCCAGCCCGACGCGTCGAGTAACGACCTAAGATCGCGTGAGTCGTGGTGTGACTCCTGGGCGACGTCCTAACCGATCACCATCCCGATCGGCCTGCGGGTGTACGTACGCCCTCCGCGTTCCGTATCGATAATAGCCCGTTTTGTGTCCCGCTGTCAATCCGTATGCAGGATCAAGCAAGCGCCGCCGACCGAGGAATTCGTCGCATTCGGGATGCCGTCGACACAACTGTACGAACGTTCGCGGAAGTGCGGGAAAAGACGGTGCCTAAATTGGCACAGATCCGATTTTCGAGTTGGATATCGCAGCGGCCACGGTCAGGCCAGGATGCGGCCCAGCGCGTAGAGCGCGATCCCGATCGCGACGAGGACGACGAGTGTGACGGTTTTCATCTTCTTCGTGTCGCCGAGCAGCGGAGCGCCCGTCTCCGGGTGCCGAACGAGATCGGCCGGAAGGAGCATCAGCCCGGCCACGAGGATGACCGCGCCGGCAAGGAACGGAAGCCAGGGGTTCAGGCCGAACCACGTGTCGCCGTCTTTGCCGATCGCGATGATGCCCGACGCATAGAGCGCCGCTCCGGCGAATGAGGCCAGACCGATGCCGGTCAGCATGGCGATGGACGTCCCCTCCGGGGCGATCCGGGGATTCATCGCGAGTTGCGCGTCGGCGTATTCCTTCGCCTGGCCGAACGCTTCGAGTGGTGTTTCTCTGGTCTGGCGAAGATGCGACTCCACTTCGAGAAGGATGTCGCCGATGCGGTCGCCCGGAACGTCCTTCATCCGGAGGTGAACGATCAGGTCGTCGCGCCATGTCTGGTGATCTGCGAGAAGTTGGAAGGTCATCGAGGTCTCCTGGTTTGGCGAGCGCCGGCTTCCCTACATCGTGGCGGCGATGAGCCGTCCCGTGAGGTAGAGCACGCCGAACATGATGACGATAAATGCGCTGAACACGACGTTTCGCTGGGCGGCGGACTCGAAGAGCGGCTCGCCGGTTCGTTGGTTCACGACGTTCTCTACCGGCTGGCGGTAGAAGTAGTAGGCGAGCAGCACCGCGCCGACCGCTGCCAAGGCCCATGGCTCCCAGCTCCCGAAGCGGCTCGATCGCGTGCCGATCATGACGGCGCCGGCGGTGTATGCAAAGACGCCGGCGAACCTGAGGATGCGGTCAGAGAGCGAGGTCCGGACCCGTGATTGCGATGACATGGTGAGAAGTTTCCTTCCTGGAGAGCGATGGTATGCGGCGGAGAAGGGGGCCTACCTGGGCAGGTCCCACAGACGGCCGACGGTCGCGACGAACACCGGCCAGGAGCTCCGCAGGCGCTCGATCTCCGCCCGACCCGCGTCGGTGATCGAGACGAACTTGCGTCCCGGTCCTCCCTCGCCCTCGCCCCAATGTGACGTGACCAACCCGTCCGCTTCGAGCCGGCCGAGGATCGGGTAGAGCGTTCCCCCCTTGATCGTGCCGAAGCCTGCCTCGCCGAGGCGTTGCAGGATCCGGTAGCCGTAGGTTGTGCCTTCTGCCGCGATGATAGCGAGGGCGCTGTGCGCAAGGAGCGCCCGGGTCCACTCCGGCGGCCACGATTCTTCGTTCATAACTAGATAGTAACGCTAACTAGTCAGTCGTGCAACGGAGCCGGCGGTCTTCGTTGTCGTACGCTGTACCGATACGCCAGCCAGGAGACGAAAGGGAAGGATGATGGAGATCGAGGTCATTGGCAGCGGTGGGGCGCTCATGACGCCCCGTCCGGGGTGCCATTGCCGGGTCTGCGACGAGGCGCGGGAGAAGGGCTTGCCGTACACGCGGAACGGACCGGCAACGTTCATCCACGGGCCGGACATCCTCTTCGATACGCCGGAAGACATCGTCGCATCGCTCAACCGGGCGAGGGTCGACCGGGTCCGCGCCTGCTTCTACTCCCACTGGCACCCTGACCATGTGCTGGGGCGGCGCGTCTTCGAGCAGCTGAACTGGGATCTGCGCGGTGAGGAGGGTGACGCCGAGGGGCACCAGCACCGGCGAGTGACGGACGTCTATGTCCCGGAGCGGGTGAACAAGGATTTCCGCAAGATGCTCGGGACGGACGCGCATCTTGCCTACATGGAGTCGCTGGGGATCATCCGGCGTCATGTGATCCCGGACGGTGAGTCGGTGGAGATCGATGGCATCCGGATCACGCCGTTCGCGCTTGCCGAAGCGTACGTGTACGCCTTCCTGCTGGAGGATGGGCGTTCGCGCGTGATGATCGCGCCGGACGAGCTCGTCGGCTGGGCGCCACCAGATCATCTCCACGGGCTGGACGTCGCGATCCTGCCCAGCGGTGTCTGTGAGCTCCACCCGCTGACTGGTGAGCGCATGATCGCCGCGAGCCACCCGGTGCTGCAGACCGAGATGCGATATGAGCGGACGCTCGAGGTCGTGCGGGAGATGGCGCCGAAGTGGGCCGTCCTCATCCACATCGACGAGCCCGACGGCATCTCCTACGACGACGGTCTCGAGATCTCCCGCCGGCTCCAGGCGGATGGCCTGCCGGTCACCATCGCCTGGGACGGGTTACGCATCGAGGCCTGATCTCCCGGCGTGGCGCACTTTTCGCCGCTGGATGCGTATAGATAGTAGAGACTCCTGACGGCCGTCGATGCATCCGGCCGTCAGGAACAGGATTCGGCCCCAACCCGATCAGCGAACCCCGGTGCGCGAAAGAGCGTGATCATGATCACCTTGATCGCCTCCCTGGGGCCGATCGGTCGGGTATTTCGTATCGGCCGAAGATCGGTGCTCAGCGCGCCTGGACCTCCAGCGCCTCTCTGCTGTCCAGCACCCACGGTGCCTTCGGCGTCAGGACGAGCTCGCCATCCTCGAAGCGCCACGAGACGTCAGCCTTCTCGCCGTTCACCGTGACCTCGACCACCCTCACATCCCGACCCGGCGAAAGACGCAGTTCCCGGATGTCCATTCGGCCATGAGGGACATCGATTCGGGACCGCGCGCCATCCGTGCCCAGGTGCTGCGAGAACACGCCCCAGCCCGTCGCGGTGAAGAACGGCGCCCGGAACTCCTCTGGAGAGATGACCGGCGCGAACCTGAGCGATCCCGTCCCGGCGTCATGGGCGTAGCCGGAAGCCGCTTCCAGGAGGCTCCACGACGACATCGCGCGGACGTACTGGTCGCCGCATTCGATGTCGTTCCACGGGTTCAGCCGCGTCCCGTCGTG
>DATGPC010000158.1:0-2288 GCA_035305265.1 Thermomicrobiales bacterium | reverse complement strand
TCGGCGGATTTCTTCGCGCGCTTCCCGAACGCGCCGCTGAAGCTTCCGATCGTCACCTGCAGGTAAATGCCGCGCCCAACAAGCTCTTCCGCTTTCGACGGGTCTTCCTGGATCGCGGGATACCGCTCGGGGTGCGCGAGGATTATCCGGCTTCCAGATGTCTGGACACCGAAGAGCGTGTCGTCGACGTAGAGCGGCCAGTCTGTAAAAGGAAGATCGATCAGGACGAGATCAGTTCCATCGAGACCCATCATGTCGCCTCGCCGCAGCTGGTCAGGCACGCCAGGTGAGAGGCGCACTTCATAGCCGCGAAGGAGCGTGAGGCCCCGCGCGGCGGCAAGAGGCTCGACCTCCCGAAATGCCCGATCGACGGCTGCCGCATAGCTCGCGTCCAACGGCTGCATGAGGTGCGGCGTCGCGGCGACGGTGTGGAAGCCGTTCGTGACCCAGGCGTCGAGCATGGAGATCGAGACATCGAGGTTCGGCGCACCATCGTCGATACCGGGCAGGACATGAGAATGCAGGTCGATCATAGACAGGAGGAACTCCGCGACAGGTTGACGTTTATGGCAAAAGGGGCCAGGTTGGTTATTGTCCTGAGCCCGTATATTATAGTTTGCTGGTGAAAATTCTGGCACCATCCAGTTCCGGGGAAGACAATTGGACCTTGATCTAAGACAACTTATGCGAATCGCCAGGCGGCGATGGTGGATCGTCGTGCTCCTGATGCTCGTCGCAGGAGCGTCCGCCTACTGGTCGAGCTCCCGCGAGACACCCATGTACTCGGCGACCGCCACGATGATGGTCAACCCTGGCCTTTCCGGGGCGCAAACTGACTTCAACGCCCTCAACGTCAGTACCCGCCTCGCGGAAACGTACCAGGAGATCGTAACCACGCGCCCGATCCTCGAGCGCGTCGCTGAGAAGCTTGGCGAGGAAGAGCTCGACAGCGGCGTGACCACCTCGGTCGTCGATGGTACCCAGCTGATCCGCGTGACGGTCACGGACACGGATCCGGACCATGCGGCATTGGTGGCGAACACGATCGTCGAAGAGTTCAAGGCGAGTATTGAAGAAGAGACCTCTGCGACAGCGGAGCGGAACCTCCGGGGAATCAACCAGCAGATCGAGGACCTGGAGGCCCGCCAGGAATCTGTTGACGCCCAGATTGCCGAGCTCGAGAGCGGAAACGACGCGGACGAGGCCGCGACGCAACGACGGTTGGACGATCTCCAGCGCCAGCGGACGGCAATCAATGAATCGCTGATCGACCTTCAATCTTCGGCGACCGACTATGAAGCCCAGTTGCGGGCGGGCAGCGCACAGATCGGGATGGTGGAACCCGCGCTCCCACCCGATGCGCCGTATGCCCCGCAGCCGATGCGGTCGCTGCTCCTCGGCCTCTTCGTTGGCGCGCTTCTCGGCGCCGGTTTGGTCGCGCTCCTCGAGTTCCTCGACAACACGGTGAAGCCTGAGGTGGACGTCCAGGGCATCGCCGGCGCGCCGGTCCTGGCTACGGTCTCCGCGATCTCGAAGCTGCAACCAGGTGGCCGGCAGGTCTACACGATGACCCAGCCGCAATCGGGCGCGGCGGAAGCCCTGCGATTGCTCCGAACGAACCTGGAGTTCGCATCGGCATCCAACCCGATCCACTCGATGACGGTGTCCAGTCCCTCCCCCGGCGAGGGCAAGAGCACGACCGTGGCGAACCTTGGCGTGGTCATGGCGCAGTCCGGCATCACGACAGCAATCATCGATGCCGATCTCCGGCGCCCGACCCAGGCACGGATCTTTGGTGTGGACAACTCGGCCGGCCTAACGACGCTCCTGACGCATCCCGAGCAGTCGTGGGATGAGGTGGCGAAAAAGGTTGCCCTTCCGGGACTCTTCCTGGTCCCCAGCGGACCGATTCCGCCGAACCCGTCCGACCTGCTCAGCTCTGACCGGTTCGATCGGCTGATCGAGCGGATCAAGGCGGATGTCGACCTTGTGATCATCGACTCGCCACCAATCCTGTCAGCCAGTGACGCGCTGGCGATCTCTCGCCACACGGACGGCGCGATCCTCGTCTGCCACTCCAACAAGACCCGAATCGAGGCCGTGCGGCAGGCGGCGCACTCGATACACCAGGGTGGTATCCGCCTGATCGGCGTGGTCCTGAACCGTCAAAAGGGTCAAACCGGCGCGACGTACTACGGCGAGTACTCCGGTGCAGCGACACCCCAGCCGCCGACGACATCTGCGGCGACAACGGCCTCGCCCGGCGACTGACGCTCTGAAACAGGTAG
>DATGPC010000157.1:0-4943 GCA_035305265.1 Thermomicrobiales bacterium | reverse complement strand
ATCACGCTCTGCGCCTCGATCATCCTCTCGTCGCTCCATGTAGCGCCTTTGGCCGCCGAGGACGTCCCCACCCCGGTCGCCACGGAAGCGCAAATGGAAACCCCGGAGCCCGTTGCCGAACCGCCCACGCCCGCTCCGACTGTCGATCCGGCTCCTGTCCAACCCCAGGAGCCGGCGCCGACAGCTGAGCCGACGTCCGTCCCGACAATCGAGCCGACCGCCATACCGACCATGGCCCCGACGGTTGTCGTCCCGGCTCCCACCACCGCATCGACCCCGTCCCCGACCAGCGTTGCGACACCGACTCCGGCTCCCCGGACCTCGTCGGTCGCCCTGATGAACTCCACTGCCAGTTCAGACGCGATCTCCGGCTGCACCGGGAATGGGCCGGCGAGCGTCGCTCCTGGCGCGGAGTTGACGGCTACATGCACGCTTGCCAGGACCGGACAAACCACGGTTACCTTCGATATCGGCGTTCCCACCAACGAAACTGGTCAGGCAGCGGCCGGCTGGAAGGTGAGGGGTGCATTCGGAACAGGAACATCGCAGACCAGCGGATGGGTCACGTCTGCCACGAAATTCACCGCCTCCAGCAACGTCGGGTTTTTCACCGTGTCCCTCCTTGCGCCTGACTCGGATGTCATCGGAGAGGTGGTGTCCTCGACGGTGCGAGTTTCCTATAGCAATCCCGGGGAGCAGCAGCCGAAGGTCGGGTCCGCCACGATCACGGCGATCTCGAAACCCGCTGCACCCGACCTGTCGAAGCTGAGTCTGACCTGCAATCCGGAAGGACCAACGATCATCCGGGGCGCATCGCAAGAAATTACGTGCGCAGTAAATGTGCCGACCGATCTTCACGACACCGCAATTGGCATTCGCAGCGTGACGATCAAGGCGCCGGCAGGGTGGGCCGTGACCCCATCGGTCGACCATACCGTGGACGACAAAGGCGCCATGACGATCACGCCCGATCCGTCAACGATCGTCCAGCCGGGAGCGACCTGGTCGTTCACGATGAACGTTGCGCCCGCCTGTTCAGCCCCGGCAACCGGCGGTTGGACCATCAGCGCGCGCGTCGTCGCTATCCGCGGTGGCGTGACCGGAGACGTCGTCGATCTCCCGGAGACCATGTTCCAGGCAACAGCGACGGATGGTTCCCACACAGCGTCGGCGTCCGTTGTCGAGAGCGCGTTGGACTGGGATTTCGCGGCGTCGTTCCATGACCAGCATGCGACCGGCTCGTTGACCTACGAAGTCTCCGGTTCCGGATGCTCGGGATGGAATGTCTCGCTTGCTGCGAACCCCTTCATCTATACGGGCGAGGCGGGGGGAGCTTCGTTGGAACCCCGCCACCTGCAGCTCGTCTCGACCGGTGAGCCAATGGCCGAGTCGGGAGACGGTACAGGTGTCACGGCAACCGGTGTCACCGGGAGCCTGGATGAGCCCCGGACGGTGCTCACGGCTGCGTCAGGTGACGGCGACGGAACATATCAGCAGCAACTGGGCGTTTCGATCACTGTGCCGGGAGGCACGCCGCCAGGCATCTACAGGTCCACGATCACGGTCAACGCCGCCACCGGACCCTAGATCGTGCCCAAGCCAGGTTCACGTCGAGACGACTAACAGGAATGACCACGCTGGTGAGGAGAGCGCCCTCACCGGCGCATATCCCGTTAATACGCTCCTTGGAATTTACGATCAACCAGCATATAGTGCGTATAGCATGTATGGGGTGTGTCGGGGGCGATACGATTGATCCCAAACGGAATGCACAACGAATCAGGACCTCGTTCGTAATCTTCCTTGCTGGGTTGGCCGGCTAGATTTCGAGGCATCGCTATGCCCAGGTTCTCGCGATCAGTTCCCGCGTGGATGGCGGTTGTCCTGCTGTCTGCGCTGACAATACCAGGAATGGGGCCTGCGGCAGCGCAAGGTTCCACGCAGGTTGAGATCGCGATCGTCGTACTGCCACCATCAGAAGAACCCGAGCCCCTCGCGGACATGGCGACAACCATGTCCGCGATGTTGTTCGTTGGCAACTCCGGGCAGTCGCACGATGACGCTGGAGACGCGGCGTCGCTCGACCTCCAGGTCGTCGATGTGAACGGAAGCGACCAGGGGTGGGTCATCAAGCTGATGCAACCAGCGACACATGAAGCCGGGGCCGCGCAGTCTGACAACACCTTCCTGCTCCAGGCCGGAGCGTCCCCTGAGCATCGATCGTCGACGGCTCACGCTGACTGGCTTTCAGCCGGCCAGCCACTCGACCGAATGACGCCCGTCCTTCGGGCGGACGCCGGCGACCTTCCCGGGATTCACCGGGTCCAGGTGGATCTCGCGACGCACCCGGTATCCGGGACACCTCTCGTCATTGCGCTGGGCGCTGCTCCCTGATCGCCGACGCAGGGGAGGGAATGGCATCTGAATTGCACGATGGCATGAGGAGAAGTGGCGGTGGATGATGCCGCGAACGGGCTCTCTGGCACCGTCGTGACCGGAACGGTTACCATCCCGGGCGCGACGGTGATCCACACTCTCCCTCGACCCTGACGCTGACGTTTGCCGACGCTTCGCTAGGTACGTGTTTTCAGGAGCGGCTCGTCCAGGGGCCGCTTCTGCTCTCTCATGAAAGGACCTCGCCTTGACTCGTACCCGGATGATGTCGTTGCGGATCGTCGTGGCGACGTTCCTCCTGGCGATCGGGTGGATTCCCGCCCTGACCGCCGCCCAGTCGACGCCCGAAGCGACTCGATCCACTCCGGAACCCGAGACCGGTCCGCAGTTTCTGCTTCACCCGCTGGACCAGAACGACGGATCCTATTTCACGCTGGAAGCCGAGCCGGGTTCGACGCATACGCTCACGGCAGTGATCGGCAACGTGGACGACGAGCCCCTCTCGCTTCGCACCTATGCCGGCGACGCTTTCACCCTCGTGAACGGCGGTTTTGGCGTCCGCGAGGAAGGTGATCCCGTCGAAGGCGTCGGCGCATGGATCGATTACCCTGCCGAGACGCTGGACTTCGCGCCCGGCGAAGGGATCGAGCGCTCCATCACGGTGACCGTGCCGGAAGACGCGGAGCCGGGACAGTACATTGCCGGCATCGTGCTGCAGACCGCCGAGCCCATCGAGATCGAGGGTAGCGCGATGTTCAACCAGATCGCCCGGAAGTCCGTCGCGGTATTCATCACCGTGCCGGGCGAGATGACGCCGGGGTTCGAACTTGGCACGCCGGAGATCCAGACCAATGTCGCCGGGAACCGTGTCGTCGTCCCTGTCATCAACACCGGCAATGTCCTCGTCAAGCCCGCCGGCGAGTTGGTCCTGACGGACGCGAGCGGTAACGCAGCGTTCACCCAGCCGTTCGCGATGGGCTCGGTCTACGCCGGGATGGAGACGACGCTCGAGGTGCCCTTGCCGGCTGCGCTCCCGGAAGGGGATTATGAGGTCACCGCAACCTTCACCGACCCCGAGACCAACGTCCAGGCGTCGATTCCACAGACCTCGCTGACGGTGTGAACGAGGTCGCCGCTGAAGCGCCGCTGGAGATCACCACGGCGCAGGTCAACCCGATGCCGGCCGCGGACGACGTCCAGTTTGCCGCCGTGTCGGTCACGGTGACGAATCGTGACGCCCCGATCGACGGCGTGCGCGTCCTGCTCAACGTTCAACGCGACGGCGAAGCGGTCGAGGACTTCGTTCTCGCCAGCTCCGTGACGCTCCAGCCCGGCGAAACCGTCATCGAGCAGCGGTACATCCCGCTCGAAGGGTGGACGCCCGGCGAGTGGACCTTCGCCGTCACCCTCGAATCGCAGAACCCGCAGACAAGCGCCGAGGCGACGCTGGCTACCGTCCCGGTCGAGGCCCCGATCACGGTTGCAGGCAAGGGGTGGCGGGCGAACCGAAACTCGCCCGCCACCCCTTGCCTTTCCGCTCCATTCCGGCGATGCTCGTCGCGAGACTCGTTCGCCGTCACCCCTGGAGCGCCTGATTCATGTCCTTCCACGACCTTGCCGACCAGTTGATGTCCCGCGCCGATGAGCTGGCCGCATTCTCCGAGATGGATGGCGGCATCACCCGCCGCTACGGCACGCCGCCGCTGAAATCCGCGATGGAGCTGGCCGCCAAATGGATGCGCGAGGCCGGCCTGGAAACCGAATTCGACGCGTTCGGGAACCTGATCGGCACCTATGCGGCGGAGGAGGGGAGCGCCGAATCGCGCCCGTTCGTCATCGGCGGGCATCTCGACTCCGTCCGCGACGCGGGGCGCTACGACGGCACGCTCGGCGTCATGTCCGGCATCGCGACGATCCAGCACCTCCACAACGAAGGAAAGCGGCTCCCGTTCCCGGTCCAGCTGATCGCCTTCGCCGATGAAGAGGGATTGCGCTACTCGACGCTACTCGCCTCGCGCGTCTGGGCGGGCTTGCCGCTGGACGACCGTCTGGAGCAACCCGATGAGGACGGCATCGCGCTAGCTGACGCCATCCGCGCCTTCGGCGGGGATTCCGATGCGCTCCAGCACCGCCAGACGCCGGAGATCCTCGGCTTCCTCGAGACGCACATCGAGCAGGGCCCGATCCTGGAGCAGGAGGACCTCCCGGTCGGCGTTGTCTCCTCCATCGTCGGCAGCGAGCGCGCCTGGATCACGATTCGCGGGATGGCCGGCCACGCCGGGACCCTCCCGATGACGCTGCGCAAGGATGCCCTGGCCGCCGCCGCGGAAGCGGTGCTTGCCGTCGAAGCGGTTGGCCGGGCGACAGACGGACTCGTCGCGACGGTCGGTGAGCTCTACGTCCGGCCCGGCGCCTCCAACGTCGTCCCCGGTGAGGTCCGGCTCGCCTGCGAGGTCCGTCACGCCTCCGAGGAGACGTGCGTCCAGGCGCTCGCCGAAATCCGTACCCGAATCCAGGAAACGTGCGAGCGCCGGGGCACCACGCTCGTT
>DATGPC010000156.1:0-3332 GCA_035305265.1 Thermomicrobiales bacterium | reverse complement strand
CCAGTCGCTCATCCCGAACTCATACGAGGACATGATGCTGATGACCACGACCACTTCCGGATACTGCGTCGACATCAGCGTCACGCTGTCGGTGCGGGTCACGGAGTTCGATTTCACCGCAGAGTGATCGCCTGTCTGCTGGATGGTCCACCGGGCATCCCAGCGAACTTCGGTGCCAAACTGCGGGCTGATGTAATAGCCATCCTCCACGACCCCAAGGTCCTCGTACATCGAGACATCGATTCCTGGCCGCTCGGTGGGGATGTCCGGCGTGGCTTCATCTTCGGTGACCGGTGTACTTTCGATGCCCGGCACGATCTCCGATACCGACACGCTTGTTGACGCCGTCGGTGTTGGTGCTGGTCCGGTCGCCATGGTCGGGACCGGCCCGGTCGGCAGGGTTGGCGGCGGCGGAACCGTCGGTGTTGGCGTCGGCGCGATCGTCGGGGCAACTGTCGGCGTAGGTGTGGCCGTCGGTGAAAGAGTGGCGGTTGGCGTGGGTGTCGACACAGGCGTCGCGACCTGCGCCGGGATTGGGGTAGCGACTCCTGCGGAATCCCTGGTCGCGATCGGCGTGGCTGCGACGGCCGGCGTCGCGCCAGGCTCCTGAGTGGGAGCTACTGTAGGCTGCGCTGTCGGGACTGGAGTTGCCGGGGCGACCGTCGGCTCTGGCGCGATGGCGGTCAGTAGCGGCGCCGCCAGTTCGGCATCACGGACGGCATCACCAGGTCCGGCCGCGCGAACAATGACCGATTGGAGCGTGCGGGGAATGACCGCGAGGAACGCCGATCGTCCCCCGATCCTGATGTTCGACTGGGCACTGGCCATACCCGTGTTGAAGGTCGAGGCACGAGACAGGTAGATATAGACCTCGACGATGCCCGGGTTCAGGTTGGTGTAGACGACCGAGAACATGCCATACGGCACTCCGTCGATTTCGAGGGTCTGGAGCGCGTATCGGGGACTACGTTCGAGCGTGGTCAACGGCTCGAGCGATTCGGCGAGATCCCCGAGCACGGTCGTGATCGGGTCGGATCCGGCGTTTGCAGCGGGCATGAACCCGATGATCACGTTGTCGTTAGTTCCACTGAGAATAACGACCTCACGATCTGCCGTCTCCTGGGACAACGCGGATTCCTGCCGCCAAGGCTGTGAGACAACGATCTCCGACGACGTGAGACTAACCGGGATGACCGTCCTCCCCTCCTGTGCGGACAGACCGAAGCTGTGGAGAACCAGGAGAAACACGAAGCTCCACAGAACGAATCGGGACTGCCGTACACGCGAAACCGTCATCAAACCATCTCTCCTCTTCACCGGGTTGCGCCCCGCGCACGCCAGCACCACCGCTCTCGAGTGAAGACGCCACCGTCTTAATAGCCAAATCTGTTTTTATGTTGACCATTTCCTTTTCTGGCATACTAGCATCACCAGTTGCCCGCATCAAGATTATGTCGCCATCGCGCTCTTTCCTCGTTTGATCTCGCCCGCATGCGCGCAACTGGACAAGACCCGCTACAATCCGACCTACTGCACATCCGAGCCGGCGCATCGAGAAAACGAGACGCCGGTGCCATCGACACGGAGCCAGAATGAGCATCGACGCGCGACTCGCCGAACTCGGGATCGAACTGCCGGAGCCGATCAAGCCGGCAGCGAACTACGTCCGGTATCAGGTCACGGGCAATTTGCTGTACATCAGCGGGACAGGACCATCGGCAGAACACAAGAAAGGAAAGATCGGCGCAGATCTCACCGTTGAGGACGGGTACGCAGCCGCTCGATCCGTCGGGCTCCAGTTGCTCGCAACGGCAAAGGATGCTCTTGGATCGCTCGACCGGGTCACGAAGGTCGTCAAAGTCTTCGGGATGGTGAATGCCGATCCGTTATTCGGGAAACACCCCCTGGTGATCAACGGCTGCTCCGATGTGCTCGTCGAGGTGCTCGGCGAAGCCGGCCGGCACACCCGGTCCGCCATCGGGATGGGCTCGCTGCCGAACGGAATCTCGGTAGAAATAGAAGCTACGTTCGAATTCGAGTAATATCCCTCGACAGGAACCCCGACCGGCCAGATGAGCCGCTTCGTGTGGCGGCATCTATCTTGCCCGTTCGCGAGAATCGTGTTCGGAATGGAAACGGTGAAACGCGAGACGTTTCGCCCCATTAACGTATTGAGTTTGAGGAATCCATGGCAGAGAAGAAGCAAGTTCCATTTACAAGAGAAGGCTACGAGCGCGTCAGCAAGGAGCTCCGGGAACTGATCGAGGTCAAACGCCCCGAGATCATCAATGCGGTTGCGGAAGCTCGTTCTCACGGAGATCTTCGCGAGAACGCCGCCTACGACGTCGCTCGCCAGGACCAGGCGATGATCGAGAAGCGCATCTCCGACCTGGAAGAGCAGCTCCGCAATGCCGTCATCATCGACGACGAGCCGAACGGGGCGAAGAAGGACATCGTTGCGCTCGGTCGCTCCGTGACGGTGGACTTCGACGGTGACGAAGAGGTCTACAAGATCGTCGGGCCGGCTGAAGCCATGCCGACGAAGGGGCTCATCTCCGAGGAATCGCCCATGGGCAAGCAGCTCAAGGGCCGGCGCGTCGGTGAGAAGGTCACGGTGGAGACACCGGGCGGCACCGCGAGGATCCTGATCAAGGCCATTGAATAGCATCGGATATCGGGACCTCGTCCGGAACACCATCCGGTGGATCGCGAAATGGCGACATCCACTCTGGTGGCTCCCGGATGTCCCGAGCGAGCAGGACGAAGCCTACCGGCGGATCTGGGCCAACCTCCGCCAGGTCAACCACGTAGTCGACGGCCGGCATGATACTCAGGACTGGTACCGCCGGACCGGAGACTTCGTCTACGTGTGCGCCAGGATCCCGGAAGAGGTCCTGGCGCCTCACTATCAGGAACTGATGGAGGCGCTTGGCGAATTCCCGTTCGTCCGCCCGATCCCGGCCGCCCTGCTCAACGTCACGGTCCAGGAGCTCGGCTACCTGACCGACCGCCCGGAAGGGCGGGACGAGATCACCGCCGAGTGGCTTGACGAGTTCGTCCAGCAGGCATCCTCACCGGTCCAGAGCTTTCCGCCGTTCGACGTACGCCTCGGAGGCGCAAATTCCTACGTGGACGCAGCGTTCATCGACGTCCACGACAACGGCTGGCTCTCCCGTATCCACACCCGGCTGCTCGACTTCGTGTCGCAGCCACCCCGGATGCGCTACGCCTACCTGCCGGAGCTCATCATCGCCCAGTACATCGAGCGCGCCCCGGCCGACAACCTCGTCCGGGTCCTGACGCCATTCCGGGATATGACCTTTGGTGAGTTC
>DATGPC010000155.1:0-11341 GCA_035305265.1 Thermomicrobiales bacterium | reverse complement strand
GCCGCGTCGGACGCAGGGAGTGCGCCCGTCAGTCGTAATCGCATCACCAGGAAACAAATATGTCTCCCATTCGCCATCAGGACGATTTTCGTCGGGTCGAGATCGAAGACTGGGATGAGTGGATCCAGGGCGAGATCCAGCAGGGAATGGAGAACGGGGAGTTCGAGAATCTCCCCGACAAGGGCAAGCCGATCAAGATCTGGCGAACCGACGTCAACCCCGAATATGACCTCGCATTCAGCCGCCTGAAGAACGCCGGCGTGCTCCCCGCCTGGATGGAGCTCGACGCCGAGGTGTCCCGCAAGACGCAGGAGCTGGAGTCGTTTCTCGAGGCATCCCGCAACTACCTCGATCGGAACCTCAGGGAGCTGCGTGAGGCGCAAGTTGCCGACGAGACCGAGACCGCGCCGGAGTATCCCCGCTGGCAGTTCTGGCGCCGGATCGCCGCGTGGTGGCGGCTCGATGCTTCGACAAACGACGCGCCGGCCGGACCGACGTCTATCGGTGATCTCATCGTCGAACGTGACCGGATGCGGCAGCAGTATCTCGATCGTGCCGCCGAGCTGGACAAGACGATTGTCGAGTATCACGACACGTTGCCGCGCGAGCTTTCGCACCTGCAGCGGCTCCGCATGCTGCCCGAGCGCGCCGCCCGCCTGTTCGACGAGCATGTCCCGATCGGGATGCTGGTTGGGGAAGAGGCGAGTCTGGGGTAATACTCCAAACGCATGACGAAGGTCGGTACGAACATTCGTACCGGCCTTCACCGCTTCATTCGCTACTCGACGATGATGGTGCCTGACATGTTCGGGTGGAACTCGCAGAAATACTCGTAGGTTCCGGGCGTGTCGAAGGTGACGGTGACGCTCTCGCCCTGATCCAGCCTGCCAGTCTGGAGGACATCGCGTTCGCGGGCCGTTGCTGTGTGCGGCGCGGAGTCCTGGTTGGTGAACGTCACGCTTTCCCCGGCTTTGATCGTCAACTCGGCGGGGGAGTAGGCGAAGTCGGCGATCATGACCTCGTAGGTGCCTGCTTCATCCGTCATGCCACCGGACTCCGGGCTGGCCGTCTCGCTCCCGGCTCCCTTCGAGATCGTGACCGTGACGGTCGTCGTGCCGTCACCGTTGTCGACCAACGTGGCTTCGCCGCTGTAGCCGGAGTCGTTCAACTCCTGCACGTCGATGGTTAGCTCGCCGTCTTCCGGCTCGCCGGTAAGGTCGCCACAGGCGATGTAGTTGCCGATGTTTTCTGCGCTTTCGTGGATGTTGATCGCGTGGTTCGCTGAGAGGATGTCATCGAGCGAGGCGTCGACATCGGTGACGCTGGTCTCTTGCATTGCGTCATTCATGTCGCCCGCCGCCGGCGTACCTTCGTGATGCATCCCTCCCATGTCGTCCGGTGTGGCGTCCATCATGTCGCCATCCATCATGTGACCCGCACCGCCGACGTCGGTCAGCGGAAAGACGACGTCGCCGAGCTCGGCGCAGGTACCGGAGTGGATGTGGGCCGGATGCGGCGCATCTCCGGCTGCCGGCGTCGCGTCCTGCGCGAGGACGAAGGCCGGGCTGGCCGGCAGGAAGAGGCAGGCAAGGAGGAGCGTCGTGAGGCGGAGGACGCGGCTGGACAAGCGGTTCATCATTGTGCTCCTGTAGGGAAACGCGTGGGCTTACGACCGGCAACAGGGACCCCCGGCGTCCAGAAGGGCGCCGTCGTACGTCATAGGCCGTTCCTTTTCCTGGCGTGAGGCATTCCCGACCGCCTTCCGGCGCTCGCGGTTCTACCCTCCCTACGGATCGGAACGCGAATTGGATGAACCGGAATGCACAAGGAGGCCCGGCATTGCGCGATGCCGGGCCTCCGGTGTTTCCTGGTCTCCAGTTGTTCATCCCTAGTCAGCGACGGCCGGGAGCTCCGCGATCGCGCGGTCGATGTCCTCCTGCGGCAGGTCGTAGTCGACCAGCTCGCCGGCGAGGTACCGCTGGTAGGCCGCCATGTCGAGCTGACCATGCCCGGAGACGCCGATCAGGATCGTTTTCTCGTCGCCAGCGTCTCGTGCGGCGAGCGCCTGGTCAATTCCTGCCCGGATCGCGTGCGACGACTCCGGTGCGGGGATGATGCCCTCGCTGCGGGCGAAGGTGATCGCCGCTTCGAAAGCGTCCAGCTGGGTCACGGCGGTCGCCTCGATCATGCCCTCGTTCAGGAGCTGGCTCACCAGCGGCGCCGAGCCGTGGTACCGCAGGCCGCCGGCGTGGATGCCGGATGGCACGAAGGAATGGCCGAGGGTGTGCATCTTGAGCAGCGGCGTCATCCCTGCCGTGTCGCCGAAATCGTAGGCAAACGTGCCGCGTGTCAGCGTCGGGCAGGCGGTCGGCTCGACGGCGAGGATCTGGACGTCGCGGCCCTTCGCCTTCTCGTGGATGAAGGGGAAGGTGAGGCCCGCGAAGTTGGATCCGCCCCCAACGCAGCCGACGATGACATCTGGCCAGGCGTCGGCCATCTCCATCTGCTGGATCGCCTCCTGCCCGATCACCGTCTGGTGCAGCATCACGTGGTTCAGCACCGAGCCGAGCGAGTACTTCGTGTCCTCGCGGCTGACGGCATCCTCGACGGCCTCCGAGATCGCCATGCCCAGCGAGCCGGTCGTATCGGGTTCCTGCTCGCGGAATCGCCGCCCGGCCGCGGTGTCCATGCTCGGGCTCGGCACGCACTGGGCACCCCACGTCTCCATCAGCGCCCGGCGATACGGCTTCTGCTCGTAGGACACCTTCACCATGTAGACCTTGAGGTCGATGTCGAAGAACGCGCACGCCATGGCCAGCGACGAACCCCACTGGCCCGCGCCGGTCTCGGTCGTGATGCGCTTGACGCCTTCCTGCTTGTTGTACCAGGCCTGGGCGACGGCGGTGTTCGGCTTGTGGCTCCCCGCCGCGTTGTTGCCCTCGTACTTGTAGAAGATACGCACGTTTTCCGGCAGGTCCAGCGCCTTCTCCAGCCGCGCCGCTCGGTAGAGCGGGGTCGGGCGCCAGAGCTTGTAGATGTCCCGGACCGGGTCAGGGATCTCGACGTACCGCTCGGTCGTGACTTCTTGCTGGATGATCGCCATCGGGAATAGTGGCGCGAAGTCGTCCGGCCCGGCGGGCTGCCCGGTTCCCGGATGCAAGGCCGGCGCGGGCGGCTCATTCAGGTCCGGCACGATATTGAGCCATGCCGTCGGGATCTGGTCTTCGCCAAGCATGAACTTCACGGTGTCGCTGCCTGCCATGGATTCACTCCTTTGACGATTCCGGTCAAGTGGTTGGCGGCATTGTACCCGTGGAGCGGCGGGTTCCGGAAGGACGGCCGTCGATAACAGGAGAGGTTGCCGAATGATCTCTCGGACTCATATTGCGCGTATGCACGTGTTCCAAGAGAATGGGCGAGTATGCGCCGACGTTGACATAGACCACACGAAACTGGGAGATCATCATGCAAGATCATCGGTTGTCCGCACTCATGCGGGAGCTTCAGTCCGGGGCCCTCGACCGCCGGGCGTTCGTCCAGCGCGCGACCGCGTTGGGGGTGAGCGCGTCCGCGGCCGGCATGATCGCCCGTTCGGCCTCCGCGCAGGATGCCAGCCCGGCTGCGTCGCCGGCGGCAAGCCCGGTTGCCGGCACGACCCGCTCGATCACGCGGGACGAATACCTCGCCTGGTTGCGAGAGCAGGTCACGTTCGAAGAAGCGGAAAATGAAGGTGGGGAGATCATCCTCGCCTCCACCACCGATATCTCCACGCTTAACCCGGTCACCCGTGGGGACGTGGTCGCCCTGCTCGCCATTGGCAACCTGTTCAACACGCTGGCGTTCCAGAACCCGATCGACGGCACCATGGTGCCCGACCTGGCGGATTACTGGGAAGTTGCGGACGACGGCGTCACCTACACGTTCTACCTGAACCAGAACGCCACCTGGCATGATGGCGTGCCGGTCACGGCCGACGACGTCGTCATGACGTTCGATGCGGTGATGTCGCCGGACTCGGCGAGTCCGCTCGGGTCAGAATTCACGGGGTCGGTTGCGTCCTACCGCGCGATTGACGAGCACACGTTCGAGATCGTGAGCCTGAGCCCGATGGCCCTCTTCCTCGAAAAGACGGTCGCCGCCATCCAGATCATGCCAAAGCACATCTGGGGCGAGATCCCGTTCGCCGAATGGGGCTCGGCGCCCGGCTCGACCGGCACCGATCCGTCCCAGGTCATCGGTTCTGGCCCGTTCCGCTTCGTGGAGTGGGTGCTTGGCTCCCATGTCACCATCGAGCGGAACCCGGATTACTGGTTGCCGGACCGCGTGCCGCATATCGACCGGTTCACCATTCGCGTGATCGCGGACCCGAACAGCGCGCTCCAGAGCCTGTTGGTCGGTGAGTCCGATACGTTCCGCGGCCTGGCTCCGACCCAGGTCGACGCGGTGAAGGAGTCGGGACTCGGCCTTGAGCTGATCCAGTACGACAGCCTGAGCTGGAGCTTCTTCCTGATGAACGCCGACAAGGAGAAGCAGGGCATCTTCACGGACGTAAACGTCCGGCGGGCGATGATGTACGCCGTCGACCGGGACCTGATCGTCGATTCGATCCTCGATGGCCTGGGAACGCCCGCCGTTGGCGTCCAGCCTCCTGGCTCCCCGGCGTACGCGCCCGAAGAGGTGACGACCGTCTACACCTACGACCCTGAGCTCGCGAGCTCGATGCTGGAAGAGAGCGGATGGGTCGATGCGGACGGTGATGGTGTCCGCGAGAAGGATGGCGTCAAGTTCAGCATGGAGTTCCTCTACATCGAGGGCGTGCCGATCTTCGACCAGCTCATTCCGTACCTCCTGCAGGTGTTCGGTGAGGTCGGTGTCGAGGTGATTCCGCAAGCGTTGCCACAGCCGACGCTCATGGAGCGGGTGCTCGCCGGCGACTTCGAGCTGTCGATGATGTCGATTACCTGGACGCTCGACGACCTCGGCGTGCTCTATCGCTGCGACGCCATGCCACCGGCGGGGTTCAACCTTGCCCGGCATTGCAACGAGGAATACGATCGCCTGAATACGCTCTCGCTGGGTGAGATGGACCCGGAGAAGCGGCGGCAACTGATCATCGACCAGGGCAACGTCTCCAACGACGACGCGCACTATGGCCTTCTCACCTTCGGGAAGGCCGTGGTTCCGGTGAATCCGCGGGCGAGGAATGTGTTCTACAGCCCGTACGGTGAGCTGTGGTCGCTGTCCGACGTTTGGGTGCGGCAGGAGTAATCCACAAGAGCAAAACGCCCCGGCATTGCGCCGGGGCGTTTCCGTTCTCCGTCATTATCGGGAAAGGAGCGGCTCGAGGTCGTCCTGCATCGTCCAGACGTCACTCTCGTTGTTCGAGAGGAGAATGCAGGTCGTGTCCGTGCCGGGGTAATAGCGGGCGTACGCGCAGACGCCGGCGTTGATGCCGTCCTTGCCGTAATGCAGGACGTTGCCGTCTCGGTCCAGCTCGAACTCGAAGGCGAAACCGTTCCACAAGGTCGTGCCGGTGACGGTGTCACGCCGCTTGACCTGGGGCGTCAGGAGCTTCTCGCTCGCCTCGGGACTCATGAGTTCATGGCTTCGTATCGCCCGGAAGAAGCGATCGAGGTCAGCAACGGTGACGGTCGCGCCACCGTCCGGCGACCCGACCGGCGGATAGGAGTAGATGTTCTTGCGCCATTCGACAGCGCCATGCTCGCGCTCGATGCGCTTGTATCCCTCGGCGAGGTTCTCGCAAAGGCCGTCCATCGCGCAGAAGTCCGCGCCCTTCATTCCGGCCTTGCGGAAGACGTTCTCGCGGACGTAGTCGCGGTACGCCATGCCGGTGGCCTTCTCGATGACGAGGCCGAGCAGGACGTAGGCGACGTTGTTGTAGCGGACGCCTTCGCCGGGCGCGAAGTTCGGCTCCTTGTGGATGAACTGTGGCAGGAAGTCCTTTGTCTCCCGGATCGAGTAGTTCGGCTTGTCCCGGAAGAGATCCTCGTACTCCTCACCGGCCTCTTCGTCGGCGTCGTCGCCGATGCCCGAGGTATGCGTCAGGCAGTGATAGACCGTCACGTCATCGCTGATCCGCGTTCCTGCAATGCCGATGTACGGCATGACCTGCGTGTCGAGCGCGATCGTGCCCGCGTCCACGAGCTGCATGATCGCGGCGGCGGTGAAGATCTTGGTAACGGATGCGATGTCGAACCGGGTGTCGACGGTGTTCGGGACGGTGAACCCGCGGTGCGCCAGCCCGTAGGCGGTGTGGGCAACATTGGCGTCGCCACGTCGGACGAGGCAGGCGCCCGAAAAGTCGTGCTCGGCGTGGTGGCGGTCAAGGATCGCCAGGATGTCGTGTTCAAGTGGCATGGTGTCGCTCCTTTGGCAGCGCGAGGCGGAATGACGGCATCCTGTCGGATACCAGGCGTCCTCCGCGCTGATGCGGCGTTGAATCGTGTGTGGGATGCTCGACGTCATTGGCGTGAGGTAGCGACACGCCTGATCGATGGGGTCAGTATAGCGGTGAGCCCGTGGTGCGCGAGCGCCGGGCCGATCTCCTTGTGGCACGGATCACCAGCGGGTACGGTGATGCGCGATGCGCCCCAGCCTGAATCGAGGAAAGATATGCACTACACATTGCTTCGCAACGCTGCCGCGATCCTGTCGTATGGCGGGATGACGTTCCTGATCGATCCCTGCCTGGATCCGGCGGGAGCGCGCCCACCCGTGGCCAATACGCCGAACCAGAAGCCGAACCCGCTGGTCGACTTGCCTGACGGTTGGGAGAACACGGTGGCGGGGGTCGATGCCCTGATCGTGACGCACCTGCACATGGATCACTTCGACGACACGGCCGCACGCGTGCTCGATCAATCGCTGCCGCTCTTCGGGCAGCCGGAGGATGTTGGCCGGCTCGCGGAGCGAGGATTCACCGACCTGCGACCGGTCGACGAGGAGGAAAGCCTCGGCGACGTCCGGATGGTTCGGACCGGAGGTGAGCATGGAACGGGAGACATCGGGCGGCTGATGGCGCCGGTTTCCGGCTTCGTTCTCAGCGCACCGGGAGAGCCGGTGCTGTATGTCGCCGGCGACACTATCTGGTGCGAGGCTGTGGAGCAGGCCATCGATACCTACCGCCCGGACATCATTGTGCTCAACGCCAGCGGCGCCCGCTTCCTCGAAGGCGACCCGATCGTCATGAACGCCCGCGATATCGCGAAGGTCCATGCTGCCGCGCCGGAGGCTCGCATCATCGTCGTGCATCTCGAAGCCATCAACCATTGCCTCGAGACGCGCGCGTATTACCGCGACGAGCTCCCCCGGCTGGGCGTCGATATGGCGGTCTTGCGCATTCCTGATGACGGCGAAACCATTCGCT
Source organism: Thermomicrobiales bacterium (assembly GCA_035305265.1). Taxonomy (GTDB): domain Bacteria; phylum Chloroflexota; class Chloroflexia; order Thermomicrobiales; family UBA6265; genus UBA6265. The sequence goes on along the minus strand of DATGPC010000155.1, from coordinate 3,954 downwards.
GCTAGGGTGAGCGCGATAGATCCGCCGCGTGCGGAGTCCGCAGCATGCACTCTCAGGAGAAACGGGCCAGTTCATGAGCGACAACAAGAGATACAGGATCGGTATTGGCGGCATCGCGATCGAGAGCAGCACGTTCTCGCCGCTTCCCAGCACGACGGACGACTTCACGATCCATCGCGGCGACGAGATCGTCGCCAACTCCCCGTGGTTCGAGAACGGGACGGTCGATGGCCGAAAGGACGTCGAATGGCTGGGAACGCTCAAGGCGCGGTCGCTTCCGGGCGGTCCGGTTGAGGCTGCGTCCTACGAGACAATGAAGGGTGAGCTGCTGGAACGGCTGGAAGCGTCGCTGCCCCTCGACGGATTTTTCTTCGATATCCATGGCGCGATGACGGTTATTGGCATGGACGACGCTGAAGGCGATCTTGCTACGGCGATCCGCGAAGTGGTCGGTCCGGAGTGCGTCATTTCGGCCGGGATGGACCTCCACGGGAATGTCAGCGAGGTGCTCGTCGGTGCCGTCGACATCTTCACCGCCTACCGCGAGGCGCCGCACATCGACGCGGTCGAGACGAAGGCGAGGGCGGTGCGCCACCTCCTGCGCTGCCTCGACGACGGCATCCGGCCGCATCGCGCGTGGGTACGGATTCCGGTGATCCTGCCTGGCGAGCGCACCAGCACCTTCTGGGAGCCGGGCAAGACCGTCTACGGCAAGTTGACCGAGTCGGACGGCGTCGACGGCGTGCTGGACGCGTCCCTGTGGGTCGGCTATGTCTGGGCCGACCAGCCAAGGGCGAGCGCGACGACCGTCGTGAGCGGTACGGACCCGGAGGCGATCGCTGCCGAAGCGGAGAAGATCGCGCGGCGCTACTGGGAAGCCCGCACCGATTTCAACTTCGGCGTGCCGACCGGTGACGCCGACTGGACAATCGACCAGGCCTTGTCCCTGAACCAGAAGGCCGTGCTGATCAGCGATTCCGGCGACAATCCGACGGCAGGAGGCGCGGGGGATATCCCGTTGATGGTGGAGCGGTTGCTGGCGTGGGAGGAGCTCGCGTCCGGCGAGCGAACGGCGATCGTCGCTGCCGTGCCGAACGCCGACGCCGTGCGTACCGCGAAGGCGGCGGGAGTGGGCAACCACGTCGATGTGACGATCGGGGGCGTGAACGACCCTGTCAACGGGAGCGCGTTCGAGCTGTCCGGCGAGGTCTACGCCATCTATGAGAATGATCGGGTTGGCGGCGATATCGTCGTCGTGCGCTCGGGCGGCGTGCATGTGATCATCCCGAGCCGCCGGAAGCCGTACCACCACATCCACGAGTTCGAGAACGTCGGGCTGCACCCGAAGGATCACGACATCACCGTCGTGAAGATCGGATACCTCGAGCCGGAGCTGCGGGATGTCGCCTCGGCGGCGTTTCTCGCCCTCACCCCCGGTGCGGTGAACCAGGATATTCCCAGCCTGGCATTCGAGCGCGTCCAGCGGCCGGTGTATCCGCTGGATCCGGAGATGCCGGAGCCGGACCTCAGCGCCCGCCTCTACGGTCCGATCAGCGGGGAGCGATAGAAAACTCGTACCTACGTAAAAAATCGAATCTTTGACTACGTATCGCTGTTACGTATGACAGGAGGGGCATATGCCCCTCCTGTGCGCAGATCGGCTACTGCTGTCCCCGGACGACCCCCTGCAGGATCTGCCCGGACTCCGCCATGACGAACCTCAAACTGTCGAGGTAATCGAGCACTTCGAGCAATTCAGGCCCCTGGAATGCGGCAACCGCATCGGCCAGCTCGCCGCATTCGCGAAGTGCATTGACCAGGTTTTCCCGGGCTTTTTCGCCCCGTTGCCAGGGCGTCATCGGCAGGTTATCGTGCATCGTATCCCTTCCTGAGAGACGGTATGATCGGTTGTTGAACCCAATCGTAAATATTCGTAAGGCTAATTACGTAGGTTCTACGTGTTTAGGTACGTATGGCCAAATTAGGTGATTTTGCGGATGTAACTTTGCGGTCGAACCGTCAATATACAGAGGACCCCGGGAGGCCAGGGGGAACACAAGCGAACGTCGAAGGCCCAGCCTCCTTCTGACCGACGCTCCTCCGGACGGCCCCCCTCCGTGAGCCGCATCTCGTGTGGTGCAGGATCGGCTCATCAGAACGGGTCCGCGTACAGTCGGGGAGAGGTCGCCTCAAGGCGATTCGACGAGTACGACAATCTATTCCTCCTTTCCTCTACCCATGCGGGAAGCCGGACACCCCAGCGTCCGGCTTTCTTGCGTCCATCGACCGGTTCACCCGATGGATAGTACCTAACCGGGCTGGACGTGCAAAGAAACACCTCCGGAACATTCCTGTTCCGGAGGTGTTCTTGCTGTCGGTGCCTTCGATGTTCCAGGTCCGGCCCGTTACACCGGCAACAGGCCCTTCTCGCGGAACAGCTCCGCATTGAGGATCGAAGCGCCCGCCGCGCCCCGCACCGTGTTGTGACCGAGCAGGACGTACTTCAGACCCATCACCGGGCATTCGCGAACGCGGCCGACGACGGAGACCATGCCCTTCGAGGTGTTGCGGTCCAGCTGGGGCTGGGGCCGGTTCTCCTCGTGGCGGACGACGATCGGCTGCGGCGGCGCGCTCGGGAGGCCGAGTTCCTGCGGGATGCCCCGGAAGGACTGGAACACCTGGATGACTTCTTCCGGCGTCGCCGTGTTCGTCAGCCGGACCGAGGCCGTCTCCGTATGCCCGTCGCGTACCGGTACCCGGTTGCAGTGCGCCGAGAGCACGAATTCGGCATCCACGAAGCCCTTGCCGGCTTCGAACCCGCCGAGGATCTTGCGGGATTCCTCGGCCATCTTCTCTTCTTCCGTGCGGATGAAGGGCACGACGTTGTCGATCATGTCGAGGGAGGGAACACCCGGGTAGCCCGCGCCGGAGACGGCCTGCAGCGTCGAGACGACGGCGGCCTCGAGGCCGAAGGCATCCTGCAGCGGCTTGAGCGTCAGGACCAGGTGAATGGTCGAGCAGTTCGCGTTGGTGGCGATGAACCCGCTCCACCCGCGCTTCTCCTGCTGGAGCGTGATGGCGTCGACGTGATCCGGGTTCACCTCGGGGTTGAGGAGCGGCACGTACGGGTCCATGCGGTGGACGGAGGTATTGGAGAGGACCGCCAGACCGCTCTTCGCGAGGCGCTGCTCGACTTCGCCGGCGACGTCACCCGGGAGGCCGGAGAAGGCGATCGGGCTCTGCAGGTCGGCGTTGAGGTCGAGCACCGGCAGGTCCGCCACGCTCTCGGGCATCGAGGCACCGAGCCGCCACTCCGTCGCATCGCGATACTTCCGGCCGGCGGAGCGGTCGGAGGCGGCCAGCTCCGCGACGCGGAACCAGGGATGGTCCTCCAGCAGCTCGATGAACCGCTGGCCCACGTTGCCTGTGGCCCCGAGGATCGCGACCGGGATTCGTCCGTCTGACATGGTTACAACATCCTTTTGTTGAGTAGGGGAGGACCGACTGCCCTCCCGCCTCTGATCGATAGCGGGTTATCCGACGCGAAGCGATTCGCCGATGAGGTCCGAACGTCGCCGCGACGAGGCGCGACGGCTGACGCGGGATGCGCCGATCATGGCGTCATGGACTGCCTGGACCGCGCGGTCGGCGGCCGCTTCCGGCACGACCACCACAAGGGCGGCGTTCGAGTTTTGCTGGCTTGTGGCGAGGACCGGCACGCTGGCGCGGTTCAGCACGCCAAGGAGGGTCGAGAGCGAGGATGCGGTGTTCGCCGCCCCTTCGCCGACCGCCGCGAGCACGGCGACCTCATCGGTACACGAGATTTCGAGCTCGATATCGTCGAGGCTCGCCCGGATGCGGGGCGCGAGGACCGCGCAGCCCTCGGACTGGGCGTCGAGGATGAACGTCATCCGGCGGCGCGAGGACGATTGGGATACCGCGATGATCTCGATG
>DATGPC010000154.1:0-15668 GCA_035305265.1 Thermomicrobiales bacterium | reverse complement strand
AAACGGTCACCATCGCGCCGTCAATCGGCCCCGGCACCATGCGCTCCGAGACCAGAACCTCGATGCTGGCTAATGGTCTCGACATCAGCCGGACCTCGATGCGGTCCGGTCCGGTCACCTTATGGAGGCGCAACCCCTGGTACTGGTAGCCGTCCATTGTGACGTAGATGTCGTAGTCGGTGAGAAGCAGGAGGCCAGAGACATAGTTCCCGGATTCGTCTGTTTCTCCGCTGGTAACGGTACTTCCGGTGGAGGAATACTCAAGGCGGACCATTGCGCCGACGATCGGTGTGTTGGTCTCATAGTCGAGGACGTGAACAGTGATTGGGCCTAACGACCTCGCCTGCATGCCGACTGTAAGCTCTGCGGCCGGACCGTTGACCAGAATGATTTCGTAGATTGCTCCATAATCAGGATGGGAAACGTAGACCAGGTATGTCCGGTCCGGCACGACGTTGGTGACGAATCTGCCGCTGCCGTCGGTATTCCCATGGGCAACATCGAGCCACTTCGAGGAGTCACTTTCCCTATAGGAGATGTCGACAGCGACGTTCGGGATCGGGGCCCCTGAATACCAGTCAACCGCGACCACATTGAGCGGAACCTCCGCCTGGGCATCTGCTTCCTCGCTCGGGGTGTCGGATTCGCTCAACGTGGTCATAGGGAGTGACACAGGTGTATCGTCAGCAGGCTCGTTTGTCGTATCAGGCGCGGTATCCGTGACCGGCTCTTCGGTGGGGATATCGAGCGGGGGCTGTGGAGGTTCCCCGACCGGGGTTTCGTCCTCCGCCGGTTGGTCGACCGGCGGATCAGTTGGCTCTGAGGCGGGAGCGGATGGTTCAGGTTGACCGGCTGGCGGCTCTGCCGGTGGCGCGGCTGGTGGTGGAGGACCCACCGGTTCCTCGATTGGCGGCGCATCCACAACCGGCTCGGTGATCTCTTCTGTCGTCGCGACGGAGATCTCTTCGCTCGTTGGTGGCGTGGCATCTTGCGCGGTCGCCGAAGGGATGACCTGCGCGATCAGGGATACGAGAAAGAGGACGGTAACAGCTTTCAAGAGGCGGCGATTCGTCGAGAGCAACATCTCTCTCCTCCGGGTAGCCTGATGAAGCCCCCGTCCCCACTCGGCAGCCTCGCAAATTTGAACAGGTGTTTGTTGGGATTATGTCGATGTTTACATAATTTGTCAATCGGTTTCCCGACTGATACTTCGCCTGGAAGTTATCCGGGGTAAGGGGAGGATCAGAAGACCATCCCGCGAATTAATACGGAAAACTACGAATACGAGGTAAGTAGGAAAAAGTCGATTCGGGGCGTGCGTCCTGCGTATTTCGCTGCCGGGTCTCATGAATCTCTCCAGCGTATCCGCATCGAGGGCAAGCCGCAGTCACTGACTGACAGCGAACCGCAGGGCATGGGTGAGACGAAGCACTACACAAAAGGGAGGGCGGCGGATTCAATCCGCCGCCCTCCCTTCGTTCATTCTTTGCCGCGGTTACGCTCGGGAGCGATGCCTGAGCATGACGGCAAGCGCCATGAACATCACGGAACCGAAGGCGAGCGCGAGCAGGATCGTCGTCGGGGTGGCCTGCTGCTGCCCCATACCAGTTGTGGGCAGGTTCTTCACCGGGGCAGGATCGCTGTCGGAACGCGTCTCCCCACGCGCGCCGGTCTCATCGCCGGTGCGCGGGTTTTCGGCCGCCGTATCGTCGTTGCTACCGGTGTTTCCACCCGTCGATCCATCGTCGGCGCCGATGTCCTCTCCGGGTGCCGTTCCTGGCTCGTCCGGATCCACCGGATCGGTTGGCGTGACGACCGAGTCGTCACCCACGACGATCCCGAATGCCGCGCCGTCCCCGGCAACACCGTCGACGGTGAGCTGGACCACGCTGCAGAGGTCATCGTCCGCAATGCTGAATGTCTCGCTGTTCGGGCCCGTCAGGACCGGGTTCAGGCAGACGGAATAGGCTCCAACCGGGATCGGCTCCGACGTACCGGTCGCCATGCCGTCCTGGATCACTGCGGTGATCGTGATCGGCTGCGCCGCCTGGTAAGTGGCGAGCGTCACCGGCGCGCCCACCGGGCCGACCGAGGCCAGCTCGGCCGAGGCGATCTCCCTTGTCGCCCGGGTGTCCTGCGGCGTGACAGTCCAGGTCACCGTAAAGCTGTCGAGGTCGGTCGCGTGTGGTGGCGTGCAGTCGTCATCGCTGCAGATGGTGAGGCTGGTCTCCAGCACGCCGTTTTCGGTTGGTTCAGGCGTCCCGGGCGGTTCTGGGGTGACGACTGGCGTTTCGGATGGCTCCGGCGTGACGACCGGTGTCTCCGAGGGCTCCGGCGTAACCGATGGTTCGGGCGTCACGATCGGGGTTTCCGACGGCTCTGGGGTAACCGACGGTTCCGGTGTTACTGATGGCTCCGGCGTTTCGGTCGGATCGGGTGTGGCAGACGGCTCAGGTGTCACTGTTGGATCCGGCGTGGCGGTCGGGTCGGGCGTCACGGTCGGATCCGGTGTCACGGTCGGGTCAGGCGTAACGGTGGGGTCGGGTGTCATGGTGGGGTCGGGTGTCACGGTCGGGTCAGGTGTCGGTGTGCCTGTGCCGTCCGGCCACATCTCGAAGGCCCCGCTCATCTCCCCGTTGAAGAGCGACTCTTCCACCCACGTCTGGTAGCCATCCATCTGGATGACGAGCGCGTATTGGCCCGGTGTGAAGGTGCCCGTCGAGAACGTCCCGGTGCTGTCCGTGAACCCGTCGACCACGAGGTCGCCCAGGACGATGTTGAATGCCGAATCCCCTGAGTATTCGTAGATGCCGACATGCGCGCCTGCGAGCGCATCGAGCGTCTCGTGATCGTATACGTACGCGGTGAACGTGGCATCCCGCTTCTCGAGCATCGAGAAATACACCGTGGCGTCACCCTGCAGGTGGCGGCTGGATTCCACCGGCCAATACCCGACACGGGTGAGTTCGATGGTGTAGGAGCCTGACGCCAGCAGTGACGAGGTGTATGTGCCGATGGAGTCGGTTCGGCCGTTTGCCTCGATCACATTGCCAGACGCCTCGTCCGTGATCTTCACCGTGACGCCCGGGAGAGAGAGCTGGGTGTCCTCGTCCACGACCTTGATCGTGAGGAAGCCCGGTTGCGGTTTGGAGAGATAGATGTCTTTCGACGTATCGCCGTCGACATCGACACTGCCATACAGCTCAGGATTGTAGCCATCGGCCGTCACCTCGATGTCGTAGCGACCGGTCGACAGGGTTGGCGAGGTGTAGATGCCCGCACTGTTCGTCGTCCCGCTGTACTCCTCACTGGTCTCGGAGCGGGAGACGGTGACCGTCGCGTTGGGGATCACGGCATCGGTGGTCCCGTCGATGACGGTAATCGTCAGCACACCCTCGGTGACGGGCTGCATGCGCACTTCTGTCTCGGCCGGGCCATTGTAGACGGTGGCAACCCCATACCACTCGACGTATCCCGTCGCGGTGATCACCAGCGTGTAGGAGCGTGGCTCCAGCTCCTGCGAGGTTACGAAGATGCCGCTGGCGTTCGTCGTGCCGCTCGCGATCTCCTCGTTGTCGTAGGTAAGCAGGACGCTTGCGCCGCTGATCGGCGTGTCTGTCCCGCTGTCCACGACAGTGATGGTGAGGGTGCCGGGCTGGTCCTCCGGAAGGAGCGAGATCGTCGCCGTTGTATTCCCTTCTATCTGCACGCCGTAGTCTTCGGTTGCCTGGTAGCCGGGCGCCGATACATCGATATAGACAACGCCGCCGGGGATCGACTCCACCACCAGGATCCCGCCAGCACCGGTCGTGCCGGACGCGATCGGGGATTCGTCAATGTCGGTAATGGTGACGGAGGCGCCGACGATTCCCTGATCGTTCATGGCGTCCGTGACGGTGATGGTGAGGGTGCCGGAGATCAGGGGCATCAGCGTCACCGACTCAGCCACATTCCCCTCGATGTATACGCCGTATTCCCGGGTGTCGTAACCGGGCGCCGAGAGCCGTAGGTACGCCACGCCACCCGGCAGCTCCTGGCTGACGAAAACGCCGGCGGCGTTGGTGCTCCCTCGCTGGAGAACCACGCTATCGACATTGCTCACGACCACCGACACATCGGGGATCGGTGCATCGGTGTTCTGGTCCAACACCGTCAGGGTGAGGACGCCGCTGGTATTCCGGTTCATGAACACCGTCGTGGCCAGGTCGTCTGTCCCGTCGCCGAAGAGGTAGATCCCGGCTTCGCCTTCGAAGAATCCGGGAGCGTTGGTCGTGATGGTGTAATACGCTGGTTCGAGATTCTCGGCGACGAACGTTCCGGCTGGTCCGGTCGTGCCGCTGGCGGCGACGGTCGACGTGTCCAGGTTCGTGACCACGACGCTCGCGCCGCTGATCGGCGTGTCTGTCCCACCGTCCATGACGGTGATGGTGACGTCCTGCAAGACCGCCTGTGCCGTGACGACCTGCTCCTCCTCGACCGACTCCGGCTCCCCGGTGTCCTCATCGTTGGTCATGTTCGGCGCGACGCTCTCCGACGCCGCCGGCTCCTTTGCCTCCTGGACGTCCTCGATCTCCCGGCTCTCTGTATTGGCAGGAGCCGGGTCAGGGACGTGCCTGGTTGCCTCGTCATCGGTAGCCGGTGGACCGGTCGCCGGGTTCTCGACGGCGTCCGGTTCTGACGGGACGTTCTCCGCCACGGTCGGTTCTGGTCCGGCGGGTTCGGACACAGGAGGATCCTCCGGGCCGTCCAGGCTCGCCGGTGTATCGGTCTCCTCGTCGGATGGCGACGCCGGTGCAGCGTCGGTAGAAGGCTCCGCGTCGACCACGGCCGAAGGGGCGTCGTCGGTTGAGGTGCCGTCCATGAGCTTGCCGGCATCTGCCATCAGGCCGGAGTTGGATGCCAGCATGAGCAGGGACAGGAGTGTGCCCAGCATGGTTCGTACTCGTTTCATTCTCTGTTCTCCCTGGTGCGTTCGTTCCTTCATCTAACCGTTGTCCGTCGTCCCCATGGACGGACTCTTGCGAATTGGTCAAATACCCTGTGTCGACATCGATGTTTCGGCTGACCGGTCGGGTTGAACCCAGACTAGGAAATGGGGGAGCGCGGTGACGTCGCCCAATCGACGTATTTGTCCCGGTCAAATTGGTGATTGCCTACGTCAAATGACGTAGATATCCGATTTGCGTTGCTGCGAGGAGTGGCAACCGGGGGAAGCGGCGCGGGAACGTGGTTCGCGTTCGGGACCGGCGAGCATCCGGAATGTGCCTGTCGGGTGGTGTACGATGACGTGCATTGAGCGGTTGTTCGAGCAGCCAGGGAGCCTTCGCTTGTGGCCACGGGAACACTCTGGCGCCACCTTCAACGACCTGCGGGCAGTGTGGAAGAGCGACGTTCCGGGCTCCGTTTGATCCTGCTCCCGTTTCTTGTCGCGCTTGTCCTGCTTGCGGATCTCGCGCCGCTCGGCGTCGCCGCGCAGCAGGGAGACCTTGTCCCGGCCGAAACGCACCCATCGACGTCGCCGGAACAGCAGCTCGTCGAGCGCTACGCGCCGATCGTCTACCTCAAGCGCCAGCGCTTCACCTGCGATACGTCGGGTGAGCCATACGTCCCGATGCCGGTCGAGGCCGTGCTGGGCGACCCGCAGGTTCTCCTGCGGCTCGATTCCGGTGCTGACGACGCCTCCCTCGACCCGATCGTGAAGACCAGTCCGTCGATGGAGGACATCGCGTTCCTTGGCGACGGCTACTACCTCGATTTCCCCGGAAACCCGCTCGAACCCCATTGCTCGTACGAGCAGTGGGCGCGGCGGAAGCTCGACGAGCTGGAACCGACCGTCTACGCCCGCATCGCCAGCGTCGAGAACGAAGATGTCCTGCCCGGGCAGGAAAGCCGGCTGGATGGCCTCGAGGGGTTGGTGATCCAGTACTGGTTCTTCTACGTCTACAACGATTTCAACAACAAGCATGAAGGCGACTGGGAGATGGTCCAGCTCAACTTCGCCGCGTCGACGATCGAGGGCGCGCTGCGGACCGAGCCGATCTCCATTACCCTGGCGCAGCACGGCGGGGGCGAGCGCGCCAGCTGGGACAGCGCCAAGGTCCGGAAGGAAGGATACCGGCCGGTCGTCTTTCCTTCGGCGGGCTCGCATGCGACCCAGTTCGGGCGTGAGGTCTATATCGGGTGGGGCGAGAACGGCACCGGCTTCGGCTGCGACGACTCCTCGCCACCGAGCCGCCGGATCGAGCCGAACGTCGTATTGATGCCATCCGAGCCGCAAGCCGACGGTCAATTCGACTGGTTGCTCTTTTACGGCCGCTGGGGCGAGAAGCAGCCGTGGGAATTCAACGGTCCGCAGGGACCGCAGCGGGGCCGGAAATGGAACCGGCCCGTGACCTGGGTCCAGGAGGCGCGCGAGCGTAGCCTGTACCTCCCGAACACGCCGGGTCTCGGCCCGATGCCGGGGGATGTCTTCTGCGGCCTCTCGGATATGCTCTCGGACGCCCTCATCTTCTTCACCCTGAGGCCCTGGCTCTTCGCCGGCGCCGCCCTGGGCGTTTTCGGCTCCGTCGTCTACCTGCTGACGATCGCCAGGCGACAGATCACCCGCGCCGCGAGGATCTACTGGGTCTACCGTGGGTCATTTACCTCTGTTGGCTTGCTCCTCTTCCCGATGGGAATCCTGGTCACGCTGCTGCAACGGGCCCTGCTGGCCACGCCACCCTTGCGTTGGGTGGTCGATCTCGTTGGCCAAAGCGACGAAGCGCGGTTGGCGGTCACCTTGCTCATCGGCGGGTTGCTCGCCATCCTCGAAGCGATCCTCGTCGGCCCGGCCGTGATCGCGCTCATCCAGATGATCAATCGTGGTGAGCCGACCGATGCCTGGCGGGCCTACGGCCGCGCGTGGCGGCGGCGAGCCGATCTCTTCGAGGGATGGCTTTGGGTGGACATCGGCATCCTGCTGCGCGCGCTGACGATCATCGGGCTTCCGTTCGCGATCCGCGATGCCGTGCGCTGGATCTTCTTCGGACAGGCGATCATGATCGACAACGCCCGGACGTGGCGCGGCGCTCGCGCGGTCAGCGCGGCGGCGGTCCACGGGACGTGGTGGCGGACCGCCGGAAAGGCGCTGCTCTTTTCCGTCATCGGCATCATTCCCGGCCCGGTGATCGGTATGATCCTGCTGCTCACCCTCGGGCCGTCGATCGCCTTCGTCAATGTCCTCAGCAGCCTGATCTACGCGATCGTGATTCCCTACAAATACATCGGCCTGACGATGCTCTATCTCGACCGGACGGAGCGGACGGAACAGGTGATGGCGAAGGTCGGCCGTGATGAGGCGGTCCAGATCGAGGAGCGTGCCCGCGCCCGGGAGCGATCGGGCACGCAGGATCAGGTGTATGGCATGGGAGACGGATGATGGGAACGGGAGATACGGCCAAGGACGCCGTCCGCGCGCAATACGGCTCGGTCGGCGATGCCTACGTGAAGAGCACGGGCCACGCGACCGGCGGTGATCTCGGGCGCATGGTCGCGCTGTCGGGCGCGACCCCGGAAACCCGGATGCTGGATATCGCGACCGGCGGCGGGCATGTCGCTCGCGCCTTCGCGCCTCATGTCGGCTCCGTGCTCGCGACCGACCTGACGCCGGAGATGATCGCCCACGCCGGAAGGGCCTTCCGCGAGTGGGGCCTCGACAACGTCACGACAGGCATCGCCGACGCGGAGGAACTGCCCTACGACGACGCGTCGTTCGACCTCGTCACCTGCCGCATCGCCCCGCATCATTTCCCGGATGTCGGCGCATTCGTCCGCGAGGTCTACCGCGTGCTCGTGCCGGGCGGCACGTTCATCCTTGTGGACAGCACCGTGCCGGAGGGTGAGCGGGGCGCGTTCTTCAATCGGTTCGAGAAGTTGCGGGATCCGTCACACGTTCGGTCGTTGACCATCGATGAATGGAAGCGGCTGCTGGAGGGAGCCGGGTTCACGGTCGGCGAGGTGGAGACGTTCACCAAGACGCACGATTTCGCCGACTGGACCGCGCGGTCACGGACAAGCCCCGAAGACACCGCCGCGCTGGCGAGGATGTTGATCGAGGCGGACGGCGACACTCGCGAAGCCTTTGCCGTGACGACCGATCCGGACGATCCGACGCGTGTGGTCTCGTTCCGGGATACCAAGACGCTCTTCGTCGCTCGCAGGTGACGGCTCTGGCCTGCACATGTGTGCGGCACGGACATGCACGTCGCGGGTTGGCCTACACTTATCCGCAATGACTGCCTTACTTCCTGGCAGGCCAGCGCAGAGTCATCATGAGGAGAACCCGGGACGTGACGGAACTGAAGGCGGTGTTGTGGGATCATGACGGCACGCTCGTAGACACCGAACCCTACTGGATCGAGGCGGAGCTTGACCTTGCCGCGAAATTCGGCGCCGCATGGACGGAGGAGGACGCCGTCTCGGTAGTCGGCTCGCCCATGGCCGAGTCCGCGCGCCGGATGAAGCTGGCTGGCGTGCGGATGGAGATCCCGGACATCATCGACGATCTCTGCGCCCGGGTGGTCGACTCCATCGAGCAAAAGGGGATCCGCTGGCTCCCCGGCGTGAACGACCTCTTCGCGGAGATCGCCGAAGCCGGGATCCGCTGCGCCATCGTCAGCAACGCCTGGCGCTCCGTTGTCGAGAAGACAGCCGCCGCGCTTCCGCCGGGCGTGATCGAGTTCATGCTTACCGGCGATGAGATGAAGTTCGCCAAGCCGGATCCGTGGCCGTATCGCACTGCCGCCGAGGCCCTCGGCGTGCCGGTCGAGAACACCATCGCAATCGAGGACTCCGTCTCGGGTACCCTCAGTGCGGAAGCTGCCGGGATGGCGGTGCTGGTTGTGCCGAGTGTCGCCGAGGTGCCGGATATCCCGGGGCGCTCCCGCGCCGCATCCCTCGCCGACATCAACCTCGACACCCTGCGCTCCATCGTCGCCGGCGATGTTCTCGCCGTAACCCCCTGAAATCGCCGTTTCGGCGACGCGAAGACCGTGACATGAATGTGTCGTGAAGGAGTTTCCCTGCGTGGCAGAGCTTGAGGCTGTTTTCCTGGATCATGACGGTACGCTGGTCGATACCGAGCCGTACTGGATCGAGGCGGAAATGGCCCTGCCCCGGAGCTACGGGGTGAACTGGACCGAGGCCGATTCGCTCCCCTACGTAGGCACTCCGATGCGTGGACTGGCGCGCGGGATGCAGGAGGCCGGCGTGCCCCTGGGCATCGACGAGATCATCGATCATCTCGTCAGCGAGGTCGTCCGGATGATCGACGAGCGTGGGGTTCCGTGGCTGCCCGGCGTGCCGGAGCTTTTCGAGGATCTGGCACGGGAGGGCATTCCCGCGGCCGTCGTCAGCAACGCCTGGCGCCCGGTTGTCGAGAAGACCACCTCCTTGCTGCCTACAGACGTTGTCCGGTTCGTGCTGACAGGCGACGAGATGCTCCGTGCCAAGCCGGATCCCTGGCCATATGCCTATGCCGCGGAGAAGCTCGGCGTCTCGCCGGTGGGGCAGGTCGCCATCGAGGATTCGCTCGCCGGGACGCTGAGTGCCGAAGCGGCCGGGATGCGCGTCCTCGTCGTCCCTGGCGTCGCCCCGGTGCCGGATGCCCCTGGCCGATCCCGCACCGATTCCCTCGCGAACATCGATGTCGAGACGCTGCGGGCGATCGCGGCCGGAGAGGTCCTGACCCTTACGCCGTAGGACACATAGGTAGCCCCGGCTCCATGGTGGCCGGGGAACCATGATCGATTTACCGCAACGCCTCCGCCTCGATCTCGTCCTCCTCCGGCGCCGGACGCACCAGGATCGTCCCGGCGAGGATGACGACGCCCAGGATCGCGAACATCCCGGACAGGCTCCACTCCGCAAGCCATCCGAGCACCACGCCGCCGACGCCGATGTACACGGTGACAACTCCGCTGATCAGCGAGAGCGACGTCGCGCGGGCTGATTCGTCGAGGTGCGCATTGAACAGACCCGCGAAGAGCGGGATCGCCAGCTGCACCACGCCCCACTGCACGATGAACAGCACGACGGCCAGCGCCGGTTGGTCGATCACCGCCATCAGCAGGTAGAGCACGCCTGGGGCGCCGGTCGCGACGATCAGTCCGTTCCTCGTGCCGAGCATCGCCGGGAGTCGCCATGCGTGGAGCTGGGTGAAGAACGCCACTGCGGAGCCGAGCGCGAGCCCCAGCCCCAGCCAGATCGGTTGCACCCCCGAGCGCAGGAAATACTCCTGGTAGAAGATCAGCAGGTGCGCGACGAACGCGTTGGTCACGATCGAGATCAGCACCAGTCGTTGGAGCGGCGCCGATGTCCGGAGCGTACGCCAGCCAGTGCGGACGAGATCGATGCTGCCGTGCCGCTTGTCGAGCACATGCCGGACGGGCTCACGCAGGAAGAGGGCGACCACCACGGACATCCCGACGCCGACGACATCCATCTTCAGCGTCAGGCGCATCCGTTCCATCGTCAGCTCCTGGGTGATCCAGGCGCCGACGCCGTACGCGAAGAGGCTGGCCGCCTGCATCGCCGCCCCGATCATGCCCTTCGCCTTTTGCATGGCGGTCGTGCGGTTCTCCGGTGGAAGCGAGTCGTAGACCAGTGCATCGACGCTTCCGGACGCGAAGGCGAAGCCGGTGCCGGCGACGACCTGTCCGACCAGGAATTCCGGGTACGTGTCGGCCAGCAACGTGACGGCCTCGCCGAGCGTCGCCATGACCAGCGCGATCTGGTAGCTGCGCCGATGCCCCAGCCGGTCGGCGACGACGCCCGTCGGCAGCTCCATCACGAGCTGCGTCACCATCAGGAGGGTCTGCATCCCCGCGATCTGGGCGAGCGAGAGGCCCTTGCCCTGCAGGTAGGGCGTCATGACGGGCACGAAGAAGTAGAGCTGGCCGAAGAAGGCGGTCAGCGCAACGAGTTTCGGCGTGGACAGGTCGCCCAGGCGCCGGAGCCAAAGGAATGGTGGAAACATGCGGTCCTCAGGGAAGAACGATACGGGTCCGGTCGTGCGGAATGCGCGCCGGGATCACCCCGCTCGCAATGAGCCAGTCAGTTGATCGCTAGCTGGTAGCGCCCGATGGCGTATCTCCCATGGAGAACCTCAGGGGAATGCGGCATCACGCCGCCGAATGATTGACCGCGATCAGCGTAGCAGAAGGCGGCCCCCACGTACAGCCGGCCCTTGTGGCCGGCTCCGGACGTGAAAAAAGGAGGCGAGCCCTTCTTTCCGGTGCTGGAGACAGGCTCCAGCGGTACGGTTTAGCGGACAACACACAGCGCGAATCCGTCATGACCTTTCTCGCCAACCGTCTGCATCACCGTGCATTCGAGGCGCGGATCGTCGGCCGCGAGGTCGAGGAATGCCCGCACGCCATCCAGCTCTGGCCCGGTCTCGGACGGATCGGCGACCCACCCGTATCGCACCGTGTTGTCGATGAAGATCACCGTACCCGGGGTGGAGAGCTGCATGGCCGCTTCCACGTAGTGCGGGAGGTTCGCGCGGTCCGCGTCGATGAAGACGAGGTCGAACGGCTCCTCGCGCGCGTCGATCATCGCCTGCAGCGTTTCCCGGGCATCGCCGACGCGCACCTCGATTTGGCCGGATGCACCCGCCTCTTCGATGTTCCTCCGCGCGACCTCGGCGGTCTTCGGGTTGACCTCGAGCGTGATGACGTTGCCGTCTTCGCCGACCCCTTTCGCCAGCCAGAGCGCGCCGTACCCGCCGAGCGTGCCGATCTCCAGCACGCGTTTGGCGCCCTTCGCCAGGCATAGCAGCATCAGGAGCTTGCCCTGGTTCGGGGAGACGGAGATGTTGCGCAGCCCCGCCTCCCGGTTTCGCTCCAGCACCCGTTCCATCGCCGGGTCGTTCAGGTGGAGCTGCTCCGCGTAGAAGTCATCGAGTTTCGACCAGAGTTCGCGTGACATCATGACTCCCTTCGGGTCAGGACGTAATGGTTCGCCGTGCTACCATCGAAATGGTGATTCCAGACCGTTTTTGATGGATGAAGGAGGTGGCTTCATGGAATGGAAGATCACTCCGGAAGACCACAAGCTTTCGAAGATCGCAGGGAAGGCGTTGCACGAAGAGCGCCAGCGTATCCAGACCGACGAAGGTATCGTTGTGCTTATCTCTGAAGAGGAGCTGAGTCGCATCGAGCGTCGCGAGCGATCGTTGGGCGAGCATTTGCTGGATATTCCGAAGATCGAGGAAGCGGACTTCTCTCGTGACACGTCTCTTCCGAGAGATGTGGATCTGTGAAATACCTCATCGATACCTGTGTCATTTCTGAGCTTCGGCGCCCGCAGCCTGATGAGGGTGTTGTCAGGTTTGTGGAGCAGACTCGCTTCGATCACTGGCTGAGCGTCTTGACGCTCGGCGAATTGCTTCGCGGCCTCAACGCGATGACGCCAGGAAAGCGCAGGGACGAACTGGGAAGATGGATTCACCAGATCGAGGTCGATTATTCACCGAGAATTGTCCCGATCGATCAGGGCACGGTGCATGTTTGGGGCGAAGTGACGGGCGAGTTGCGCCGCAAAGGCATTCAGGTCGCCACTGCTGACGGGTTGATCGCTGCAACAGCCATTCAACATGGCATGCACGTGGTGACGCGTAACGTGAAAGACTTCCATCCAACTGGAGTGCCGGTCATCAATCCCTGGAAAGATGAAAACGGCCCCTGATCACGGACTCGGGGATCAGGGGCCGCTCAGGTGATGGAATGACCGTTATACGTCGTCGGCGCGCACGCCTATCACGCCCTGTGGACCGCTCCGGGCCTGCGACGGCACGAAGACCAGCGCCCCGATCTGGTCGCCCTCCCAGTGGATGATCGTCTCCGTCTCCGGGTCGTTCAGCGCCCGCTCCAGCTCGGCATCGGGATCGGCATTGTTGCCGGACACCACATAGACCGCCGCCGTCGGCACGCGGTAGGCGCGGCCCAGCGAGCGGCCCTCGCTGTCGCGGATTAGCTCGCCGTCAAGCGGATCGACCTCCGGCTCGACAACGTGGACCTCACCTTCCTCGTCCACCTGTTTTGGGTTGAAGATCTCGTCCTTGACCTTGTTCGCCACGTAGGCGGCGATGGTGCGCTGCATCATGATCTGTCCTCCTGGTCTGTGGAGGGGCGGAGAGCCTGGCCATCCGCCCGTACGGGAACGTTCCTATCCGATGTGCATGTACTTGAACGTCTCGGCGTACTCGCCGAAGCCCTCGGGCTTGTCCGGATGCGCGGCGGCGTCGCGGCGTCCCCAGTCGCGGACGATCTCTTCGGCGCCTTCCGCGCCGACCTGCGAAGCGTGCGCCCGCAACGCTTCCAGCTTGACGTCTATCGTATCGCTGATATCGATCCAGCAATCCGGGACGGTTGTTCCGAATATATACACGTTCGGGATCTTGTGCGGCTCCAGGCCTTCATCGAGTAGCTCCGGGAAGGTCATCCGGTCGCGCACCGACGGGAAGACGGCGGCCAGCGCGGCCTCGCCGGCGGCGATGTGGTCCGGATGGTTGATGTACTCCCGGCCGATGTAGCGCATTGTCGGATCCTGGCAGACCAGCGTCGTCGGGCGGATGGTGCGCATCACGCGGACGAGCGACCGCCGCAGGCCGAGGTCAGGCACCAGCATCGCGTCCTGGTAGCCGAGGAAGGTCACGCTCTTGACGCCGAGGATCTCCGCGGCCCGGCGCTGCTCCGCCTCGCGCATCGTCGCCAGCTTCGGCCCGGTCATCTCCGGGTCCTCGCTGCCCTTGTCCCCGCTCGTGATCGAGCAGTAATGGATCTCCGCGCCCGCCCGGGCCCACTTCGCGATCGTCCCGGAACAGGAGAACTCGGCGTCGTCCGGATGCGCCTGGATCAACAGCACGCGCTCCGGCGTCGTCGTCGCGGGGTCGGGATACGCTTCCGGTGTTCGGTCGTGCTCGTCGGGCATGCCTCTCTCTTTCCTGTGCGTCACTGGGCGAACGATGGGTTGAACGTGGCACATCGTTGGATGCGCCCTGTCACGATCCCGTGACAGATAGCTGGTACTGTTTGAATGATACGGCGCGCGACGGAGAATTCGCGCCGCCGCAGGAACCACCCGGCTTGAAAGCGAGAAATCTCCCCTCCATGTCCGACGGCCAACACGCCCTCCAGACCAATACAGCAACGCCAACGACCTATCCGGAGCCATCCGAAAAGCTCGATCCGCGCTCGCGCCGCGTCTGGCTGATCGGAAACCTGATCGGGGCGGTGGTGACGATCGCCATCGTGGCGGGCGTCACGTATGGCCTGTATCGCTGGCTGGAGTTCGACCGCATGTGGGCGATCCTCGTGCCGACCGTGCTCGGTGCGCTCCAGATTGCATGGGCCTTCATCCAGCCGGAAATCGAGTATCGCCAGTGGCGTTTCGAGATCCGTGAGGACGAGGTCGACATGCTCCACGGGGTCATCGTCCGGACCCGCCAGGTCGTCCCGATGTCCCGTATCCAGCACGTCGACACCGAGCGTGGCCCGATCCAGCGCCGGTACGGCCTCGCGACGGTGAAGTTCTTCACCGCGGCGGGCGGGATGGAGATCCCCCAGCTTTCCACCGAGCGGGCGAATGCCGTCCGGGACCAGATCGCGACGCTGGCGAAGGTGCACGATGACATCTAGCCCCGACACCGAGACTCGTCCACAGGAAGAGGCCGGGGCCGACTGGCGCCGGGCGCATCCCGGCTTCATCGTGCTCCAGATGCTGGCGGCGGTGCGTGGCGTTGCCCTTCCGTTCATCATCGTCCTCGTCAGCACCGGCGCGCTTGGTGACGCTCTTGGTGACCGGGACTTCCGCCGACTCGGCCTCTTCGGCGGTGGGCTCCTGGCATACATCGTCATCGCGCTGCTCTGGAACCTGTTCGAATGGCGCTTCTTCCGCTACGCGCTTACTCCACAGCGTCTCCTGATCCGGAGCGGGCTGGTCTCCCGCCAGGAACGGTCCATTCCGTATGCCCGCATCCAGTCGGTCGATGTTGTCGAGACGCCGGTGTATCGCGTCCTGCGGCTTGCCCGGTTGCGGGTCGAGACGGCATCCGGCGGATCGATGGAGGGCTCCGAGGTCGATATCAAGGCGATTGGCCGCGACGAGGCGATGCGTGTCCGCGAGCAGCTGCTCCGCGCCCGGGAGGTTGCCCGAAGCGACGGGCCGGCGCCCGCATCCGGTCTGGTCATGGAGGACGGTGAGGTTCGCGAGGCGGACGCGGCCGTCGACACCACGACCACCGAGGGTGAGCTGGTCCGCAGGCTCTCCATGCGCGAGTTGCTCATCGCCGGCGCGACGTCCGGCACGATCGGCCCTGCGGCGGCGGTGATCGGTGGTGTCATCAGCCAGGCCGAGAACCTCGTTCCCGAGGATTGGTGGGAGCGTGTCCCGTGGGGACGTGTCCAGGACCTTGCCACGAATTTCACGCTGCTCGGCGTCTTCATCCTTATCATCGCGCTGATCGCGTGGATCATGGCGATCGCCGGCACGGTGATTACCTACTACGGCTTCGAGCTCCGGCGCACTGACGAGCACCTGTTCGTGCAGCACGGCCTGCTCGACAAGCGCCGCGCCACGATCCCGGCTCGCCGCATCCAGGCGATCCGTCTGGAGGAGGGGATCCTCCG
>DATGPC010000153.1:0-9601 GCA_035305265.1 Thermomicrobiales bacterium | reverse complement strand
AGCAGCGCCGCGCGATGTCGAAGGAACGGCTCGCTCGTGACCATCTCCCGGTCGCGCGGTCGCGGCAGGGCGATCTGTTCTTCATGGACGATGCGTCCGGGACGCGCGGAGAGGACGACGACGCGGTCGGCGAGGAAGATCGCCTCGTCGACGTCGTGGGTGACCAGGATGACGCCGTGTTGTTCGCGATCCCACAGGGTCAGCAGCCAGGTCTGCAGCGCGACGCGGTTGAGGGCGTCCAGCGCACCGAACGGCTCGTCCAGCAGGAGCAGCCGGCGCTCGGTGAGCACCGTACGGAGGAATGCCACGCGCTGGCGCATGCCGCCCGAGAGCTGGGCCGGATAAGCATCCTCGAACCCGGCCAGGCCGAACTCCGGGAAGCGGTCCCGTGCCATCTGGCGGGCCCGCCCCTTCGGGACGCCATGAACTTCCAGGGCGAGGGCGGCGTTATCCAATGCGGATCGCCACGGCATCAGCAAGTCGCGCTGGCGCATGTAGGCGGCATGGCCCAGCCGCTGGCGGGTGGAGAGCACCTCGCCGTCGATTGCGACATCGCCACCCGTCTGCGCGAACAGCCCGGCGACGATGTCCAGCAAGGTGCTCTTGCCGCTGCCGGACGGGCCGATCAGGGCGACGAATTCACCGTCGTCGACGGAGAGCGAGACATCGTTGAGGGCCTGCAGCGTCTCACCGTCTTCTTCATAAAAGGACGTCACATGTGAAAGCGAGAGCAACGGCGCTCCCGTGGAAGAGGGGGGCATGAAGCGGTGCCTTTCCTACGCCGGTATTACCCGGATCAGGTCAAACGGTCGGTGACGGGGTGTACGGTCACCATCTCAGCCCGGCTCGCCCGGGCTCCCGCAGCGTCGAAAAAGAGAGAGCAAGAATGAGGAAGTGGTTTGTCCCCGTTCGTTGCCATACTGTCTCTGGGCAGCGGCGAGGACGCCGGCGCCCGCTGACGACTGACGTCATTGTACCGGGTTCGCCACAGGAGAGGTCGCGACACGGGTATGGCGTGTCATCCGCTCCGGCCCGGGGCCAGACGTGAGGTCTGTTGTGGAGGAAAGGAGGCGCACCGTAATGCGCACGTGTCACATGGAATTCTTCGCTCCGGCTCGTCCCTTGTAGCCGGACCTGCCGGGTATGTATACTCCCCGGCGCATGGGTCCCCAACGTCTTATATTCCATTATTGGAACAGGATCACACATGACAGGAAGCCAACGCTTCGATGGCGAGCTCGCTGTGCGCGCCGAAGGCTTGAAAAAGCGGTTCGGGGAAACCGAGGCCCTCGCCGGAGTCGACCTCGAGGTCCCCACCGGGTCCGTGCTCGGATTGCTGGGCCCGAATGGCGCTGGCAAGACCACGACTGTCCGCATCCTGACAACATTGCTCAAACCGGACGCCGGGTATGCGGAAGTCGCGGGGATCGATGTCCTCAAGGACCCTGAGCGGGTGCGCGCGTCCATTGGCCTGACCGGCCAGTACGCCGCGGTCGACGAGATCCTGACGGGCAAGGAAAACCTGGTCATGTTCGGCCAGCTCTACCGCCTGCCGAAGAAGGCCGCGATCGCTCGCGCCGACGAGCTGCTGGAACGATTCAAGCTGACGGATGCCGCCAATCGCTCGCTGAAGACCTACTCCGGCGGTATGCGCCGCCGGTTAGACCTCGCCGCGAGCCTGATCGTCGCGCCGCCGGTGCTCTTCCTCGACGAGCCGACGACGGGTCTCGACCCGCGTAGCCGCAACGATATGTGGGAGGTCATCCGGGACCTTGTCGATGAGGGCACGACGGTGCTGCTCACGACGCAGTACCTGGAGGAGGCCGACCAGCTGGCGAACCGGATCGTAGTCGTCGACCGCGGCCAAATTATCGCCCAGGGTGCGGCGCATGAGCTGAAGAACCAGCTTGGCGGCGAGCGCCTGACGATTGGCCTCGGGCAGGCCGGGGATCTCGTTCGTGCCGGTCGCGTGTTGCTCTCGATCGTCGATGGGGACCACAGCGACAGCGATCTGCATGTCGATACCCAGGCGCGGCAGGTGACCGTGCCGTTCCCGGCCGGCTCGACGCGGCTGGCGGAGGCGATCCGCAAGCTGGATGACGCCGGACTCGAGATTACCGACGTGACGTTGCGCCGCCCGACGCTGGACGATGTCTTCCTCCAGCTGACCGGGCATACCGCCGAAGAAAAGCCGGTGAACGGCGAAGGCGATGACAAGACAGAGGAGGCCGCATGAGTGATGGAACATTGACGGTCCTGGCCCCGTCCGGGTCAGACCGACACGCGTCCGCTGTGGACCTGACACCTGTCCGGCGCAGCGCGTTTGCGGAGATGCTCTCGGATTCATTGGTTCTCGCGAAGCGTGGCCTGATCCGTGTGCCACGTCAGCTCGACTGGCTCATCGGCGTGACCGTCATGCCGCTTATGTTCCTGCTGATGTTCCGCTACATCTTCGGCGGAACGGTGCAGGCGACGATGCCGGCGGGCGAGAACGCCGTGAACTACCTGGTCGTCGGGATCCTGCTGCAGGGTATCGTCTTCGGCGGCATGAACACCGCGCTCGGCCTCGCGACCGACGCAAAAGAGGGCCTGATGGACCGCTTCATGGCGCTCCCGATGTCCCGCTTCTCGGTCCTGCTTGGCCGGGTGCTGACCGACATGGCGATCGCGATCTTCACGACGACGATCACGATCGTGGTTGGCCTGATGGTCGGGTTCCGCCCGACCGGCGATGTCATGAACTGGATCGCGGCGATCGGGCTGATGCTGCTGGTGGCGTTCGCGATGAGCTGGATTGGTGCGGCCGTCGGCCTCTGGCTCAAGACGATCGAGGCGGTGAACTCGATCGGGTTCAGCCTGATCATGCCACTGACCTTCGTTAGTAGCGCGTTCACCCGGCCGGAGTTCATGCCGGGGTGGCTGCAGGGCTTCGCTGCGAACCAGCCGTTCACCCTGACGGTGGATGCAACCCGTGGTCTGCTGACCGGTTACCCGGAGATCGGGAACAAAGGATGGCTCGCGATGGCGTGGCTTATCGGCTCGCTGGTGATCACGATGCCGCTCTCCGTCTGGCTCTTCGAGCGCCGGGCCAAGGAGTAATCTCCAATCGACGCCGGAATCAGGAAAGCCGTCCCTCGTAGGGCGGCTTTCTTTATGCATACAGCTCAGGCCCCGTAGCGCCGCACCTTGTGTGCGGCGCCGTCTGGTTGTAGGGTCGCCGCACACAAGGTGCGGCGCTACGGGTAGGATGCCAGTGAAGGAGGGGCACCATGCCAAATACCATTATTGCCGCGCTGCAGCTCGGGTCGTCGCCGGAAGGGACCGCCGCGACGCTGGAGAAGATCCTCGGGTATGAGCGGGAGATCGCCGATTCGGGCGCGAAGCTTGTCGTCATGCCGGAGGCGTTGCTCGGCGGCTACCCGAAGGGGGAGACGTTCGGCACTTACCTCGGTTACCGATTGCCGGAAGGGCGCGAGGCGTTTCGGCGCTACTTCGAGCGCGCCGTGGACGTCCCGGGGCCGGAGATCGGGGCGCTGGAAGGGCTCGCCAGCCGAACCGGCGCGTTCCTCGTTGCCGGCGTGATCGAGCGGGGCGGCTCGACGCTGTACTGCACCGCCGTCTTCATCGATCCGGAGAAGGGCTACGTCGGCAAGCACCGCAAGCTCATGCCGACCGCCAGCGAGCGCCTGATCTGGGGGCAGGGTGATGGATCCACGCTGACTGTCGCGGATACCGCCGTGGGTCGCGTCGGCGCGGCGATCTGCTGGGAGAACTACATGCCGCTGCTGCGCACGGCGATGTACGCGAAGGGCGTCGACATCTGGTGCGCGCCGACGGTCGATGAGCGGGAGATGTGGCAGACGTCGATGCGGCACATCGCGTACGAAGGACGCTGCTTCGTGGTCAGCGCCTGCCAGGTGCAGCCGTCGCCGACGGAGATGGGCACGGACGCGCCGGGATGGGAGCCGAATCGCCCGCTGATCAACGGCGGCAGCGTGATCGTCGGGCCGCTGGGAGATGTGCTTGCCGGACCGAAGGTCGGTGGTGAGGGTCTGGTCACGGCAACGATCGATCTCGACGACATCGCGCGTGCCCGCTACGACTTCGATCCGGTGGGTCACTATGCGCGCCCGGATGTGTTCTCACTGTCGGTGGACGAGACACCTCGCGATTCGGTGCGATTCTCGCGATGAAGCGTCAATCGGTCCAGACGGCAACCCCTTGCGGCACGATTCATCCCCGTCGATGACTGACGCAGTGGTCATCGTAGGGGGCGCACAGACCGTCGCCTTGCCATCCTGTCACCATATGCCGGATAATCCACATTCGGATTATCCGTAGAGGCCGCGAGGAGCAAGGGTATGGACCGGGGAACGGGCGAAGCGCTGGAGATCTCTTCGTCGATCGTATGGCTGGCGCACCTGATCGACCGGTTCGTCAATACTCGCCTCGCGCAGGGATCCTTCCCGAAGGGGATGTCGTTCGCCCGGGCCAACCTGCTCTTCGCGGTTCATGCCGCGCAGGTGAACGACACGTCGAGCCGCATGGTCGATATCGCGCTGGATCTCGGGGTGACCGCAAGGACACTGACCACGATGGTCGACGCGCTCGAGAAGCAGGGACTGGTCGAGCGGGTGCCGGATGCGAATGACCGGCGCGCCATCCAGCTGGAATTGACGGACGACGGGCGCGAGGCGCTCGATCCGCTGGCCCAGGCGCTGGATGTCGCGTGCGAGGCGGTGATCGGGCCGCTGGACGATGCCGAGCGCCAGACCCTCCTGCGGTTGCTGACCCGGCTTATCGAACGAGATACCGACGAGGAGTGAGCGTTCATGAACAGGACCCGGCGTGACTTCCTGACACCGGGGCTGCGTCTCGTCCTTCTCCTGCCCGCTGCCCCGATGCTCGGGCTCGTTTTCATTTTCATGCTCACCGATGACGGGGTCGGACCGGTGGCGATGGTGACCGCTGGCGTGCTCATGGTGGCGTTGATCGTCGTCGAGCAACTGATGCACGCCCATATCACGGTCCGGAGTGACTCCGTGCGGATGGGCTTCTGGCCTATGTTTCGCCGGACGATCCCGTTCCGGGAGATCGCCTCTGTCGATGCCGTGAAGATCGATCCGATGCGCGACTACGGCGGCTGGGGTATCAAGGGCACGAGCCGGAGCGAGAAGGGGATGCTTTTCTCCACTGGTGGCCATCATGGCGTGATGATCCTGACCCGGGACGGTCGCCGCTATGTGGTGACCGCCCGCGAGCCGATGGATGATCTCGTAGAGACCTTGCGCGGATTGACCGGAGCGGGATGAAGTACGCAAATACTCCGTTTCCTGCCGTTACTCTTCCCAGAGCCATGGTGAGCGCTCGGCGATCTCCTTCCACGGCATGTACGTCGCCTCGGTCGCGCTGATGCCCGTCGCCTCGACGAACGACTTCACCACCCGGTAGCTCATGCCGTAGCCGATGTAGTTCGGCAGGCCTTTCGCCTCGTAGTGGAACTGCTCCGCGGCCCAGTCGCCGAACATGTACGGCCTCGGATCGCCCGTCTGCTCCAGCGCCTCGCGGAAGACAGCCCGGTACTGTTGCAGTGTCTCCTCACTGTGCATCAGCGTCCACGGTCCGAGCAGGTCCTCGCGGAACATCTCCACGGAGAACGCCTCGGCGAGACCCTCGATGACGAGGTACTGCCCGACCGTGATCGTCGCCGGATTCCACGGCTCATAGGTGAGCCGAACGTTGTGATGCGCCTCGTGCGCCGCCATCGGCGCCAGGCGCGGCAGGTTGTAGTCGTTCGGCAGGGCCGCCATCAGGATGGAGCCCGGTGTGCCGCCGACGCCGATGTACGCCGCATTGTTGTCCCGCTCGGTCCGGATCGCCTCGTTCGCCAACGCCAACGTGTATCGGATGGTCGGCAGCTCGATGCCGTGGTCGGACGGCGCCAGCCGGTCAAAGGTCTGCACGATCGCGTCGGTGCAGACCGCCAGGCTGTCGGCCTTCACGAACCGGTCCAGCATCTCCAGCGCTTTGGCGCGGTCCATCTCGGGCGGGGCGATATTCAGCATGAGCGCGAACCCGAGCGCATCGTCCGTCTCCGGCTTCACCGTCATCCACGGCGCGTCCTTGATCGGCTCCCACCAGAAGCGCAGCGGCTCGGCGACCTGTTCGATCCCGATGCGTCGTTGTTTCTCCGGATCGGTTTCCTCGAACATCGCGCGCTGGCCGGTAATGGCATCCACGCTTTCGATGGTGACATTGCCGTTGTCGGCGGTGCGATGCAAGGTGCGTTGTGATGTCACGTCTGTCATGTCTTTCCTCCTGATGTACATCCCGGGCACAACGTCGTTGTCAGCGGCCCTCGATGTCGTATGCTGGAGTCTCCCGTTACCGGAGAGTCAAGGGAGGGCGACGAAATGGCAACCACGACCCACCAAACCTTGCAGATCGGCGAGCTGTCGCGGCGCACGGGCGTCCCGGTCAAGACGATCCGCTTCTATTCCGATCAGGGAGTCTTGCCTCCGGCCGAGGTGACCGACGCCGGGTACCGGCGCTACGCCGAGCCGGACGTCGTGCGCCTGGAGACGATCCGCACCCTTCGCGCTGCCGGCTTCGACATCGCGACGATCCGCGAGGTGCTCGAGCGGAATCTCGACCCCGACGACGCCGTGCGCATCCAGATCGAGGCCATCGCCGTGCAGGAGCGGACCCTTCGCCGCCAGCGCCTGATCCTGGAGCGCGCCCTCGAGCGGAACGATGTGCCCGGGCACCCGGAACGCGGACGCGCGCTCGCATTGCTTTCCACGGCCGAGCGGAGCGCCTTCCTGCGCAACCGGCTGGAGCTGGGCGTCGAGGACGTTCCCGTCGACGAGGACTGGTGGACGTCCTTCCTGAGCGCGGCGGTCGATGACATTCCCGACGACCTCGAGGACGATCAGCTGACGGCCTGGATCGAATTGGTCGAGATGATCGAGGATCCGTCGTTCGCCGAGACGATCCGGCGCACCGCGGCTCCGTTCTGGTCGGAGTTCGTTGCCTCTGGCCGGATTTCGCTCGGGGAATGGCAGGCGCAGCAGGCGGCCTTTGTGGAGCGGGTTCGCCAGGCGTTGCGGGACGGGATCGATCCGGCATCTGAGACCGCGCGCGGTATCGTCCAGCAATGGGTCGATGATCTCGCCGGGATCCAGGGCGACGAATCGCAGGTGCGAAAGGTGCTTGGGCACATGGTGACGACGCATGACCCTCGTCACGCCCAGTACTGGAAGCTCATCGCCACCATCAAACGGATGCCATATGACCAGGAGCTGCAGGACGCCTGGGAATGGATCATGGCGGCAATCGACGTTTTCCTCGAAAACGCGAAACACGATCCGCAATCGTGATCCTTGCCGATCCCTCCTGATGAGCGCCCGTTGGTTAAACTAGCCGTCGGTATGGCTGCCTCCGAGACATGGCGCCCGAACGAGGAGAACATCGCCCGCACAATGCCTGACCAGACACCGAACGCACCAGAACCGGCTCAACAGGACGCACCCTCGTTGCTCGACAAGTTATCCGTCGACCAGCGGGCGATCGTGACGACCCTTGCCGACGCCTTTGCGGCCGCCGGAGCGGAGCTCTATCTCGTTGGCGGGCCGGTGCGGGACCTGTTGCTGGAGCGTGAGGTGCCGTCCGATCTCGATTTCGCGACGTCCGTTCCGCCTTCCGTGACGAAGAAAATCGGCGCGCGTATCCCGAACGTCGGGCTCTACGATATCGGCGAGAAGTTCGGCACGATCGGCATCGTCATGGAAGCCGGTGGTAGCGGCCCGGTCCCGGTGGAGATCACGACCTACCGCAGCGAGCAGTACGAGCCGGGCAGCCGGCATCCGGACGTCGCATTCGGTACGTCGATCGAGGAGGATCTCGCGCGGCGCGATTTCACCGTCAACGCGATCGCCATCGACGTGGAAAGCGGAAAAATCGTCGACCCGTTCTACGGGCAAGCGGATATCGCGATGGGGCTGCTGCGCGCCGTCGGCGATCCCGATGAACGCTTCGCGGAGGATCCGCTGCGTCTCCTGCGCGTGGCCCGATTCGTCTCGCAGCTCGGCTTCGCGGTAGAGGTGGAAACGCGTGCCGCGATGGAGCGGCAGGCGGAGACGCTCAAAACGATCAGCGCCGAGAGGATCCTGTCCGAGCTGACGAAGCTGCTCTGCGGCCCATATGCCGACCATGCGATGGACGTCTTGCTCGATACCGGGCTGTTCACCATCGCGATGCCTGAGCTGCTGCCCCTGGCGCAGGAGGCAGAGCGGCATCCGGGCGTGCATCGCGAGAAAGACCTGTGGCATCACACCAAGCGAGTCATCATGCAGGCGCCGCCGCGCCCGAAGGTGCGCTGGGCCGCATTGCTGCACGACGCCGCGAAGCCGCTGACTCGCTCGGTAGACGCGCGGGGCGAGGTGCATTTCTTCGGGCACGAGCATGTGGGCGCGGATATCGCCTGGAAGCTGCTCGGGCGGCTCAAGGCGGACAAGCAGACGCGGCAGCATGTCCGCAAGCTGGTCGACATGCATCTGCGCCCGGCGTCGTACGATGCCGAGACGTGGACCGACAGCGCGGTGCGCCGGCTTGCGCTGGAGGCGGGTGACGTGCTGCACGATCTCATCGACCTCGCCGCCGCCGACGTGACCTCCGGCCGTGCCCACAAGCAGCGCGCCGCCGCCGCCCGCGTCCAGACGCTGCGCGAACATATCGCGAGGCTGGAGGAAGAACGCGCGCTCGAGGAGCTGCAAAGCCCGCTGGACGGCAACGAGCTGATGGCGATGTTCGATCGCCCGCCCGGCAAGTGGATCGCCGACATCAAGGACCACTTGCGCGAGATGGTCATCGACGGCGATCTCGCCCCTGACGACAAGGACCGGGCGGCGGCCATTGCACGCGAGTTGATGGGAGAGCAGTAACTCCCGTACCGCAGCACCTCGCCTGTGCCCGGTGTGCGGCGCCTTCTCGCCTCAAACGCCGCACACAAGGTGCGGCGGTAATCCTTTCGACACTGCCACGGAGACACCATGCCGGATTACGGGACGATCTACCGCGAATCGATGGGCCGGATCATGACGCTCGTCAACAACCAGAACGTCGATACGCCCGTTCCGGCGTGCCCGGGCTGGACGGTGAAGGACGTCGTCGCGCACCTCTGTGGCGCGATCCGCGATATCGCCAAGGGAGACACCGACGAGGTCGGGGAGGATGCCTGGACCGCCCGTCAGGTCGAGGATTACCGGCACCGCAGCGTGACCGATATCGGGGCAGAGTGGCATCTCCGCGCCAACTCCAGCCCATGGGCGTTCCAGGCGTTCGGGCAGGTGATGATGGCCGATATCATCACGCACGAATTCGATATTCGTGGCGCGATCGGCAACACCCAAGGCCGGGAGTTGCCAGCGGTGACGTCTGCGGTGCTCTTTTACCTCAACGCGCTGGACTACATCTTCAAGCAGGACGGTATTCCGCCCTTGCGCATCCTCACCGAGGACAAGACGCTGGCGCTGGGGGAGGGCGAGCCACAAGGCACGGTCGAGATGAGCTGGTGGGAGGCGATGCGCGTCGCCAGCGGCCG
>DATGPC010000152.1:0-7083 GCA_035305265.1 Thermomicrobiales bacterium | reverse complement strand
CCTGGTCCTGCGCGTGCCGGCTGGCGAGGAACCGCGTTTCGGGCCGATCGATCGAATTGTCGTACCGCTCGATGGGTCGGCGACCGCCGCGCAGGCCATTCCCCTGGCGTCACGGCTGGCCCGGATGGGCAACCTGCCCGTCCAGTTCGTCATGGTGATCGACCCCTCGCGGGTGATCCCGGCCGCCTACGCCTACGATCCCGAGGCGTGGGGCATCATCTCGGACCTCCGGCAGACCGCGCACTGGGCGTTGCGGCAGTCCGAGGACCAGCTGAGGAAAGACGGCGTCGAGGTGCACTCGGACCTCCTGTTCGGTCCGGTGAATGCTTGCCTGACCGAGAACGTGCAGGACGGCGACCTGATCGTGATGACCACGCACGGGAGCGGCCGGGCCTCCCGGCGACGGGTCGGCAGCGTGGCTGAGCGCGTCCTTGCCGTGACGCCGCAGCCCATCGTCATTATGCGGGGCGCGATCCAGGCCGACGTGGTCGTCGAGGGTTACGAAGCGTGCTCGTGGGTCGAGCCGCTGCACAACCGGGGACGTGCGTAGCGCGCGGCCCGGTCCGGACAGGATGATCCCTTGGACCGATTCTCGATCGTAACCGTCCGGGCCTCTCTCGTCTGGATGCTCAGCGGCTTCGTCGTTGGCGCCCTGATGCTGGTGGACCGCGAGATTCCCGGCAACTGGCGCCAGTGGCTGCAGCCGACGCATGGGCACATGCTCTTCGTCGGGTGGTTCGTCCAGTTCGTGATCGGCATCGCGTACTGGCTCCTGCCGCGAAAGCGGAACCCGGAGCGCCCTCTCGGGTACCGTGAGGCACCCGCCTTCGCCGGCGCCATCATGCTCAATGCCGGCATGATCCTCCGAGCGATCGGCGAGCCGATGGAGCGCATCGGGAACGCAGGCGGCCTCTCCATCGGCATCCTCGCGCTCTCAGGCGTCCTGCAAGTCGGCGCGATCGTCATCTTCATCTCGCAGATCTGGCCACGCATCTACGGCAGGAACAGGATGGGCGCGGCCACCGCGAAGTCCTGACCTCCCGTCAATGACGCCGCCAGGCCGGCGCAAGGAACACAGCACCATGCAACGCTCGCTCATCGCCCTTTCGCTCGTCATGGCCCCGATCGCGCTCGCCGTCGCGTTGCTGGCGGCCGGCGCGAGCCCGGAGCAGCCTGCCTGGTGGTCCGCCTCCGTTGCCCTGGCGATTTTGGGCGGCGTCACGATCATGATTTACGGGATCAACATCCACTCGGTGCCGGAGCACTCCGGACGACAGTGGGCGTCGCTCGGCCTGATTGCAACCCAGATCGGCGCAGGTGTGATCGGTGCATGGCTCGTCTTTTTCGGCCGTGGCTATCGTATCGACGCGATGGAGATCACGGGGCACCTGTTGGCGACCATCGGGGCGGTGCTCTTCATGGCGAACATCGGGCTGTTGTTCCGGCAGCCAGGCCCGTCGCGGCCGTCGAAGGTCCCGAGGGACCAGCGCACCAACCAGCAGCGCGTCGACCGCCTCGCCATCCCGTTCACGATCATCTCCGGGTTGATGTCGATCGCGGGTACGGGGCTCGGATTGGTGCTCTCGGTCTGGACGCCACGGTTCGGGCGCTGGGATCTCGTCTGGGCGCACGTCTTGCTGCTCGGCTTCTTCTTCTCGATGGCCTCGGGCACGTCGTATCACATGCTTTCGCGCTGGACGGGACGCCCCTGGCGCTCGATCCGGCTCGTGCAGGTGCACCTGTACGCCTACCTCGTGAGTTTCCCGCTCATGGTGATTGCCCTGGCGTGGGATATCGAGCGGCTGTTCTTCATCGCCGGACCGCTGATGGCCGTCGCGATGATGGCATGGGCCGGGAACATCCTGCCGATGGCCACGCACACGCCGGGGCAGGTGCGTGTCGGCATCGTCGTCGCGATGGCGTTCCTCGCGATCGGCGTGGCGTTCGGCGTCATGTTTGCCGTGGATCCCGGCACCGGTCCGCGCCTCCGTGGCGCTCATGTGTCCGCCAACCTCTATGGCTTCGCCGGGCTCCTCATCTCCGGGTTTGGCTACGGGTTCATCCCCCGCATCGCCGGAACCAGTGGCCAGCGATGGCCCTCCCTCGCGCCACTCCAGATCGCGATCATGGCCGTGGGCTCACTCGGGAGCATGGTCTCGATGGGGATGTGGATGTACGGCAACGCCAGTGCCGATCTCGTCCGACTCTCCTGCACGGTCGCCTCGCTTGGCATGGTGCTCTTCGCGATCCAGGTTTTCGGGAGCTTCTGGCTGGACTCCCCGGAAACCTCGGAACGCGCAAGTTCGGCTTCCAGCACAGCCATCCAGCAACCGGGCCATTGACCCGGGCAATGTTGGCAAGGTATCCGATGCTACCCTGAGAGGGCGACAGATTATCTTCATCCCGGGATTTTCCCAATCGCTCGAATGAGCGTGCGCCGTGCGCGTCGCTGCCCGGGAGAGACCGTTGGGTCGGGTACCCGGATGACCAACACAGCATCCTCTCCGTTCCACACCAGGGTTCATCCACCACGGATTCCGACCTCCCTCGCTCCGCTGGTGGGTCGGGAGCGGGAATTGAGCCTTGCCCTGGAACTGCTGCGTCGGGACGAGGTCCGGCTCCTGACGCTCACCGGCCCCGGAGGCATCGGCAAGACCCGCCTCTCGCTCGAGATCGCCCGCAAGATCGAGCACGCCTTTTCCGACGGCGTTCATCTCGTTCCGTTGGCCTCCGTCTCCCATGCCGGACTGGTCGCGTCCATGATCGCGACCGCTCTGGGACGTCCGGGCGGGGAGCGTGCCGATCCTCGCGACCGCTTGCTGGATAACCTCCTCGACACCGCTACGTTGCTCGTTCTGGACAATATGGAGCATGTGCTCGACGCGGTTCCGTTCGTTGCCGAGTTGCTCCGGGCGGCTCCGGGTGTCTCGATCCTGGCGACAAGTAGGGCCCCGCTTCGGATCACCGGGGAGCACGTGTTGCCGGTACCGCCACTCGATCTCCCGGCCCGGCATGACGGCGCGTCGGTCACCGACCTCGCGCGGATTCCGGCGGTCAGGCTTTTTGTCGATCGGGCGCGTGCGGTCGATCCCGGCTTCAGGATGACCGCCGCGAATGCGCCAGACATCGCTGCGATCTGCCGCTATTTGGACGGGATCCCCCTGGCGATCGAGCTCGCCGCCACGCATATCACCGTCTTGCCCCCTGCCGACCTCCTGGATCGCATCGAGACAGGACTCCCGTTGCCGCTCCCGGGGCCGCGGGACGCACCCGACCGCCTTCGCACGATGGAGAGCGCCATCCGCTGGAGCTATGACCTGCTCACCCCCGATGAGCAGCGATTCTTTCGCTGTGCCGGCATCTTTGTTGGCGGGTTCGGGCTCGACGCCATCGCGGCCGTCTTTGCTGGACAAGGAACGCCGTCCGGAGAAGGCACGACCGGGCAGGATGCGCTCCCCCTCCTGGCATCCCTTGTCAGCAAGAGCCTCGTGCTGCGGGACAGCCGGGCAGGGGAGGGGCGATTCCACCTCCTGGAACCCATCCGGCGCTTCGCCCTCGATCGGCTGCGCGGCAAAGGCGAGGAGCACGAGGTTCGTGACCGGCATGTGGGCTGGTATCTCGATCTCGTGGAGCGGACCCGGCACGCTGCGATCACTCCCGGTGGCGAGCGGGAACTGGCCCTCCTGGAACGCGAGCACGCCAACATCCGTGCTGCGCTGGAGTGGATGTTTGAGGTCGGAGATGTCGACCGGTTGCAACGCATGGTGCTGTCGCTGGCCGGCTTCTGGTACGAGCACAATCACTACTTCGAGGCGCGGACCTGGCTGGAACGCATGCTGGCCCACGACCTGCAGCCGCCCGAAGATGTGCGGGCCAGGCTGCAGGTGCAGCTGGCGATGTTCCTCAGCCTTCAGGACGAGCCGACGCGCGCCCGCGAGCTACAGGACGAGGGCATGGCTGTCCTGCGCGATCGGGGCGACCCGCTGACCGTTGCGCTCGCCCTGATCTGGCAAGGTGCCGTCGCCAATTTCCTGGACGAGTACGAGCGTGCCGAGCAGGTGTTGGAGGAAGCGCTCGGGCTGGCAGCCGAATGCGGTGAGCCTCCGGTGACCGCGGCCATGACGGCACGCACGCTGGCGAATATGGGGATGACCGCGTTCAATCGTGGCGATCTCGAGCTTGCCACCGTGCGTCATGAGATGTCGTTGAGGATCTGCCGGGAGCAGGGGTACCTGCTTGGCGCCATCCGGTCCCTCCGCGACCTCGGGTTCATCGCCCGCGAGCAGGGAGATCATGCCCGCGCTCTGGCCTACTACCGGGAGTGTTTCGACCTCCTGCGGGAGGACATCGACCAGCGTGTCCTCGTCGATATCCTGGCCGGCGCGGCGTTGGCGGCAGCGTCCTGGGACGATCATGCGCGCGCCGTCCGGTTGCTGGCAGCCGCCGATTCTCTGCGACGGCAGCTTGGCGTATCGCTTCCGGTCTCGTCGAGCCCCGTGCTTCACGATCGGCTGAAGGCTGCGACCCGGGTCATGCTGGGTGAGCGGGCGTTCGATGAGGCGTGGGCGGCCGGCGCCAGGTTGACCCTGGTCGAGGCGATCGCCGAGGTCGAGCAAGTCTCTCCGCCCGGTGAGGTCGCCGAGCGTACGCCCCATGCCAGCGAGATCACATTGTCGCCAAGGGAACACGAAATCCTGCGCCTGCTCGTCGCCGGACGTTCGGATCGCGAGATGGCAGACCTCCTCTACCTCAGCGTGCGGACGGTCGAGGCGCACGTCGCCCGGCTTCGCGCCAAACTCGGCGTCCGGACCCGGACCGCCGCTGTCACGGCCGCGATTGCCGGTGGCCTGGTCGACGCTGGCGAAGCGCTTGGGGACGAGGACGCGTCAATGTCAGCGAATTAGGTACTGCGCGCGTGGCGAATGCCGTACTTCTACGGATCACGATCCGGAGCTTGCCCTTCCAGAATCGGGTGGGACCCGCCAGCCGATGAGCATGCAGGGGATCGCGTAATGAGCACTGCCAGCACCCAGTTCGAGGACGAGCGTCGACTCTACGAGAACATCCGGAAGCAGCATCGTGATGCGTTGAGACGCGAGCAGGTCCGTCTCGCGCGTGGCGACCAGCCAGGGGGCGCCTCCGCCCTTCTCGCCAGCGCGCGGCATATGCTCACCCGTTCGAGGCACGCCATGCGTGTTGCCTCCGCACCGGACGGGCATCGCCCGTCCGTGAACCCGGCCGAGGTCATGTCCAACCATTGACCCGGATCAATATCCATCCCATGCTTGACCCCGGGGAGCCCTGTGGAAGGCTCTCCGGGGTCGTCCTGTGTCCCGGGCTGCGATCGCCTTATCTTCTTCGGAACTCGACGCGTTGAAAACGCTTACGACAGAGCGTAATTGACGTCAAATCACAATCGGCCTAAACTTCGCTACACACGACGCGATCGGGTTGGGATCGCGGCCCCGTCTCGTGCCCCTTCCAATCTGTGGCGTTCAGGAGCGCTCGTCGCCGGCTTTCAGGCGACGGAGTGGAGTTCATGGTAGCTACGATTACCGCGGCGGAGCGGATGACGCTTCTTGAAACGATTGACCTGTACCGGGACAGCTCCTTCCGCGAAGGTGAGAGCCCGCTCGTTGGTGTGCCACCGGATGAGTTCGAGGAATCGGTCCGTGACTCACTGCAACGCCTGAGCGATGCGCTCTCGCAGGATCAGCATGCCGGTGATCTCCGGATGGTCGCCCGCGCCTTCCTGGTCGCCTACCACGCTCACGATGGCGTCGTCCGGAAATCCGGCGAGCCGTACATCGTCCATCCGCTCGAGGTCGCCCATATCTTGGCCCGCATGCATCTCGACAGCGAGACCATCGCGGCCGGGCTGATGCACGATGTCGTCGAAGACACCGAGGTTTCGCTGGAACAGCTCCAGGAGATCTTCGGCGAGCGCGTTGCGCATCTCGTCGATGGCACCACCAAGCTCGGGCAGATCCCGTGGTCTCCGGACGGAGACGATGGCCGGGAGAAGGCTGCGCGCGAGCGTGACCAGCAGGCGGAGAGCCTGCGCAAGATGTTCCTCGCGATGGTGGACGATATCGGCGTCGTGCTGATCAAGCTCGCCGACCGCCTGCACAACATGCGTACTCTCGGCTCGATGCCGCCTCACAAACAGCAGCGTATCTCCCAGCAGACTATGGAGATTTACGCCCCGCTGGCGAATCGGTTGGGTATTTGGCAGGTCAAGTCCGAGCTCGAGGACTTGGCCTTTCGCTATCTCCAGCCGGCCGAGTATGCGGCGATCTCGGCCGAGATCGAAGCGCGCGGCAAAGACACCCAGGCGATGCTCGAGAAGATCACCGCCGAGCTGGACGAGCTGTTGCGCGGCGCGAACATCAAGGCCGAGATGTACGGCCGCAAGAAGCACATCTACTCGATCTACCGGAAGATGAACCGCAAGAACCGGCCGTTCGAGGAGATCTATGATGTTATCGGCATCCGTATTCTCGTGAACACGGTGCAGGACTGCTACAGCGTCCTTGGCCTGGTGCACAGCAAGTGGCACCCGGTTCCCGGCGAAATCGACGACTACATTGCGACGCCGAAGGAAAGCATGTACCAGAGCCTTCATACGGCCGTGATCGGGCCGGAGGCGCATCCGGTCGAGATCCAGATTCGCACCTACGAGATGCACCAGGTCGCCGAATACGGTATCGCCGCCCACTGGCGCTACAAGGAAGGCACGAAGGGCGATCAGCGCCTCGAAGCCAAGATCACCTGGCTGCGCCAGCTCATGGACTGGCGCGACGAAGTTGCAGATGCCGAGGAATTCGTCGAGTCGCTCAAGTCCGATGTCTTCCAGGACATGGTCTACTGTTTCACGCCGGCCGGGGACATCATCGAGCTGCCCAACGGCGCGACGCCGGTCGACTTCGCCTATCGCATCCATACCCAGGTCGGCCACCAGTGCGTCGGCGCAACCGTGAACGGCCAGATGGTCCCGCTGGACTACAAGCTCCAGAACGCCCAGGTCGTCAAGATCAAGACCAGCAAGACCGTCAACGGCCCACGGCGTGACTGGCTCCAGGC
>DATGPC010000151.1:0-3533 GCA_035305265.1 Thermomicrobiales bacterium | reverse complement strand
ACCGCAACCGAAGAGATTGCCCATATCGAGATGCTCTCGACCGCCGTGGCCCTGAACCTCGAAGGCGCACCGACGTCGCTGCAGGATGAGGCGGTCGCCCAGGACCCGGCCATGGCGGCCATCCTCGGTGGCATGAGCGCCAAGCACTATCTCTCGGTCGGACTCAACGCGATGCCGGTCGATTCCGACGGCGTTCCGTTCGACGCTTCCCACGTCTATGCAAACGGCAACCTCGCGGCCGACATGTACTCCAACGTCGTCGCCGAATCCACGGGCCGGGTCCTTGCGACCCGCCTCTACAACATGACCGACGACCCCGGGATGAAGGACATGCTCGCCTTTCTGATCGCTCGTGACGACATGCACCAGCAGCAGTGGCTGGCCGTCATCGAAGAGCTCGGCGGCAATGAGGGCGTCCTCCCAATCCCGAACAGCTTCCCGCACGATCAGCAGGTGCAGGACTTCCAGCATCTCTACGTCGACACGCGCATTGGCGACGACGTCATGCCGCTCGAGGGCCGCTTCACGAGTGGACCAACACTGGATGGCCAGGGCCAGTTCGGCATCGCGCCGGCAGAGCCCGTTGGCGACCGTCCGGAGCTGCCTCCGGTCGCTCCCGAGACCTTCCCCCAGAACGAGCAACTTGAGACGCCGCCGGCCACGCCAACGACGTAGTCCTTCCCGTGTCAGACCAGACGTGCGGGAGGTCTTCCACGTCATCTCGCACCAGGAGGAGCATCATGACCAGCAAGCCTGGCGTATCACGCCGGACATTCATGCGATCGGCAGCGGCGGCCGCAGCAGTGCCCACCGCGTTGACCGCAACGCAGGCAGGCGCGTCGTCGGCCCTCGCCCACGTGGCCGCAACCGTCGTCCGGGCGAGCCATTCGAAAACGGCAGCCGGCCGCCTGACGATCGGCGTTCGAGCTTCGGTTCTGGCGGAGGGATTCAACGGCAAGGATGTCGTCCTCGCGGTTGACAACGTCCGTTTCGGCGCATCCGCCGACGAAACCAGAACCTTGATCACGCAAGCTGTTCAGCAGCGAGTCGCCTCGATCATGTCCGAGCGCGGCAAGCTGGTCGAACCCGATCGCATTGCCGTGCAGGTCTTCGGCGGCGTGCTGTAGACCGAAAGCGAGAGGCTCGGGGAAATAAAGGCGAAAAATCATTTGACACCGGTATGGTGTTCACGTATTATCTCCCCGGGCCTCTAGCTCAACGGCAGAGCAACGGACTCTTAATCCGCAGGTTCAGGGTTCGAATCCCTGGGGGCCCACCCCGAAAGCCCCGGTCACAAGACCGGGGCTTTTTTTGCGTCTCAGGGGCAATCCCAGACACATTCCAAGAACAGCAACTTGAAAGGCGTGATCCCCTAGAATGGGGAAACGGGAGAGCGCGACCTCCCTTCGCGTCTACAATCGAGGTGAGCCATGGGAACGGAATCGAGGAAGTACATCGCCGAGATGATCGGCACATTCGTTCTCGTCTTCGGGGGCATCGGCACCGCCGTGATCGCCGGGGAAGCCGTCGGAGCGCTTGGCGTTTCGATCGCGTTCGGATTGTCGTTGCTGGCGATGGTCTACGCGATCGGCCCGATTTCCGGATGTCATATCAACCCTGCCGTGACCCTCGGGCTCCTGCTCACCGGAAAGATCGGATCTCGGTCTGCCGCCGGCTACGTCGTTGCGCAGGTGATTGGCGCGATCGTCGCGGCTGGCGTGCTGCTGCTCGTCGCGCGTGACCTCCCCGGTGGTTATGACGCCGGAGCGATGGGCCTCGGCGCCAACGGGTACGACGATCATTCCCCGAACGGATACGGCCTCCTGGCGGCCTTGATCGTGGAGGTTGTCCTCACCGCGTTCCTCGTCCTGACCGTGCTTGGAGCGACCCACCGGGCTGCCCCTGTCGGGTTTGCCGGGATCCCGATCGGGCTGGTGCTCACGCTCATCCATCTGGTGTCGATACCGGTCACCAACACCTCCGTGAATCCCGCGAGAAGCATTGGGCCAGCGGTCTACGTCGGTGACTGGGCACTCAGCCAACTGTGGGTATTCATCATCGCACCCCTGGCGGGAGCGGTCCTCGCCGTCGCGCTCTATCGCCTCACCCACCCCTCGGATGACGAGCTCACCGCGGCTGAAGCGGAGCGTGCCCTTCCGGAGGAACGCCGTCAGCGCGGCTAGGAAGACATCCATGACGTCTCTCCCAGACGCAGCTTCTCAGCTTCTCCATCAGTAACAAGACTGCTGCTCAAATGAGCGTCCAATCTAGCCAGGCAGCGAGAGGTACTCGTCCATAGCACCTCCCGCTGCCTTTCGCAATCTCGATCTTGCCCGATATCACTCCGCGAACCTGCCCGGTTTCCCGGCCAATCTACCAGCAGCGAGGCTCGCCGATTATTGGGTATTGCCGATAATCCAATTCGACATTACAATAATGTGCATACAGGGTCCTGAGAGCCAATCACAACCACAACGGGAGCGGCAACGCAGCCTGCTTCGCCGTTAGGCGATGTGTGCCTTCCTGTGCCGCAATCGGTCGAACGTCGACGGCCGACAGATAATGGAGCGACCTGTGTATCAGATCGAGAACTCAGGCCAGGTATTGCGTCGGGGAGAAAAAGGAAAACGCTTCCGGCTCACCAGGCCCAGGGTCAGCGCCACGGTCCTGATGCTCGGATTCACGAGCCTCTTCACCGACATCTCCGCCGAGATGGTCAGCACCATCCTTCCGATGTACCTCGTGCTCAATCTCGGACTCTCCCCGTTCGCCTTCGGCGTGATCGATGGTCTCTACCTCGGCGGTGCAGCCATCGTCCGACTCATCGCCGGATACATGGCGGACCGTTCCCGCAAGCATAAGGAAATCGCGTTCGCCGGTTACGCTTTCTCGGCCATCTCGCGAATCGGCCTGCTCCTGGTCGGCAACGTCTGGACGCTACTGGCCTCGGTAGTGCTGGTCGACCGGCTCGGCAAAGGCATTCGCACCGCACCACGGGATGCCATGATCTCGCTGAGTACGGAGCGGGAGAAGCTGGCTACGGCCTTCGGCGTCCATCGGGCCATGGACACCGCCGGCGCGATGATGGGTCCGATGATCGCTTTCCTGATCCTGACCCTTTGGTCCGACGCCTATGACACGGTCTTCATCGTGAGCTTTTGCTTTGCGCTCATTGGCGTTGCCGTGATCGGACTCTTCGTCCAGAACCCGAACCCTGTGCCGACCGCAGACGCTCAACTTTCAGCGCCGCCTTCGCTGGGCGAAGCGCTCAACCTGGCCCGCGGCAGCAAATTCGGCGCGCTCCTGATCGTCGGAGGGATCCTGAGCGTAGCTACGATGAGCGACGGATTCCTCTACCTCACATTGCAGCGTCGCCTTGATTTCAATGTCGGGTTCTTCCCGCTGCTCTACGTCGCCACCGCTCTGATCTTCATGCTGCTCGCGATCCCGATGGGCCAACTGGCGGACCGCGTCGGCCGCGGCCGGGTATTCGTCGGCGGGTACCTGGTGCTTCTCTCCGTGTATGGCCTCCT
>DATGPC010000150.1:0-4688 GCA_035305265.1 Thermomicrobiales bacterium | reverse complement strand
TGCACCTTGTGGATCGGATTGGGGACTTCCTGGAGGTAAGAACCGTCGAGGTGAACGCGGACGGGGCGGACAGCGAGCTTCTGGTCACCATTCCCTTATCCAGGGACAGAAGATTTCCAATCGGGACCTCGGCACTGATCGATGGGGCTGGCCCCGGTGCCGGGATCAGGGTGGATCTGCAGGAAGGCCTCACTCCCGCCGCGATGCAGGTAGAGGCACGGATGTGGCCCAATCATATCTATGCCGGCATTGACCATCGCCAGGATGGCTGGCTCGAGCTGGTGCCAGAGGACCGCGGCAATCCGTCAGTCTGGTCTGGATCAAACGCCTGTGGGGTTGTGCCGGGCCACGACAGGTTGGAGGTGCGGGCGCGGGATATCGATGGCTCCTCCCGGCAATGGGCTGTTCCGGTGGAGGTGGTCACATGTGGAGACCTGTTGGTTCTCTGGGAGCATCGCGTTGGCGAGGGTGCGGTACAGGCCGGGCTCGCAACCGATGGAAACCGGGTCATCGTGGCAACCACGTCCGGTGAGGTCGTGAGTTACAGGGTAGGCAGGCGCGGTCCGACGGAGGCCTGGCGACATTCCGGGAAGCAGCCGGGGGACGGGGTGATCGGAACTCCGTGCGTAGGCGCCGACGGGCGTGTCTATGCCGGCGCCAGAAGTGGCCGGCTCGTGTCACTCCGGGCAGATACTGGCGAGATACGGTGGGAAACGGCCCTCGACGCGCCGATCGTCGGTAGCCCGGCGTGGAGCGGTGAAGGTGATCAGCCGCTCCTGTTCGCTCCGGCAGGCGACACGCTGTACGCGCTGAACCCGGATGATGGCGCGAAGGTATGGGCAGCTGGGCTAGGAGGGGTCGTCGGGGGGCGACCGGCCGGGGATGACCGGTTGGTATACGTCTCGTCCGGTGACGGTATGTTACGTGCCATCGATCGCCAGACTGGCGCGGAGGTGTGGTCGTCCCTCCTTGTCAGGCCGGACATCCCCTTCAGGCAGTTGATCTCCAGTGCCTGGGCACACCATACGATGCTTCTTCCCGGGAGCGGCCACGCACCGGAGACCGTCTTGGCCGCCACCGTCACGCGTGCGACAGCCCATGATCGCGCTACGGGTGAGGTCATGTGGGATCTGCCTGGCGGGTTCATGTACGCCGGTCCGGTCCGCTCTGGCGGCCCGGGAGAGACGCTTATCCTGTCGGATGAGCGGGGCGTTGTCACATGTGTCGATGTGTACTCGGGGCGTGTTGTGTGGACACAGGAACTCGGATGCCGGGTGCTCGGCACGTCCCTGCAAACGTATAAGGGCCTGATCATCGTCGCTGGAACAGGAGGACAGGTATCGATCCTCGAAATGGATACCGGGACGATCGTCGGGCGGATGCAGGCCGGAGGAACGTCTGTCCTGGGCGCCCCGGTGATCGTCGGTGACCTTCTGATTGTGGGTGGCCAGGACAGACAAATCCGGGCAATCGACCTGGCCGGTGTCGGGAAGGGCAAAGGCGTCATGGCATGCGAGTGAGGGAACCTCTTGTTGTCAGTGGACGTTTGCTTGTAGAAGGAAGCCGCGGACACCCATCTTCATGATTCTTTCTGGATCGTGACCGCGCTGAAGGCTTTGATAGTTCCGGGGCGGCGAGACCGGACAGCTGCCCTGACCGATGCTCGCACGAATTTGGAAGGCAGAATATGCGACAGAAGTCCACAGGGCGCGTTCTGGTATTGCTGGTGATGGTGTTGTCGCTTCTGACGCCGACCGTGTCGCGTGTCGCGGCGCAGGGCGCCGGCCTCGAGGGGGACGACACCTACGTCAGCCCTCAATTCGGCTACACGGTCACGTGGGGTGGTGAATGGCAGGCACGCTCGCGGGATGTCATCTCCAACCCGGGTGGATACGACACGCTGACCCTTCGTGGGGATCTGGGCACGCTCCTGATCCAGGGCCAGGGTGATACCGAGACCGCCGCCGCGGCGGTTCAGCGCCGGGCCGGGATCGAGGGACGCGCCGATGAGTTCATCTCCGAAGAGCTGGGCGGCGATGTGCCGCGGATCGAGATGCTCGTCGGCCGCAACCAGGTCCTGATCGAGGGGTACA
Source organism: Thermomicrobiales bacterium (assembly GCA_035305265.1). Lineage (GTDB taxonomy): Bacteria > Chloroflexota > Chloroflexia > Thermomicrobiales > UBA6265 > UBA6265. The sequence continues at coordinate 2,595 of DATGPC010000150.1, read as the reverse complement.
CGCTCGAGGACACGGATGCGGTCGTCGTGATCGTGTTGACGGCGCGGGAGCGGAACTTCGAGGACGCGCTGGCGGCAGTCCATGCCGACATCCTGTTCAACGATGGCCCGATCCTGACCGGTGAGGATGTCGAGGAGACGCCGGTGGCGGACGCGCCGGAGGACCTGACCGTCGACCCGACCGAAGAGCCCGAAGCCACAGAGGCACCGACTGAAGAGCCGGAAGCCACGGAAGCGCCGACCGAGGAACCTGAGCCGACCGAAGCGGCGGACGAAGAAGCTATCGATGAGGCCACCGCCACCGTCGACGACGAGGAAGACGAGCCTGCGCGAGACGTGTCCCCGGCCGACGAGGAAGATGAGGACGACGCGGACTCGACCGGCGCCCAGATCCCCGATGAGGATGAAGAAGAGACGGAGCCGGCTGAGTCGGCGATCCAGAACGGAACGTTCGAAAGCACGCTCTACGACTACACCGTCACCTTCGATGAAGACATCTGGTCGGTCCAGGACGAGATCCTGAACGAGAGCAGCGATGGCCTGGTGCTGGGCGGCGAGCTGGGCTCCCTGACGATCTGGTCGTGGGATGCCTACGGTGCGGACGCTGAGGCCTGCCTCGAGGGTGAGAGCACCTATTACGGTACGGAGGATCCCACCGTCGAGGATTGGGAGCCGGCTGAGGATGCCAAGGGTGACCCGATCGAGGGTTCGGGCGATGGTTACGCCTGGGGTGTCTTCACCCTTGTCTATATCAGCGAGGATGGCGAAGAGACGGAGCTCGTCGACTACATCGAGTGCCGCGAGATCCCGGGCGACGATGCGGTCGTGATCATCTTCGCATCGGCGCCGCCCGATCTGTATAACGATCATCTCGACCAGGTGCTCGACGTCGCGGACAGTATCGAGATCGAAGGCGAGACGTTGGTGCCCGGCTCGGAGGAGACCGAAGAACCTGAAGAGACCGTGGAGCCGGAGGACGATGGCGAGACCGGGCTGTCCGGCTCACTGTTCACGAGCCCGGCATTCGGGTTCTCGGTCGAGATCCCCTCGCATTGGCAGATCGTGGACGAGCGGCTCGACGACGACAACGAGGAGCTGCTGCTGACCAATGGCGTGAGCGATCTCACCCTGTGGGCGACAACGGACTACCAGGGTGACCTGGCGGGCTGTGTCGACTTCGCCGCCGAGGAATCCGGGCTGGATCTCGAGCTGGACGTCAACGCGGAAGGCGAGCCGTTCCGGGGCGAAGGTCGCCTGGAGGCGTACGGCAACTTTGTTTACGTCGATGAAGACGGCGAGGACGTGATGTATTTCATTTCCTGCCGGAACATCGTCAAGGGCGAGTCGGTGCTGATCATGACGCAGGACGTTCCGTACGGGGAGTTCGCGAGCCAGCGCAAGTTCCGCACGGAGATCGAGAACGCGATCGTGATGCCGGAGTAGGCGTTCCCGACATTCGACAGATGCAGAACGCGCCGGACGGAAACCCGTTCGGCGCGTCTTTTCTCGTCGTTCGGGATCAGGCTGTGGCTGCCCGCCGGGGAGAACGCCGCGACGACGGCGTCCACGGCGTCTTTCCCCACGGTTTGAAGATGCTCAACAGGGAGGCGATCGCCATCACCGTGAACGAGACAACCGGTGGGAAGAGGAGACCGGTCGTTGCCGCGCCGATCCCGTCACGGACCTCATCGGCGGACGCGCCCATCTCCACCATCCCGGGCAAGGTCCGGAGCTCCGGAAGCAGCGCGAGATACACCAGGACGCACAGGCCCAGGCTGAGGACCAATTTCACGAGTACCCACCAGTACTTGAGAAGGCCGAGGCTGGAGCCGATGGCCAGTGCGATGCCGGTGAGGGTCATCATGACGGCAAGCACGGGCACGGCGATGACACCGATATAGGCGGTTGCCAGGTAGCTCGCCGCCACACGTTCGGCATCGTCGGAACGCAGGGCCCCGAAGACGAGAATGGCCAGGGCGATGTCCGTTCCCATCCACCCGACACCGGAGACGATGTGGAGGAACAGGAGGCTCTTTCGCAGGCGCGGCCGAAGTCGGAGGGTTTCAGGTATGGCTGGCATGGATCGTTCCTTTCCGGGGTGCCAGTGCGTCCTGGCTTTCCGTATGGAACGATCCTGACAGCATCGCGGGTGAAGGGGCTCACGGAATCGTCCCGGAAACCTCACGAAACGCTCAACAGCCTGGTCGACCGGCGTGGCCTATGGCTGCGGCGTGGCGACGTCCTGACAGGCGGGCTGGGACAGCAGCCACTTCTCGGCAGCGACGATCGTGCCGTCGTTCCCCTGCGCGTCACCTCCCCGCGACTGGCTGGTGACCCACTCGTCCGGTTGGAGCTTCCCGGTATAGACGTTCCCGTCCGTATCGATGGCCGCATTCGTGGTCAGCATCAAGGTGGAGCCATCGAGCATCGCGATTCCGTACTGGCCTGTTGTCAGGCCGGCGGTCGGCTGGCCAAAGGAGCGGGTGTTGTCCCTCCCAGAGAGCGCGATCGTCGTCCACTCGGCGGCACTCATGGTCCTCGGGCCGACGAGGACGGCGATCGGCGCGTCCGGATTCTCGATACTGGGGAACGGGAC
>DATGPC010000149.1:0-25532 GCA_035305265.1 Thermomicrobiales bacterium | reverse complement strand
ACGTCTACGTCTTTCGACGACTGAACGCGCGAGTCCAGTTTCTGTTGCTTCAGCGACGCCCGGACGTCACGTTGCCCCAGACCTGGCAAGCGTTCCACTCGCAGATTCTGGCCGGTGAGCGGACTCTCGATGCCGTCAGGCGAGCGGTGAAAGACCTTTGCGGTCTCAACGTGAGCGCAATCTACTCCGCCGACTACATCAACCAGTTCTACGACGAGGGTCGTGACGCCATGGTGCTAGCGCCCGTATTTGGCGTCAACGTGAGCCCACAGGCGCCCCTGGACCTCGCCCCCGACTTCCGGGACGCCGCATGGTTCGATCGGGACGAAGCCACGAGCCGGCTCGCATTCTCCGGCCAGCGATGGGCGGTCCGCCATCTCGACGAGATCATGAGCATGGGCGAGGCCGAAGCGAGCATCTACCAGCTCGACCTGTCCACGCCGCAACCGGCACATGGCGAGGAGCCGGAGGACGATGAGTGGTTCGACGACGACACGATCGCCGAGCTAGAGGGCCAACAGGAACCCGATCCGATCGACGAAGACGCCGATGAAGACGAGGTGTACCAGTCCGCGGTCGAAGGCCGCCACAATGACGATGACCGGTGATCATTCCACCTCACCACGCGCTACAATAGAACGAATGATCTAGCTACCTACGTTTCCCCGGAGGCACTATGCCCGACTTCAGAATCGTCTCCGACCTGCGTCCCACTGGTGACCAGCCACGCGCCATCGAAGAGCTCGTTGAAGGCATCGAGAACGGCGAGAAGTTCCAGACCCTGCTCGGCGTAACCGGCTCGGGCAAGACCTTCACGATGGCCAACGTCATCGAAAAGGTGAACCGTCCGACGCTGGTCCTCGCTCACAACAAGACGCTCGCTGCACAGCTGTACGCCGAGTTCAAGGAGTTCTTCCCGCACAACGCGGTCGAATACTTCGTGTCGTACTACGACTACTACCAGCCGGAAGCCTACGTCGCGCGGACCGATACGTTCATCGAGAAGGACGCGCAGATTAATGAGGAGATCGACAAGCTCCGTCACGCGGCCACGCGTGCGCTCCTCACCCGCCGCGACACCCTGATCGTCGCCTCCGTCTCGTGCATCTTCGGTCTTGGTACGCCGGAAGAATACGCCAAGACCATGATCAACCTGATGCGAGGGCAGCAGGCACGACGCGACAAGATCCTGCGGCAGTTGGTCGACATCCAGTACGACCGCAACGACATGGTGCTCGAGCGCGGGTCGTTCCGCGTTCGCGGTGACACGCTCGAGATCTACCCGGCCTACGAGGAAATCGCCGTCCGGGTCGAGTTCTGGGGCGACGAGATCGAGCGCATCGTTGACGTCGATCCGCTCACGGGCGAGATCCTGGCCGAGCGGGACGACATCTCCATCTACCCCGCAAAGCACTTCGTCACAACCGACGACATCCTCAAGGTCGCCATCCGCGACATCGAGGATGAGCTGGAGCAGCGTCTCAAGGAGCTGGAAGCCAACGGCAAGGTGCTGGAGGCGGCGCGGCTCAAGCAGCGCACGATGTACGACATCGAGATGATGCAGGAGGCGGGCTATTGCGCCGGCATCGAGAACTACTCGATGCACCTCTCCCGGCGGAAGTTCGGTGAGCAGCCGTCGACGTTGCTCGACTACTTCCCGGACGACTTCCTGATGTTCGTCGACGAGTCCCACATGACTTTGCCGCAGGTACGCGGCATGTTCGGCGGCGATCGGTCGCGAAAGGACGTGCTCGTCGAGCACGGGTTCCGGCTCCCCTCGGCGCGCGAAAATCGCCCCCTCACCTTCCCCGAGTTCATCGGCATGGTCCACCAGGCGGTCTTCGTCTCGGCGACGCCCGGCCCATACGAATACGAGCATTCCTCTCGCGTCGTCGAGCAGGTCATTCGCCCGACTGGCCTCCTCGATCCGCAGATCTCCGTCCGGCAGACGAAGGGCCAGATCGACGACCTCGTCGGTGAGATCAACGCTCGCATCCAGCGTGGTGAGCGGGCACTCGTCACCACGTTGACGAAACGCATGGCCGAAGACCTCGCGGATTACCTGAAGGAGATGGGGATCCGGACGCACTATATCCACAGCGAGGTCGACACCTTCGAACGGGTAGAAATCCTTCGCGACCTGCGGCTGGGCGTCTACGACGTCGTGGTCGGCATTAACCTCTTGCGAGAGGGACTGGACTTGCCAGAAGTCTCGCTTGTCGCCATTCTTGACGCCGACAAGGAGGGCTTCCTGCGCTCCGAAGGTTCACTGATCCAGACCATCGGCCGTGCCGCGCGGCACGTTGACGGATTGGTGATCATGTATGCCGATACGGTGACGCGCTCCATGCAAACCGCGATCGACGAGACGTACCGTCGCCGTGAGATCCAGATGACCTACAACGAGCAGCACGGCATCCAGCCGCGCGGCATCGTCAAGCAGATCAAGGACCTCACCGACCGCGTCCGCGCCGTCGCGGAAGAGCACGCCGAATACGTGACGGATGGAGACGCGCCGAAGGGCGTCATCGCGGAGATTCCGCGCGACGAGTTGACGCGCATGATCAAGAACCTCGAGTCGCAGATGAAGACGGCCGCCAAGGAACTCGAGTTCGAGAAGGCTGCCCTCCTTCGCGACCAGATCGTGGAGCTCCGCCGCATCATCGAGGTGGATCCCGTCGCCACGTAAGCGCGACCGCATGACCACGATCAGATGGAAAGGACAAGGATTTCGTGACGAAGACATCGACTTCGAAAGCCGCGACACTGTTGCTCAGTGCTGCGCTGGCCCTGACGGCGGCTGCACCGCTCGCCGCGCAGGAGAGCACTCCGCCGCCTGATTCGGAGCTTGTTTCCGAGACCGCCAGCCAGCTGCCGGCAGCCGACCTGCCCACGATGAACGAGCAGGGTCACTCCTTCGAGTTCTCCTCGACATTCAACGGTTCGCTAACGGACGTTCCGACCGAAGCCCCGGTCTACAGCATGGTGATGCCCACATACACCGCGGAGCAGGTGCAGGAGCGCGCAGCGGGACTCGGACTGGACGGTGAGATTCAGGACTTGGGCAACGATACCTACGCGGTCGAAGGTGACAGCGGCTCCCTCTTCGTGACGCCCGGACGCCTCCAGTTCATCTCGTCGGAAGCCGCGCCGGAAGGCGACCTGCCGTCGGATGAGACGGCCATCGCCTCCGCCCGCGAGTTCCTCCGCGTGAACAACCTGCTCCCCGCGAACGTCGGTGAAGGCGCCATTCTGGCTCGCGTCGAGGATCCTGGACGGATCGTCGTCGGGTTCAAGCCGGTAAGCCCCTCACCCATCATCTCGTCCAACCCGAACGTCACCGCGACGGTTGGGCCAGAAGGGGCGATCCTCGAAGCCACGTACAATTGGGCAGACATCGCCGCCGGCGAGACCTACCAGCTGCGAGGTGCAGAAGCGGCATGGTCCGAGGTGGAGAGCCGGCGTGCATGGGTCGACGCATCCCTTCCCACCGACCAGTTCGCTCCCGGCTCGAACGTGAGCGGCGCGGTGGAGTACACACGCGTATCGATCGCCTACACCACCTCCGGCGTCCCCGGTGAGCAGCAGTACCTGCAACCGGTATACGTCTTCGAAGGAACGCTGTCCCCCGACGGGTCTGATCAGACCTTCCCCGTGACCGCATACGTTCCGGCGTTGATCAACGCCAACCAGCCGGTAGGGTAAGCCAGCGTGACGAAGACAATTCTTGTCATCAATGGCCCCAACCTGAATATGCTGGGTACCCGGCAACCCGAAATCTACGGCAACCGCACCCTGGACGACATGATGACCCGGCTTCGCGACATTGCGGAGTCCGGGTCACCGTCCGTTAGGCTCCAGACAATCCAGTCCAACCTTGAAGGTGAGCTGATCGACGCCATCCACACGATAGGTCGTGAGTCGAACGGCATCATCATCAATGCGGGGGCCTTCACCCACTACAGCATCGCCATTCGCGATGCCCTCTCATCGATCGAGACGCCCGCGATCGAGGTCCATATATCGAACGTGCATGCACGAGAGGATTTCCGGCATCATTCGGTGTTGTCGGCGATCGTCGTTGGCCAAATCGTCGGACTGGGAGAAGATGTCTACCGCCTGGCGCTCGAGTGGTTCCGGGCACGATTCGAGCAGGAAGAGAATGGAGCACGAAGCTGATGTCCCATGAACGCGTCACCCGCGCGCAGTCGCTCCTCGGCACGCTGGGCGTCGACGGCATCCTTGTCACGAACGGCACGAACCGCCGTTACATCACCGGCTTCACCGGTGAGGACCACGCCGCCGACGAGCTGAGCGGGGAAGTGCTGATTACGGCGAACGGCGTCTACCTCTTCGAGCCGAAAACGAACCTGCCGTGGGCGCAGGCAGAGGCGTACGAGGGCGTGGAGGTTCTCCCCCAGGAGCGTCGTTGGACGGACACGGTGGCAAACGTCATCATCGAGCAAGGTCTCCGTACCGTCGGGTTCGAGGACGCGACGACGACCGTCCAGGTCTACAACAACCTGGTGGAGGCGCTCGATGGCAAGGGCGTGGAGCTCCGCCCCGTCGGCGATGCCGTGGATTCGCTGCGCGCCGTCAAGGATGACGATGAGGTCGCCCTCCTCCAACGAGCGCTGCAGATGACCGACGAGGCGTTCGTCGCCGCCGAGCGCCGGATGCGGGTCGGCATGACCGAAAAGCAGGTCGCTGACATCATCCGGGAAGAGCTGCGCAACGCCGGAAGCGAAGGCGAGGCCTTCGACACCATCGTCGCATCGGGCCCGAACGCCGCGAAACCGCACCATTCCCCTGGCGACCGGGTCATCGAAGAGGGCGAGCCGATCATCATCGACATGGGCGCGCTTCATCAGGGATACGCGGGGGACCTCACGCGAACGGTCTGGTTCGGGCAGCCATCAGAGCAACTTGTTACCATATACAGGATTGTGCAGGAAGCGCATGATGCGTGTATCGCCAACGCCGCTCCAGGCATGACAGGAGTCGAGCTGGACGCCGTGGCTCGCGACATTTTCGCGAAGCACGAGCTGGACCAGTACTTCGTGCATTCGCTCGGACACGGCCTTGGGTTGCGCGTTCACGAAGCGCCCTCGGCCAGTTCGCGATCAACCGATACACTTGAACCCGGCCACGTGGTCACGATCGAGCCCGGTCTCTACTTCCCTGATTGGGGTGGTGTCCGGATCGAGAACGTCGTGGTCATCACCGCGGACGGCGCCAGGAACATGACGACGGCGCCGAAGCGGGCAATTGACGAAAGCCTTACTGGAGAACTCTCATGATCGATACAGGTGATGTTCGCAAGGGTGTGACCCTTGATATCGATGGCAAGCTCGTCAAGGTCATCGATTTCTCGCACAACAAGCAGGGCCGTGGCTCGGCGCAGCTGCGCATGACGCTTCGGGACCTCCGCACCGGCTCCAATACCCAGATGACGGTCATGGCCGGTACGAAGTTCAACCTCGTTCGGCTCGAGCGACAGCACGTCCAGTTCCTTTATGCGGACGGCGACCAGTACCACTTCATGGACACCGACACCTTCGAGCAGTTCATCCTCGATCGTTCGGCAGTCCAGGAAGCCGAGCCCTACCTGAAGGAAAACGACGTCATCGACCTCCTCACCTACAACGGTGAGCCGATCGACGTCGAGCTCCCGACCTCCGTCACGCTCACGGTGACGCAGACCGATCCGGGCTTCAAGGGCGATACGGCGACCGGCGGCAACAAGCCGGCGACGCTCGAGACCGGCCTGACGGTCAATGTGCCGCTCTTCATCAACGAGGGCGACCAGCTCAAGATCGATACGCGCACGGGCGAGTACATCGAGCGCGTCAACTAGCGCTGACAAAAGGGATGCCAGGATGACCGGTCAGGACGATCAGAACCAGCAGACCAGCCCGGAGACCCGGGAAGTCATCGAATCGGTCCGCGAGCTGATCTCGATGATGGCCAAGGGCGGCATCAACGAGCTCGATCTCACGGCTGGTGACGTGACGATCCGGCTTCGCGGCCAGAACGGGAGCGCGTCGAACGCGACGACCGTCGTTCACCACGTGCCCCAATCCGTCGCGTCACCGATGCCGGAGGCGCAGCAGGAGCCAGAGGGGAACGTCATCACCTCCCCGATGATCGGCACCTTCTACGCAGCGCCGTCCCCGGGCGAACCGCCATTTGTTCAGGTCGGTGACGAGATCGAGGTGGGCCAGGTCATCGGCATCATCGAGGCGATGAAGATCATGAACGAGATTACGGCGGATCACTCCGGCGTTGTCTCCGAGATCATGGTCCAGAATGCCCAGCCGGTTGAGTACGGCTCGCCGCTCATGCGCGTGGCGGCCGTGGAACATTTCGAGTGATAGCCCAGATCTACTCAGTCAGTCACCTCACCACGATCCTGAAGGGGATCATCGAGGATGACGAGGATTTGCAGGACCTTTGGCTCGATGGTGAGATCTCGAATCTCACCATCGCCCGTTCCGGCCATGCCTACTTTTCGCTGAAGGATGACGGGAGCCAGTTCCGCGCGGTGATGTGGCGCCATGCCCTGTCTCGCCAGAAGATGGTCCCCCGCGAAGGCGACCGGGTCATCGTGCACGGCAACGTCACGGTCTACCAGCCACGTGGCGAGGTCCAGCTCCAGGTCGACGTCCTCCAGCCGCAAGGGACTGGCATCCTCCAGCTACGCCTCGAGGAGCTGCGCCAGCGGCTCGAGGCCGAAGGGATGTTCGAACCGTCCCGCAAGCGCCAGATTCCATCAGTACCGCGCCGCATAGGGGTCGTCACCTCGGCCAGCGGTGCCGTCTGGCACGATATCCAGCATGTCATCTCCCGACGCTTCCCCCTGGCGGAACTGATTCTCGCGCCGGCAACGGTCCAGGGCGAGACGGCGCCCGCATCGCTCGTGGAGGCGCTACGACGCATCCAGGACGAAGCTGAGCCCGACGTTATCATCATCGGGCGCGGCGGCGGATCGCTCGAAGACCTCTGGGCGTTCAACGACGAGCGCGTTGTCCGCGCCATCTACGCCGCGCGCGTGCCGGTCATCTCCGCAGTCGGGCACGAGACGGACTGGACCCTCGCCGATGAGGTCGCCGACCTCCGGGCGCCAACGCCTTCAGCAGCTGCCGAGCTGGCGGTGCCGGACCTGACGCAGATCGACCAGGCCCTCGAAGAGACTGGTCGGCGCCTCCAGGCACTCACGCTCGAACAGATCGATCGGGCGCTCCAGCGCGTCGACGACCTGAGCGAGCGCCTGGCGCGTGTTTCTCCCAGGGCTGGCATGGAAAACATGCAGCGAGAGCTGCGGTTGCTTCAGGATCGCCTGTCGCTCGCGATGCGCCACAACCTGACGGTTGCGCGGCAGGAAATGGTCTCGATGGAAGAGATCCTCAAGGCGCTGAGCCCGCAAGGTCTGCTCTCCCGTGGCTACAGCTTCGTGGAGCATCCCGATACGGGTATTCCGATCCGATCGGTGAATGACGTCCAACCCGGAGCACCCATCCGAGCCCACGTCGCCGACGGCTGTTTCACCGCCGACGTGACCGACGTGATCAAGAACAATGACAGCATCGTTGAGACAGGAGATCGCGAATGACCGCGGCGGTTGAGAAGCCAGACGAGATGACGTTCGAGGAAACGATCGAGAGGATTCGTGAGATCGTAAGCGATCTCGAAGGCGGCCAGCTGTCGCTGGAGGACTCGATCGAGAAGTACCGTGAGGGCTCGAAGCTCATCGAGCACACCCGGCAGCTGATCGCGGACGCCGAGCTGCGCATCTCCGAGCTCAGCGCATCCGCCGCTGAAGGATAGCCATGCCGGCCGATCCCAAGGTCCTTCCACCAGGCAAGTTGCCCGGCGATATGCTCGCCCGGATGATCTCCCGCTACCGTACCCCCACTGATGACTCGGTGATCGTCGATACATCCTACGGGTTCGATGCGGCCGCCGTTTCGGTTGGCGGCGAGACGGTCATCATCAAGAGCGACCCGATTACCTTTGCCACCACCGATGCGGCGCGATACGTCGTCGCGGTCAATGCCAACGATATCGCCTGCATGGGAGGTATCCCGCGATGGATGACCGTCGTGGGCCTTCTTCCCGAAGGGTCGACGACTCCCCAGCTCGTCGAAGACCTCTTCTCCGATCTCCGTGACGCGTGTGTCGACGAAGGCATCATGCTGGTCGGCGGTCATACCGAGATCACCATCGGGCTTGACCGGCCTATCCTCGTCGGCACGCTCCTTGGCATCGCCGGCGAGCATGGATTGCTCCGTCCCGGCGAGGCGTCAGCGGGCGACGAGCTCTATGTGACCAAATCCGTCGGCCTCGAAGGGACCGCCCTGCTCGCCTCCGAGCTTGGTGAGAGGCTCGCGACGTCCCTCGGCAAGGATCTTGTCGCGTCCGCCCGGGCACTCCTGGCCGATCCGGGCATCTCGATCTCGAAAGACGCTCGTGCGCTGTTGTCCAGCGGGGTCGTCACGGCACTGCACGACCCCACCGAAGGCGGTCTTGCGACGGCGGTCCACGAGATCGCTGCTGCCTCGGGTCTGGGCGCCCGCATCGACGCCGAATCGATTCCGATCCTTCCGGAAACCCGCGCCATCTGCACGGAGCTTGGAATCGACCCGCTGGGTCTCCTGAGCTCCGGTGCCCTGCTGGTCGCTGCGCGGCCCGGCTCCGCCGGGTCGCTCGCCACTGCGCTGGACGGTACCGGCATACCGATTGCGCGGATCGGTGTCTTGACGGATGCGGCACACGGCTGCACCATCACCCGGAATGGAGAGGCGTCTCCACTTCCCCGTTTCGATTCCGACGAGCTGGCCCGGGCGCTCACAGCCTGACCGGCACGCATTTCAAGGGAGGGACCTCATCGTGTCCGACCAGCGACCGCCCATTATCATGTATGCCCGTGAACGATTCTGCCCGGACGTCACCCGTGCCCGCCTTCGTCTGGAAGAACTTGGTCATGAGTGGATCGAGTACGATGTCGAGGCCGACGAGAACCGGAAGATGGAGATGGTCGCCCTGACGGGCCGGCCGAACGTCCCAACGCTTCTCATCGGCAAGCAGATCCTGATCGAGCCATCGGTCGAGCAGATCGACAACGCCCTCGCCCAGGCCGGCTATGACGTCGAGGTGGATACAGTCTCATGAGCGCGGTCATCGTTGCCTCCCACAACGGCCTCATTGCCCTCCCCGAAGCGATGGAGATCCTGAAGTCCGGCGGATCTGCCGTCGATGCGGTGGTGCGCGCATGCGCGATCGTCGAGGCGAATCCTGGGGACCACACCGTCGGCTATTCCGGCCTGCCGAACCTGCTTGGCGAAGTCGAGCTTGACGCGAGCGTCATGGACGGCAAGGGACTGCGCGCCGGCTCTGTCGGCGCCCTCAAGGGATACCAGGATGCCGCCCAGCTCGCGCGTCACGTGATGGAGACGTTGCCGCACGTGTTGATCGCCGGTGAAGGCGCTGCCAGGCTTGCGGCCGAGATGGAGCTGGAGCCGAAGGACCTCCTCACGCCCGAGGCGGAAGCGATCTGGAAGGCTCGTCTGACGGACGAGGCCGACCGGGACAGCTCCTACCTCTCCAGGGTCCGGGAAATGGTTGCGTCAACTGCGCAGGATCCGGAGATCGCGCAGCTCGACGAGATCCCGCACGGCACCGTCAACTTCATTGCCCGCGACCTGGAAGGCAACATCGCCACCGGAGTCAGCACATCCGGCTGGGCGTGGAAATACCCGGGCCGCATGGGCGACTCGCCGGTCATCGGGGCCGGCAACTACGCCGACAACCGCTGGGGCGGGGCGGCCTGTACCGGTCGCGGAGAGATGGCCCAGCGCTGCGTGACGGCCTACAGCGTCGTCACGTTCATGCGGTTCGGGATGTCGCTCGACGAGGCACTTCGACAGGCGATGAAGGACCTCGAGAGCCTCGACGACCCGTTTGCCAGCGAGATGAACATCGTCGCGATGGACAAGGACGGAAACGTCGGCGCTGCGTCCTCCAACCCGGAGAAGACGTACGCGGTCATGACCAGCGACATGGACAAGCCGGAAGAACGTCCCCGCATGCACGTGAAGATCAGCGTCGGCGGAAACTAGACGAACTCTTTTTGACGACGTGAACATGGAAAAGGCCCGGTGCAGTCTTCACTGATGCACCAGGCCTTTTTCCCGTCGGTTGGGTGTAGTTTGCTCACGCCACGCGACGACGTCGCGCCGCCGACCGAATATCGACCGGTGGATCCTGTCCGTCCTCACGCAGCAGCTCATGCCGCAATGCGGATTCAAGCGTCGGATACCGGAACTGGAACCCGATCTGCTCGAGCCGCTCCGGCACGACGCGCAAGCTGATCAGGATAAGTTCTTCAGCGAGCTGGCCGCCCACCGTTCGCGCGGCAAACGCCGGTACGCGCATGAATGTGGGCCGCTTGAGCACCTTCCCCAACGTCTCGGTGAACTCGGCATTCGTCACCGGCTCAGGCGCGGTCGCATTGATCGGCCCCTCGAGCTCATCGTTGACGATCGACTCCTTGATCACGCCGATTAGATCATCGATCGCGATCCAGCTCATCCACTGCCGCCCATCGCCAAGCTTGCCGCCAACGCCGAACCGGAAAGGCAGCGAGATCAGGGGCAGCATCCCGCCCTCCTTTGCCAGGACGACGCCGAACCGGAGATTCACGACGCGGATCCCTGCTCGCTCGGCCGGTCCGCTCGCCGCTTCCCATTCACGAACGACGTCTGCGAGGAAGCCGGTTCCAGGTCCTGATGCCTCCGTGCGTTCCTCATTGCCGGTGTCACCGTAGTAGTTGACGCCGGATGCGGTTACCAACACCTTTGGGGGGTGAGTGAGGCTGGCCAATGCGTTCGCAAGGACCTGGGTGCCCTGTACCCGGCTATCGCGAATGACCTGCTTGCGCTTGCGTGTCCAGAGCCCACTTGAGATCGAAACGCCTGCGAGATGGATGACAGCGTCGACACCTTCGAGCTTTTCGGTGTCGACCTCTCCCGTGGACGGATTCCAAAAGAGCTCATCGGCGGACCGGGAAGGCTTCCGGACCAGGCGAAGGACGTCGTGTCCAGATTCATTGAAGGTGGCCACCAGGCGCTCGCCGATAAGGCCTGTCGATCCTGTAACCGCGATTCTCATGAAAAGGTCCTTTCGCTAGACGGCATTGGCTCGTGCCCGGAACGCCTGTGGTCCGGTAGGCGAACGCCCAGGCTAACGAAGCAGCCCGGGCGGTCGCGGGAGAGTCTCACGCACCGTTTCGCAGCTTATGAGCCAAGAGTGATGGTGGTCGGGATGACCAGGACGTCAAGCGTCCCGTCAGAAAGCTGGCCGACTGCGATGATCTCGTACACCGTGCCGGCTTCCAAGGTGACGCCCGGCAGCGCGAGGGCGACGTCCATCGTGCCGGCCGCCCGGACTTCGAGGTCGTACGTGCCCGCCGGAGTCTCGAGGTAGTCGCTGCCGTTCGGGAACTCCAGGCCCGGGATGAGGACGTCGCCGCCCGTCACCGCGATATCCACCGCCGGAGCGTCCGGGGAAGCGTGAATGACGCGAACACGAGCGTTGCCTTGATCCGTCTGGGCGAGGTCCGCCGCGTACACCTGCGCGTTGATCATCGAGAGCGTACCGGTCGCGGCGACATGGTAGGCCATACCCTCGTCGAGCGTCAGCGTCGCGTCAATGACGGCCGTATCGGCGCCCTGCCCCGCCGGCGTCACCTGGACCCGGTACTCACCTGCAGGCAGCGCCAACCACCCGGAGAAGGCTCCGAACTCGACACCACTCAGCGCAACGTCGCCGTTCACCCAGATATCGACGGCCGGCGCATCCGGAGACGCGTGCAGGATGTTGACGCACGAATCGCTCTCGGCGCCAATACCCAGCACGACCGCGCAAGCGGTCATGGAATCGTCAGCCGCCATGCTGGTACCGGCAATCGACGAAGGAATCACGAAGGGGAAGATCTCGCCGTCAGCAGCAGTACCAATCGCGTACACGTCATAGACGGTACCGCCCTCGAGCTCGACGCCCGGCAGCGGGAGAACGACATCCTCGGTACCAGCGACACGAACCTCGAGGTCGTAGTTACCTGCGGGGACCTCGAGATACTCGCTGGCGGTCGGGAATTCGAGATTACCTACCAGGACGTCACCGCCCGTCACCGCGATATCGACAGCTGGAGCGTCGGGAACCGTGTGAACAACCCGGACTCGCGCCGTATCGTCCGCCAGCTCGGTGACATCAGCCGGGAAGACTTGGGGCGTGATGTCCTCGAGGAATCCGGTCGCCGCGACCTGATACGCCATCCCGGCCTCGAGCGTGAGCGTCGCATCGATGACCGCCGTATCCGGAGCCGATCCCGACGCGGTCACTTGCACCTGATGATCGCCTGCAGGAAGAGCGACCCACTCTGACCACCATCCGAAACCGAGGCCGCTGAGCACCAACTCGCCGTCCACGTAGATTTCCACCAGCGGTGCATCGGGCGAGGCGTGCACGATGGAGACACAGGCGTCACCCTCGCCGCCAATACCGAGCGCCGTGGTGCAGTCCGCCATGCCCGACGGCGCCGGGCTCGCCTCCTGAGCGGCGGCGACAGATCCCATGAACGTGGTCATGAGCGCGAGAACCAGGAAAGCGGGAAACGAGAGAATCCGTCGTGGCACTGGTCGCGTAGACATCGTGGACTCCTTGAACTCGCAAACATCCATCAAATCAGGACGAGCGCCGGACGGTACCTTCCCGCCTCGCCTAAACAGAATCTATACCTAAGGTTTATATTTGTCAATAGGTATTCCATGCGAGAATGCGAGTGGCTGAAAGCCCCGGGCACGAAAAACGAGGCCCCGCCATGAACGGAGGAGCCTCGTTTTCCTACTTTCGGATTATTCGGAATCCTAGATGTCCTTCGTCAGGTTCTCCAGGAACTCGGTGTTGGCCTTGGTCTTCGCCAGCCGGCCGAGGAGCGCCTCGGTCCCCTCGCTGCCGCCCAGGACCGAAACCATACGCCGCATCGTCCAGACCTGCTTGAGGACCGCGTCACCGAGCAACAGCTCCTCGCGGCGCGTGCCGGACCGCTGGATGTCGATCGCCGGGTAGATCCGGCGCTCGGCGAGCTTGCGGTCGAGGTGCAGCTCCATATTGCCGGTTCCCTTGAACTCCTCGTAGATCACGTCGTCCATGCGGCTACCGGTATCGATAAGGCAGGTCGACACGATCGTCAGGGAGCCACCACCCTCGATGTTGCGGGCGGCGCCGAAGAAGCGCTGCGGCGGGTACAGCGCAACCGGGTCGATACCGCCCGAGAGCGTGCGTCCGCTTGGCGGAACGGCCAGGTTGTAGGCACGAGCCAGTCGCGTGATCGAGTCGAGCAGGATCGTCACATCGCGTCCGGCCTCGACCAGTCGCTTCGCGCGCTCTAACACCATCTCCGCGACCTTGGTGTGGTCCTCCACGGGCTCGTCGAACGTCGAGGAGATCACTTCTCCATCGACCGATCGCCGCATGTCGGTCACCTCTTCCGGCCGCTCGCCAATGAGGCAGACCATCAGGTGCATGTCGGGGTTGTTGGTCGTGATACCGTTCGCGATCGCCTTCAGCAAGAGCGTCTTACCGGCCTTCGGCGGCGAAACGATGAGTCCACGTTGGCCACGACCGATCGGGGCAACGAGGTCGAGCAGGCGCGTCGAGAGGATGTTCGACGTCGTCTCGAGGTGGATCTGCTCGAGCGGGAAGATCGGGGTCAGCTTGTCGAACGCCGGACGACGACGCGCGGTCTCGGGGTCAACGCCGTTCACGGCCTCGACGCGGAGAAGGCTGAAGAACTTCTCGTTGTCCTTCGGCGGCCGGACCTGGCCGCTGACACGGTCACCGGTGCGCAGGCCGAACCGACGAATCTGGGACTGCGACACGTAAATGTCGTCCGGTCCCGGCAGGAAACGCTCGCCGCGAAGGAAGCCGAAGCCGTCTTCGATGATCTCGAGCACGCCATCGCCAAAGATATGGCCGTCGCGCTCGGTCTGGGCCTGCAGGAGCTTCGTGATCAGGTCCGGGCGCTTCATGCGCATGTATCCGGACACGCCCAGCTCGCGGGCCATGTCGAAGAGTTCTTCGTCCTTCTTCGCATCCAGCTCGGCAACCGTCAGACGGTTGCTGGCCTGCTGCTGCTCCTGCTTGCGACCGCCATCCTGCTGGCCGTTTTGCTCGGCCTTGTTGCGGCGCTTGCGCTGGTTGTTCCGCCGGGAGCGAGACTGGCCCTGGCCAGAATCCGCGCCCTCCTGAGTCTCCTGGCGCTGTTCCGCAGGGGCTTCGGCAGCTTCCACCACCGGAGCCGCATCCGCCTTGACGGCCTCTGCCGGAGCGGCGGTCTCGACCTCGGGAGCGCTCGCCACGCCGTTGGACGCGGCCTGTTCGGCTGCCACCGTCGTGGTCGTCTCCTCCGCCTTCGGCTCGTCCGTCTTGCGACGGGCGCGGACGGTACGCGTGCGGCGCGCCGGCTTTTCGGCGGCGTCCGCAGCTTTTTCCGGTGCTTGCTCTTCAGTTTTCACGACATCATCGACAGTCAAGAGGATACCTCCTGGGGGACCGGGGTCGCGCAGGGCTACGCGAGCGGCAGGTTGTGGTTGGATAAGCGGAAGATACGGGTCACCGGCGCCGCATGCCTGGACGTCTCCGTGACGCGGCGGTGCTTGCTATTGGCTGTTTCGGCGATGCGAAATGATCTCCATGGCGCTGCGGTTTGTGTTGGACCTGTTGCAGTATGCGCGACGGACCCGCAAGGCGGGAGACACGTCCAGGTTGTCAGAGGAATGTGCTTGTCACCGGGATGGAATCGTGGAGTGGTACACGGTGACACGACGAGCAGGGGTTGGCATATCTCGTCATTTGGTACAGGCAAATCGTACCATCCACGCACAAGAACGTCAATGGACGAAGCGTCGCCGGGGTTCCCCTGCTCGTCGCTGGTTGCTAGCTCGAGGCCCGCCCCTGCCGGGACGCGGTAGCGAGCGCAAGATTGCGCAATTTGCTCGGCTTGTGATGCGACTGGATCCATCGCACCGTCCCGCTGGCCGACCGCATCACCATGGAATGCGTGGTCGCGCCACCGTGGATGTACTTCACGCCTTCGAGCAGCTCGCCGTCGGTGATCCCGGTGATGGCGAACATCACATCGTGGCCCTGCACCAGGTCGTCGATCGTGAAGACCTTGTCGACATCGATGTGGTCGCGCTCGGCGATGCGCCGCTCCTCATCGTTTCGCAGCCACAGGCGGGTCTGCAGATCACCGCCAAAGCACTTGAACGCGGCCGCCGTAATCACCGCTTCCGGAGCGCCGCCGATACCCAGCAGCATGTCGATACCGGTCTCCGGCATCGTCGCCATCAAAGCGCCGGCGACATCACCGTCCGTGATCAGGCGGATGCGCGACCCAACATCCCGGACCTGCCGAATAAGGTCCTCATGCCGGGGTCGATCGAGGATCACCACGGTGAGGTCTTCGACGTTCATACCCTTGGCCTGCGCCACGGCGTCGAGGTTCTCCCGCACGCTTTTCCGGATGTCGATGGCGCCCTTCGATCGCGGTCCGACCGCGATCTTCTCCATGTACGCGATATCCTGCCAGCCGTAAAACGCGCCGCGCTCGGCGACGGCGATAACGGCCGTGGAGTTGGGCTGTCCGTGCGCCAGCAAGCGGGTCCCTTCGACCGGGTCTACCGCGATATCGACCTTCGGCCCCTTGCCCGTCCCGAGGCGTTCGCCGGTGTAGAGCATCGGCGCCTCGTCCTTGTCGCCCTCCCCGATCACGACAATCGCATCCATATCGATCGTGTCGAGCAATGCGCGCATCGCGTCGACCGCCGCCTGGTCGGCATGCTCTTTCTCACCGCGCCCCATCCAGCGGGACGAGAGCAACGCGGCCGCCTCCGTGCAGCGGACGAGATCCATCGCGATATTTCGATCAATATCCGGATTCCACTCGAGCATACGAACCCTCCTCACCCCCGGTCGTCAGGACGTCGACGATCCGATCCACTGTGCAGCCGTTTCGGGCAGGTCGTACGCAGACCCGATGGTGACATTCGTCGGCGGCAACGACTGAATGAATGTCGACCCGTAACGTTTTGAGATTGCCCTTTTGTCGAGAATAACGCAGATTCCGCGATCCTGGGCGGTCCGGATCAGGCGCCCGAATCCCTGCTTGAACTTCAGCACGGCAAGCGGCAATGACAGCTCAATGAACGGGTTGTCGTACAGCTCGCTTCGCGCCTCGAAGATCGGGTCACTTGGCACCGCGAATGGGAACTTGGTGATGAACAAGGCGCTCAATGCATCGCCGACGACATCGACCCCCTCCCAGAACGATGACGTCCCGAAGACGACCGTCCCAGCCTCCGTTCGCAACCGTTCGATCAGGTTCCGGGTACTCCCGTCGATCCCCTGCCCCAGCACGACGATGTTGTGCGCCTCGAGCGGCTCCTTCAACGCGTTCCGGGCCTCCCGGAGCGCCCGGTGGCTGGTGAAGAGCACCAGCGCCCTCCCCTGTGTCGCGATCAGCGACTCCGCCATGATGTCCAGCATCGTCTGGGTGTAGCGGGGGTCGTTCGGCTCCGGCATCTCTTCCGGGATGTACACGAGCGTCGATCGCTCGTGGTCGAACGGCGATCCGAGATCGAGGACCTTCGCACTCTGCAGGCCAAGGTGCTCGGCGATGAAGTCGAAGGACCCATCGATCGTCATCGTGGCCGACGTCATGATGACCGACCGCAGGTTCGCGTAGACGTACTGGTTCAACAGGACACTAACGTCGAGAGGCGCCCCGTTGACCGAGATCGAGCCGATCTGGCCCGAGCGCTGGACCCAGTAGACCTTCGACTCCTTCAGGTCGCCGAAGATCTCGTTCATCAGCCGCAGGATCTCGCTCAGCTCATCCACGCCAGTCATCAGGTCGACCACGGCGTCGTCGCGCTGCACGACGAGCGGATGGGTGTCGTCGTTCGGCAACGACACCTCGTCCATGACCTGAAGGAACCACGCACCGGCCTCGACGATCTGTCGCAGATGCCCGTCAAGCTCTTCCCATATCAGCGCGGCGTCGACGAACTGACCCGTATCCCGCATCGCATGCGTGATCCGCCGTGACTGCGCGTATCCGGTCCCGCCGAATCGTGGTTTCCCAACCAGCGCCCCAAGCCTCGTAAAAAGCTCGCCGGTCAGGTTGTTGATCATCGGCAGCGAATCCAGCGCCTGGTCCATGAGCTGGCGTGCCTTGTCGGTGTGCTTGATCGCCGCCTTGTCCGTCAGCTTCGCCAGCACGGCCGTCGATACCGGGATCGCGCCGCCGTTGATGGAGCCGTCGCTCCGGACCAACGCCTTCACCGCATCCTCGATCGCGGGCCGATCCACCACGAAGCTCAGCTGGCGCGTCGCTTCGTCCTCCAGGTGATGCGCCTCGTCGACGATCAGGCGCTCGAACGGTGGCAGCACCCTCCCCTCTGCCGCGTTCGAGAGCACGAGGGAATGGTTGGCGATGACGATGTGCGCATGATTGGCGTTGTGACGGGCCCGGTGGAAAAAGCACTGATTGCTCGCCGCATACGGGCACCGGGCAGGAGTGCAGCGGCCACGCTCGGATGCGAACTTCCGCCAGTGGCGCTCCTCCTCGGTCGTCAGCCTCAGCTCAGCCCGGTCGCCGCTTTCGGTCTGGCCGAGCCAGAGCAGGATCTTGGCGCGCAACGATGCGTCGGCCTCGTCCTCGACAGGATCGGAGACGTGCGCGAACCATTGTTTGAGGCACAGGTAGTTCTGACGCCCCTTCATCACCGCCACGTTGAGATCGGCGTCGAATCCCGCCTCGAGCAGGGCGGTATGGACGTCAGGAAGGTCCTTGCGATAGAGCTGGTCCTGCAGCGCGATCGTCGCCGTGCTCATCACGACACGCTCGCCGCGCGTCAGGGCGAAGATCGCGGATGGCAGCAGGTACGCCAGGCTCTTGCCGGTCCCGGTCCCGGCTTCCACGAGCAGGTGCGTGTCGTCATTGAGCGCCTGCGCGACCCGGCGAGCCATGGTCATCTGGGTCGGCCGTGCCTCATACCCTTCAAGGACATGCGACAGCGGCCCGTCCGGACCGAGAAGCGTATCCAGCGCGTCCAGGTCGATCGGCGCGTCGGAACCGGTCGGCCGGAGCGGCTCGGGTCGATCCCGCGTCGTCAGGAACTGGAGCTCGAGGGGGACCGACATCGACCGATCCTGCCCGAACAGCGGCATATCCCGGGCATCCCGCGCCGCCTCCTCGAACACCTGCGCCTCAGGCCAACGGGCGATCCGCGCGAAGTTGGCCACCTGGCCAAGGGTCGAGCCGTCATGCTGGCCGAGACGCTTCAGGAGGGCACGGAAGACGTGCACCGTCGCCTCGACATCGCCCATGGCCCGATGCCGGTCAACAGCAGCGATGTCAAAGCCCAGGATCGACGACAGCGTCCCGAGCTGGTAGTTGGGCATGTCCGGGAGGATAGCCGTGGCCAGCCGGTAGGTGTCGATCGTCCGGTTCGGGAGGTTCAGTCCCGCAGAGCGAAGGAGCGCGAGGTCGTGCTCGATGCTGTGACCGACGATGGGTCTCGAGCCGATATGCCGCGCGAGCTCGTCCTGGATATCAGCGAACCGGGGGCTTCTGTCGATCTCTTCGCGAGCGATACCGGTAAACCGCAGCATGTCCTGAGACACAGTTCGCTTCGGACGCACTGTTTGCGAATACCGTGAGATCTCCCGGTCCTTGTCGAAGACGATCAGGCCGACTTCGATGACTTCATCGGAAGACGGGTTCAGGCCAGTCGCCTCGATATCGAGGGCGACGTACTCGTTCGCGGCGACGCCAGCGGGGCGTGATTCGGACACGTTCGGATGTGCTTTCCAGGCCGGTTCGATCCGGCATATCGTCGTTGGCCATCTGGCCTATCGTGCAAGCGCCTCTGCAGACCGCAAGGTCGTCATCACCAGTTGGGTGAACCCCTTCACCAGGGGCGAGATGCGGATGAACTCATCCTCGCGGTGCGCGTTCGCCCCGGTCGTCAGGCCAATGCAGACAGCCGGGATGCCACGGCTGATCGGCACATTGGCATCGGTGCTGGAGGCGTCGAAATGCGCGTCATACCCGAGCTCGCGCAAGACACGCTCGGCCACGGGCGCCAGGCCCTCGGTGCGGGAGAGCTCGCCGGCCGGGCGGTCACCTACCACGTCGATCGCCACGCTGATGCCCCTAGGCGCCGGCATATTGATCACGCGCTCGACTTCCGCGACCAGATCGGCCAACGCATCGGCGCTCGTCGATCGCATGTCAAGCACGGCCGTCGCCTCCGGCGCGATCGTATTGACCGAGATGCCACCGCTGAACATCCCGGCGTTGAAGGAGGTCTTGGGGCTGTCCTGCAGGGGAATATCGTCCAGCCGGGCGATGATTTTCGCGAGATGATGGATTGCGCTCGGCTCTCCTGCCTTGCCCCAGCTGTGTCCGCCCGGACCGGTCACCGTGACCTTCAAGCGGCGGCTACCCACGGCGCGGTGCGTGATCCGGCCAAGAAGGTGCCCCTCGACCGCGATCGCGCCCGCAATGTCAGGCAGGCTGTCGACCACCGCGCGCATGCCACGGAGGTCACCAAGTCCCTCCTCACCCACGTTTCCGGCGACCACAATGTCGATCGCGGGCGTGACGCCGAGATCCGCGAATGCCTTGCGCAGCATGATCGTGCCGGCAACCGCCACCGTGTTGTCCCCGACACCCGGACCGTGCAGCGTATCCCCGTCGCGACGTACCGTCAGGTTGGTCCCTCTCGGGAAGACCGTGTCGATATGCGCCGCGAGCAGGAGGCATCGCGAGGAGTCCTCGCCCTTGATCCTCGCGGTGACGTCATGGAGCTCGTCGATCTGGATGTCGTCGTAGCCCAGCGCTTCCATCTCCTGCCGCAGGGCCACCGCGCGGTCGCCCTCGTCATTCGTCGGCGCAGGGACCTCGGATAGGCGGGTCGTCAGCTCGACGATGGGCTCCAGGTACGACTCGGACAGTGTCATGACATCAGCGACGGAGAGTTCGGGGGATCGGCGCACGTGCAGCTCCTGTGGGGCGCGTCGGTTCAGGCCGTCCCGACGCGGGAGTGGCTGGCGAGCGACGCATACGCGGTCTGACAGATCATCTCGGGAAGTATACCGCCGATACCGGCAGCGGGAACGTGATGTCCCAAGCCAAACGCTCCTACCTCAATTCTCGTAAGCGTGGCAGAATATCGGGCATCAACTGCTGTTTTCGAAGGGGCACTCGATCTCCAAAGGAGCTACTTGATGGCGTATCACCGGTATGACGCGGTCGTCGTGGGTGCGGGCGGCGCCGGCCTAATGGCCGCAATCCAGATGGCCGGGAAGGCCAACATTGCCGTCGTAAGCAAGCTATACCCCACCCGGTCGCACACCGGAGCCGCCCAGGGCGGAATCGGCGCGGCACTCGGCAACACCGAGGAAGACCACTGGGAATGGCACATGTACGACACCGTCAAGGGCGGTGACTACCTCGTCGACCAGGACGCTGCCGAGGTCCTGGCCCGGGAAGCCATTGACGCCGTCTACGAGCTCGAGCACATGGGCTTGCCCTTCAACCGAACCCCCGACGGCAAGATCGACCAGCGCCGGTTTGGCGGTCACAGTCGCAACTTCGGTGAGGGCCCGGTCCGACGCGCCTGTTACGCGGCCGACCGTACCGGCCACATGATTATCCAGACCCTCTACCAGCAGGGCATCAAGCACAACGTCAACTTCTTCGACGAGCACCACCTGGTCGACATCCTCTTCACCGACGACGGCCAGTGCTGCGGCGTCGTCACCTACGAGATCAAGACCGGCGAGTTCCACACGATCCATGCGAAAACCGTCCTTATCGCCTCTGGCGGCTTCGGCCGGGTATTCCGCGTGACCTCGAACGCTCTCGCAGGCACCGGCGACGGCGTCGCCCTTGCCTTCCGCCGGGGCATCCCGCTGATGGACATGGAGATGTACCAGTTCCATCCGACGGGCCTCTACAAGCTCGGCATCCTGCTCTCGGAGGCAGCCCGCGGCGAGGGCGGCGTCGTGCGCAACAGCGAGGGAGAGGCGTTCGCCGCCCGCTACGCGCCCACGATGAAAGACCTCGCCCCCCGCGACATGATGTCACGCTTCATTCACCAGGAAATCAAGGAAGGTCGCGGCATCGATGGCAAGGACTATGTCCTGCTGGACGTCTCTCATCTGCCGCCCGAAGTGATCGACGAGAAGCTCCCCGACATCACGGACTTCGCGCGCGTCTACCTCGGCGTCGAGCCGAAGAAGGAAGGCGTGCCGATCCAGCCGACGGCGCACTACGCGATGGGCGGCCTGCCGACCAACGTCGATGCGCAGGTCATCATGGACAAGGATGGCACCGTCGTTCCCGGCTTCTACTCCGCGGGTGAGTCGGCCTGTGTTTCGGTCCACGGCGCGAACCGCCTCGGCACGAACTCCCTCGTCGACCTCGTCGTCTTCGGGCGGCGCGCCGGCCGCAAGATGCTCGAGGACGTCCAGACGCTCGACTGGGCCGAGCTGCCGCAGAATCCGGAAGACTCCGCTCGAGAGCAGATCGAGTCCATCAAGGGGCGCAAGAGCGGAGAGAGCATCGCCGAGATCCGCAAGTCGATGCAGGACATCATGATGGACAACGTCTCGGTGGTCCGCCATGAGCAGGGCATGATCGAGGCGCGGGAGCGACTCGCCGAGCTCCGTTCCGCCTATAGCAATGCCGCGATCATGGATCATGGCAGCGTCTACAACATGGACCTCCTCGAGGCGCTCGAGCTTGGATGCATGCTCGATTGCGCCGAGACCATCGTCGAGGGCGCCATCGCCCGTAAGGAGAGCCGCGGCGCGCACTACCGCGAGGACTACCAGGACCGCGACGACACGAACTGGCTGGCCCACACGCTTTTGTATCGCCAGTCGGACGGCACTTTCCGCCACGACAAGAAGCCTATCGTCATCACGAAGTTCCAGCCGCAGGAGCGCAAGTACTAGGCTGCCCTGACAAGGATGTGGAAGATGCGACAGAGAGGCCAGCAACGAACGTCGCTGGCCTCTCTGTGAACATTCTCCTTGCGATTCCCCAAAAAAACCTACCCTTTTGTCTGTCGCCTGAACGGTTGATAAATGGGACAATAATGCTGATTGTCGGGGTCCCCGGTGGACCCGCTCAGCAGGAGTTGTCCCATGGCTTTCCACCGATATGACGCCGTTGTCGTCGGGGCAGGAGGCGCGGGGCTCGCGGCAGCTATCCAACTGGCCGACAGCGACGCCCACATCGCGTGCGTGACGAAGCTCTTCCCCACCCGTTCCCATACCGGAGCCGCTCAGGGCGGAATCGCCGCCTCCCTCGGCAACACCGAGGAAGACCACTGGGAATGGCATATGTACGACACCGTCAAGGGCGGCGACTACCTCGTCGACCAGGACGCTGCCGAGATCCTCGTGAAGGACGCGATCGAGGCGGTCGTATCGCTGGAGCACATGGGCCTTCCGTTCAACCGCACGCCCGACGGCAAGATCGACCAGCGCCGGTTCGGCGGCCATACGAAGCGTCATGGCGAGGGCCCCGTCCGACGCGCCTGCTACGCGGCCGACCGTACCGGCCACATGATCCTGCAGACCCTTTACCAAAACAGCATCAAGCACAAGGTGAATTTCTTCGACGAACACCACCTCGTCGATCTTCTCTTCACCGATGACGGCCAGTGCTGCGGGGTCGTCACCTATGAGCTGAAGACGGGCGAGCTGCACGTCATCCAGGCCAAGGCGGTGATCATCGCCACGGGAGGCGCCGGCCGCATCTTCAAGATCACGTCCAACGCCCTTGCCAGCACAGGAGACGGCATCGGCATTGCCTACCGGCGCGGCGTCCCGCTCATGGACATGGAGTTCCTCCAGTTCCACCCGACCGGACTCCGCAAACTGGGCATCCTCGTGTCCGAGGCGGCCCGTGGCGAGGGTGGCATCGTGCGGAACAACGACGGTGAAGCCTTCGCCGCCCGATACGCGCCGACGATGAAGGACCTCGCCCCGCGCGACATGATGTCCCGCTTTATCTGGCAAGAGATTCACGAGGGGCGCGGCATCAACGGTGAGGACTACGTCCTGCTGGACATCTCCCACCTCCCGCCGGAAGTGATCGAGGCCAAACTCCCTGATGTCACCGACTTCGCCCGCGTCTACCTCGGCGTGGAGCCGACCGAAGAGGGCATCCCGATCCAGCCGACGGCGCACTTCACCATGGGTGGCCTGCCGACGAACAACGACGGCCAGGCGATCAGCGACCCGTCAGGCACGATCATCCCCGGCCTGTACGCCGCTGGCGAAGCCGCCTGCGTCTCGGTTCACGGCGCCAACCGCCTCGGCACCAACTCACTCCTGGAGCTCGTCGTGTTCGGACGCCGGGCAGGCAATCAGGCGATCAAGGACATCCAGTCGATGGAGTTCGTGGACCTGCCGAAGAACCCGACAGCCTACGTCGAGGAGCGCATCGCCCGGATCATGTCCAGTGACGGCAAGGAACGGGTTGCAGAGGTTCGGTCGGCGATGCAACAGGAGATGACGGACAACATGTCGGTCGTCCGCGAAGAGAGCGGCATCAGGCACGCACTCGAGTCGCTCTCATCCCTAAAGAATGCCTACCAGCATGTTACAGTGGACGACAAAGGCAAGATCTACAACACGGAGTTGATGGAGGCGTTGGAACTCGAGCATATGCTGGAAGTCGCGGAGGTCATGGCCCATGGCGCGCTCGCGCGTCAGGAGAGTCGTGGCGCACATTTCCGGAACGATTTCCAGAAGCGAGACGACGCCAACTGGCTCCGGCACACGATGATCTACAAGACGTCCGACGGCATCCGCGAGGACTACAAACCGGTCACGATCACCCGGTTCGAGCCGAAGGAACGCAAGTATTAGGGCCGGTCCGCTGGCCCGGGGACGAAGGCAGGAGAGGGAACGGAATGCAGGTTACGCTTCGCATCAAGCGGTTCAATCCTGAGACGGACAAGAAGCCGCACTTCGAGGAATACGTCGTTGAGGTCGAAGGCACCGACCGTGTGCTGGACGCCCTCAACCAGGTGAAGTGGTACCAGGACGGCACCCTCACCTACCGCCGCTCCTGCGCACACGGGATCTGCGGCTCCGACGCCATGCGCATCAACGGGCGCAACCGCCTCGCCTGCAAGGTCCTGATGAAGGACCTTGGCAAGCGCGTCACGCTCGAGCCGCTGCTCGGGTTCAAGGTCGAGAAGGACCTCCTGGTCGACATGGAGAAGTTCTTCGACCAGTACAAGTCCGTCAAGCCGTACCTCATCGCCGATGCCGCACCCGCCTCCGGCGAGCGGTACCAGTCGCAGGCCGATCGCGCGGCGTTTGACGACACCACGAAGTGCATCCTTTGCGCGGCCTGCACGACCTCCTGCCCGATTACCTGGACCAACGACGAGTTCGTCGGCCCGGCGGCGATCGTGAACGCGCACCGGTTCATCTTCGACAGCCGTGATCAGGGCGCCGCCGAGCGCCTCCAGATCCTCAACAAGAGCTCCGGCGTGTGGCGCTGCCGCACCGTCTTCAACTGCACCGATGCCTGCCCGCGTGACATCAAGGTCACCGAGGCGATCGAGCAAGTGAAGCGCGCGCTTGTCCTTGGCGAAGTCCACTAGCGCGGCAGGAAGCGAACGACGATGGACTGGTTGACAACCCGGCCAACGGGCGACGACGTTCTGAACCCATTCGCGATCATCAGCCTGGTCGTCTTCGTGCTGGTCCTCCTGGCGGCGGGATTCTACTCCACGCGCCCCTGGGCCGCACCATTGAAGGACCAGTTCTCGCGGCACTTCGTCTCGCGGGCGGCAACCATGCTCGCGTGGCCGGCCGGCGCGGGCCTGTTCTTCCTGGTCATCAGGTTGCTGCAGATCGATCCGGCCACCTTCGGGCGCCCGATCTGGATTGTGCTGTCGTGGCTGGCGCTGGTCGGCGCGGCGGTCGCCATCGCGATGGCGGCGCCGAAGGATCGCGAGGCCAAGCGCCTCCGCAAGTCCGGCCACCGGCCATCGCAGCTCTCGCGCAGGCCGGTCCGAAAGAGGATCTAGAAACAGAGAAGGCGTCGGGCATTGGGCCCGACGCCTTCATCTTTCCGTGCAAGGAAAAAAGCCGTGCACCCTCTGTCGATTCAAACCTTCCAGCTTGAGACCGTTCGTAAGCTCCCCCCAGGAAACCCCGCATCACCCGAAGAGTGCTGCTTATGGCTGCTGCCTTCCGGCCCTGACCAGGTTCACAGTTCCCCGCCGTGCGGGACCCAGGGTTCATCACCTCGTAACGGCACAGTCCTGCAAAGCCGAACCTCGAGAGGGAATTCAACCCCGCTATGGCGGATTGCGGGTACAGGGCACCGCCAACTCCCCATCTAGCACGACTGCGACAAGTATACC
>DATGPC010000148.1:0-3823 GCA_035305265.1 Thermomicrobiales bacterium | reverse complement strand
AATCAAATGCCTACAGGGCGGCACCTATTGGGTGCCGCCCTGTCCTCGAGTTCTGTTTCCATCGGATATGCGGATATGGGTCGCGTCAGCGCGGTCACTCGGACCATGCGCTGACTAGAATCATTGCCACTCGGCGTCTTCCCACGTCGCCATCGCAAGATCGTCGTCCATGAAGGTATCGACCGCCGATCTGTCACGTTGTGGCCTGTTGGCGGGCCATGGCAGGTGCACGACGACCAGGTGCGTGTTGGCGTCATCCTTGACTGGATGAACCTGGATCGATGACGCATCTGACAGGACGAGCTTGAGCGGTTCTTCGATGACAGCGATCATTCAAGTCTCCGTTTCCGGTAGGTCCGGGAATGCCTCCCCGGATCCTGGAGCATTTTGGCGGAAGCCCTATCGTGGCCGGATATTCTGGTTGAGCCGGAAGAGGTTTTCCGGATCGTACGCCCGCTTGACCTCTTGCAGGCGATCATAGGTCTGTCCCGGATACGCCTGGCGAACCCGCTCGTTGCCCTCCTCCTCCAGGAAGTTCACGTACACGCCCTCCCCCTCCGGGCGAAGGACATCCCAGAGCGAGGCAGTCCACGCTTCGTGCGGAGCACGATCCTCGTCGGGATCGAGCCAGACACCGATGACGGCGACGAAGTACTGTCGGTCGCGATGCGCGAAGGCGGTCGCATCCGCCTCGACACGACCAAACGCACCGCCGAGACCGCGTAGCTGGACGAGGCTGTAGGGCGAGCTCGGGTTGCCCACCGCGTCCAGGATCGCCTGAATGGATGTGTCGCTCAGGTCGTCCGCGAACATCATCCGGATCGAAGCCTGATGCGGCTCGGTCAGGTGCTCCGTGAAACGGTAGATTGCCGGGTATGGCATCGGCGCGATCGCATCCGCAACGGGCGTTGCCAACGACCGCAACGGCGCGATGGCTCGCTGACCTTCCTCCAGGTCGCCACACCAGGTCGTGAGGACGGAGAGCACCAGCTCGCCGACCCGATCTTCTGGCACGTACGGCGCTGGCGGAGCAAGCATCACGTTGGCGATGAGCGTGAGCTCCTCGGGCGCCGTGACCGCGTAGTCGAGGTATCCGCGAATGACCTCCGGCGTGGCCGGCAAGAGCAGGTCTCCGCCCAGGATGTGATCAACCGGCGCAAGCCCGAACGTGAACTCCGTGATGATGCCGAAATTTCCACCCCCGCCACGGATGCCCCAGAACAGGTCAGGATGCTCGCGCTCGCTTGCGGTGACGACACGACCATCCGCCATCACGACCTCGGCCGAGAGGAGATTGTCGATGGCCAAACCGTATTTGCGGACCATGAACCCGATCCCGCCCCCGGTCGTCAGGCCACCGATGCCGACCGACTGCGTGTCGCCGGTCGAGAGCGCAAGGCCATGCTCGTGCGCAGGGCCGGCAAGGTCGAACGAGGTCGCCCCGGCCTGCACGCGGGCGGTCCCGGTAACCGGGTCGACGGTGACCTGCTTCATGCGTGAGAAGTCCACCACGATCGCATCATCGGCGACGCTGTACCCGGCAAGCGAATGACCGCCGCTCCGGACAGCGACCAGTACACCGTGCCGCCGCGCAAAGTTCACCGCCTCGACGACGTCTTCCGCACACTTCACTCGAACCACCGCCAGCGGAAACCGGCTGCTGTCGTACAGGGTTGCCCTTGCATCGTCGTAGTTCGCATGCTCCGCCGTGATCAGCTCGCCTTTCAGGCGAGCTCGTAGTGTCTGCAGGTCGGCCGTTACCGTCCCAGGTGCCCCTGAATCCAACGTTGTGATTGCCATAGATGTCTCCGGAATGAAGAGCAAGCTCGAACGTGAAAATGCGGTCCCGCTGGCGCCGTTTTGGCTGAATCCGTCATGAATCATTGGTGAATGGATCACTGGTGCGAAAGTCGATCCCACACTTCGGCGCGACGGCCAGCACACGCGCCATGTCTGGCTCCCAGGGCGGTCGATCGGCGGGGTCGCCGATGTCGTCCATGAACTCATCGTGCACAACACCGGGCGTCACAATGATGAGCATCCGTCCGGGATCAACGCCCACATTCACGACGGCGTGCGTCGTCCCACGGGGAACATGCACAAACGCTCCCGGCCCAAACTCGAACTCATCGCCTTCGACCAGGAAGAGGTATCGCCCTTCCAGGACATAGACCCCCTCGTCGTCGTATCGCTGGCGATGCGGCGGCACCCCTCCGGAGACCGGTGTCTCCGTCTCGTACAGCGCATACGCCCCACCGGTTTCCGAAGCAGCGGCCTTGATGGTGACCAAATCGGTGATTACTCGCATTTGTCTGCGGGCCTCAAGTCCTTGCTTCGACCGGGCGGCAGGGGCGCTTTCCATGCTTGACCTCCTGATCGTTCTGGTCCGCTCGTCGGGACCACCTGCAACCAGTCTGTCGACCGCGGGGCATCTCCAACATGCACGGCCCTCACACACTCGTCGTTCAGTTCTCCAACACCGTACGCACCATTCGGGAGATCGGCCGGTGAACCTGCTACGATGCGTATGCCAACCGTATCCATGGCAGGGACTTCGGGTCTTCAACGCAGCGGAAGCCTTTGGACTCGTCGACCTCGAGGGCGCCATCGTGTCATCCGATGAACCGGGATTCGGCCACCACCTTCGCCAGCTCCGCGAAGCGGCGGGATACTCGCAGGAAGCCCTCGCCGAGCGCGCGGGATTGTCCCCAAACGCGATCAGCGCGCTGGAGCGCGGCGAGCGCAAACGCCCTTATCCGGACACGCTCCGCCGGCTCGCGGAGGCGCTGGGGCTCGATGATGCGCAGCGAACGCGGCTTGCATCCTCCATCTCACGGGCGCCAACCAAGCCGATGCCGGTCACCCCAGCCCCGGACACGCCTGCTGTCTACGCCGAACTCCCGGGAGAGCTCACGCCGCTGATAGGACGCGAGCGAGAGATCGAGGTCATCAAACACCTCGTGACCCACTCGCCCGGCCGGTTGTTGACGCTGACCGGCGTTGGCGGGGTTGGCAAGACACGCCTCGCGCTACACATCGCACGCGAGGTCGGTTCGGAATTTCCCGACGGCGTGCTCTGGGTGGAGCTTGCTCCCCTCACCGATCCGGATCAGGTCATGCCGGAAATCGCCCGTGTTGCCGGGCTCACGAACCGGTTCGCCGGCGACCCGGCAGACATCGTGCATGCTCACCTGCGCGACAAGAACATGCTCTTGGCGCTCGACAATTTCGAGCACCTCCCGGACGCCGCGACGTCCATGGCCGCCCTGCTCCGCGCATGTCCCAATCTGGTCATGCTGGTCACCAGCCGTGCGCCGCTCAACGTCCGGGGTGAGCAGGAATACGTCGTTCCGCCGCTCGAGATTCCCGCCGAAGGCCATGACCACGGCCCGGCGGATATCGACGACACACCCTCGACGCAGCTGTTCACATGGCTTGCGAAACAACGAGACCCCGGTTTGCAGCTCGACGAAAGCACTGCCCCGACGATTGCAGCGATTTGCCATCGACTGGATGGCCTGCCACTCGCATTGGAGCTCGCAGCCCCGAAACTGAAGCTCCTGGGACCCGCAGGCCTCCTTTCGCGGCTCGAGCGAGCGCTCCCGATCCTCACTGGCGGCGCGCGCGATCTGCCGGCCCGACACCGCACGATGGAAGCGGCCATCGGATGGAGTTACACCCTGCTTCGACCTCAGGAGCAGGCATTGTTTCGCCGCCTTTCGGTCTTCTCGGGTGGATGGACACTCGAGGCCGCGGAGGCGGTGATAGGTCCAGGCAGCGACGACGTCGCCGATCCGCTCGAGGGAATGTCCTCGCTGGTAGA
>DATGPC010000147.1:0-14506 GCA_035305265.1 Thermomicrobiales bacterium | reverse complement strand
AAGGTGAACGTGCTGTTTGAGATCCCGGAGCAGCAGCGGATTCCGTGCCATTGTGCGTGCCTCGTCATTCGTCAACCCTTGATGGCGCCTGCGACCATGCCCGCGACGACCTTCTCCTGCATGATGAGATAGACGACGATGATCGGGAGGCTGGCCAGTGTCACGGCCGACATGAGGCCCGGAACGTTGATGCTGTACTCGCCGGAGAACTGCATCAGGCCCAGTGGGAGCGTCAGGTTCGACCGCGACGAGAGCAGGACGAGCGCGAACACGAACTCGTTCCACACAAAAATGAACGTATAGATGCCGACGGTGCTCAGCGCCGGAACGCTCAATGGGAGCATGATCCGCCGGAAGATCTCGAACGGTCCGGCGCCATCGATCCGTGCTGCTTCTTCGAGCTCGTGCGGAAGCTGGCTCATGAATTCCGTGATGATCAGTACGGCGAGCGGCAGGTGGAACGCGACGTAGGGGCCGAGCAGCGCGAAGAGCGTGTCGTAGATGCCGAGATCGTTCGTGAGCGTGTAGATCGGGATCAGTGTCACGTGGACGGGGATCATCGACCCAGAAAGGAACAGCAGGAAGAGCGGCCGGTTGAGCCGGAACCGCATCTTTGCCAGTGGGAAGCTGGCCAGGGCGGCGAGAAGCAGGGTCAGGATCACTGACGCGACGCTCACAAGGAAGCTGTTGACGAAGAAGCGGCCGATACCTCCCTCGAAGGTTTCGATGTAGTTGTTGAAATCGAGGGCTGCCGGGAGCGCCCAAAGGTCGCCCATATATTCCTGGATCGTCTTGAAGGATGTGACCACGACGAACAGGAATGGCAGCCCGGCAATGAACAACCACAGGAATGCCGGGATGTAAACGGCGAGTCGGCCAAGGACTTTGCCGGGCGTCTGGTATTGGACGTCAGCAGGCCGGGAATCCGGTTGCGTGATGGCCATCGAGGACTCCTAGCGGTTGGCGCGGCGCTGGTCGATCAGGATCGTCGACCCGGCGGCGATGAAAGCGAACACGAACAGCAGCATTGCGATCGCGCTGCCGTATCCCATGCGGAAGGAGGCGAACGCCTGCTCGTACATGTAGGTCGCCATGAGGTCGGTCGACCGGTTCGGTCCGCCGCGCGTCATCACCCAGACCAGGTCAAAGAACTTCAGCGAGCCAATCAGCGACAGGATGGCGCCGGTGCGGATGATGCCCCGCATCAGCGGCAGGGTAATGCCCCAGAACGCATTCCAGCCGGACGCACCGTCGAGCTTTGCCGCCTCGTAATACTCCTCGGGGATCGTGGTCAGGCCGGCGATGAAGAGGATCATGTAGAAGGGGATGTATTGCCAGCAGACGACAGCAATGATCGCCGGAAGGGCAGTGGCTTCGTTTCCGAGCCACGAGCGCTGTAACGACTCGAGGCCGAGCACATCCAGCACGCCGTTGAGAAGGCCGAAGACCGGATCGAACACGTTGATCCAGACAAGGCCGATCGCGACCGTGCTCAGGAGCAACGGCAGGAAGTAGATCGTCCGGAAGAAGCGCCACCCGCGGAACCGCGAGGACAGCAGGACGGCCAGCAGCAGCGCGACCGGCAGCTGGATAAGGATCGATGCGATGACCAGGATGACGTTGTTCCTGAACGCTCCCCAGAACGTCCCATCGGTCAGCGCCTCACGATAGTTATCCAGCCCGATAAACGTTCCTTCACCGATACCCGACCAGTCCCGAAGGCTGTAGAGGAAGGATTGGAAGATCGGATAGACAACGTAGAGGAGGTAGACCGCCAGAGCGGGCGCGATAAAGAGGAGCGCAATGAGCCATTGGGGGAACCGGAATTCCCGTGAAGGTTGGGACATCGCGGAGGATGAGGCGGTCTCGCTGCCAAGAGGATGAGGGACTGCTGTTGAGCGTGCCATAAGCCGATCCTGGTCCGTGGTTTGTCGTATCGAACAAGAAGCCCATGCCGGCTGACCGGCATGGGCTCAGCGTCATGACGTCACTCGCCGCGTAGCGACGCAGCCGACTCCTCGAGCTGGACTGCGGCTTCTTCCGGCGTGATCGACTTGCTCAACAACCCCTGGGAGACGTCCAGTTGTGCCTGACCCAGTTCGGGCGGCAGGTACTGGTCCCAGAAGAGCTGGACCGAGGCGGCCTCTTCCAGCAAGGTCGCGAGCTGGCTCGTGGCCTCGTCCTCATACGTTGCGCCGACCATCGCAGAGAGCCGGTTCTCGGCAACCACCTGGTCGCGGGCAGCGTCATCCGTAATCGTACGGAGGAAGTTGACGGCGGTTTCGGGGACTTCGGTCGCAGCGGAGATCGCGTAGGCCGGGCTCACGCCACCCAACACGGAGCTCGGGTCGCCTTCACCGTCATCGATCTCCGGGAACGGGAAGAAGCTGAGTTTCTCAGCGAAGCCGTCGATTTCGGAGGCGATGGTTCCTGGCAGCCAGGTGCCCATCAGCTCCATCGCCGCCTGCTCGCCATAGAGCAGACGTCGCGAACCGCCGGTGTCGATGTCGATGCCGTTGAACCCGTCCGGGAATGCACCCGCATCGACTAGCTCCTGCATCATCTCGCCGGCCCGGACGACACCAGGGTCGTCGAAGCTGGCTTCACCGGCCATGACCTGCTCAAGGAACGCGGCGCCCTTGGTCCGTAGCACGAGGTAGTTCAGGTAGAAGGCGCCGGGCCACTTCGTTTGGTTGCCGAGCGTGATCGGCACGAGCCCATCCGCCTTGATATCGGTCACCAGCTGGATGAGCTCGTCCCACGTGGTCGGGGCGGTGATATCGCCAAGCAGCTCGGTGTTGTACCAGAAGACGACGGTGTTGGCGACGATGGGGACGCCGTAGTAACGGTCATCTACCTTCATCAGGTCCAGCAAGCCCTGCGCGAAGCGGTCTTTCCATCCGCCTTCGTCAAGGGCGTCGGTGATGTCGAGAACGACGCCTTCCCGGGCGTACTCGGCGAGGACTCCGCCACCCCACGTGTGCCAGATGTCCGGTGGACTGTCGCTGCCGATGGCCGTCCGGAGCCGGGTCTTGAACGGATCGTTCTGGAGCGCCTGCAGGTCGAACTCGATATTCGGATGCGAGTCTGCCATTCGCTCGGCGGCACCGCTTGGCAGCGCTTCGTTTAGACCGGCACCGGTCAGGCTCCAGACCGAAAGCGTGCCCTGCTCATCGCTGGCCGGCGTGCCGTCCTGCGCAGATGCACGGAGCAGTTGCCCTGCGAACGGTGATGCGAGCCCTAATCCGGCGGCCCCGCGAACGACACTACGGCGCGAGAGTCGGGGTGAAAGACCGAAGGGGTGACGAAGTCGACGCGAGTAATCGGTCATGCGATGCCTCCAGCGAACTATGCGGCTGATGCGATACCGCCACAGCCTATCCCGTGCGGCCGATATGATTTGTGGATGTGACACCACTGTATCATAACGTTTCGCTAAAGGAATTTTCTGACCCCCGAATCAATGCGGAGCGAGGGGGCGCCGAAGGGAATATGCGTGTAACATGCACCATCGCCACCCGGATTTCCGGGTGGCGATGGGAAAACGTTCGTTCATTTACGAAAAGTGGGGAAGCTAGCGGGTTGCCCAGAGGAGTCCGCGTTCGACGATCGTCTGCGCCTCGGGGACTTCGAAATCAGCATCGACGTGGCCAAGCGAGCAATAGAAGACCTTGCCTTCGCCGTATTTTCGCTTCCAGACGACGGGCATCACCGTGCCCTCGATCCACGGCGCATGCTCACCGCCGAAGGTCGTCGTCGCAAGAACCTCGTTCGAAGGGTCGACGTGCATGAAATATTGCTCGGAGTGCATCTCGAAATCGCTCAGTCCCGCCGTGATGGGGTCGTCGTGGTTCGTGATATTCACGGTGTAGTCGATGATGTTTCCCGGATGCGCGACCCACTGACCACCGCACGCGAACTGGTACTCGGTGCTCTTCCGGAATGCGTCCCCCATGCCTCCGTGCCAGCCGCCGAGTCCCGCGCCTGCCTTGACGGCGTCGAGCAGGCCCTTCTCCTGCTCCGGCTCGATCTCGCTCTGGGTGTACATCGGGACAATCAGGTCGTATCCAGCCAAGCGTTCTGCGTCGGTGAGGACCTCCAGGTCCGGTAGCCGGTCGACCCGATACCCATGACCTTCGAGGATGTCCGCGAACCGCCTGGAGGTCTTGTCCGGCTCGTGACCTTCCCAACCGCCGTAGAAGATGAGTGCCTTTTTCGTCATGAGGGATGACTCCTTTGTCGCCTGGCTTGACCGCGGATCGAAGGCCCTTCAATCCGATTGTCACACCGGCGTGCGGGAATGGCTAGTGAACCTGTCCGTCGACAAGCGCCAGCGGAGCCGGCTTTTCGAAGGTGCTGGTCACGTCAATATGATGGCCCGAACCGTGTGATTCCAGGGCCGCGTGCATGACGTCGACGATGTGGAATCCGAGGTCACCGGATGCCCGAGGCGGCTGGCCGGTTCGGAGGGCACGGGCGAGGTCGCTGACCCCCAGTCCGCGACTGTCATCCGTGTACCCCTCGATGAGGTCGATGGGCTCCCATGCGTCCGTGCCGGCGCGAAGAAGCTCGAGCGGGCCGCCGAAGGTGTTCGGATCGGGGAGACGGAGTGTTCCCTCGCTTCCGTAGAGAACGAGTGTGGTGCGATTGGTTTCCTGCACGTCGAAGGTGGTCGTCATGTTGACGATCGGCCCGCTCGCGAAGTCCAGAATCGCGGCGATGTGAGTCATCGTGTCGACCGGGATCTTCTCGCCCGCGCGTGGGCCGGACTGAATGGTTCGGGTGTCGAACGTTGCCGCTGCTGATGCGGCGACGCGGTTGACCGGACCCAGGAGGGACATGAGCGCGGCGAGGTAGTAGGGACCCATATCGAAGAGCGGTCCGCCGCCTGGCTGGTAGTAGAAATCCGGGTTCGGGTGCCAGCGCTCGTGCCCGCTCAGCATGAGCATCGCAGTGCCGGCAACCGGCCGTCCGATGGCTCCCTGATCGATCAGTTTCCGGGCAGTCTGCATCCCGGCCCCGAGGAAGGTATCTGGAGCGGAGCCGACGAGGACGCCGCGCTCTTTCGCCCTGGCGACGAGCTGGGCTGCCTCTTCGCGTGTGGCCGCCAGAGGCTTTTCGTTATAGACGGATTTACCGGCCTCGACGGCCGACAGCGCGACGGATCCGTGAGCAGCCGGAATGGTCAGGTTGACGACGATCTCGATGTCGGGGTGCTGAAGGAGCTCATCGACGGTCATCGCTGCGACGCCGAACGCGTCCGCCTGCGCCTGGGCCCGATCCATCAACACGTCGGCAACGCCGACGACACGAAGATTGCTGT
This sequence comes from Thermomicrobiales bacterium, assembly GCA_035305265.1. Taxonomy (GTDB): domain Bacteria; phylum Chloroflexota; class Chloroflexia; order Thermomicrobiales; family UBA6265; genus UBA6265. The sequence goes on along the minus strand of DATGPC010000147.1, from coordinate 9,183 downwards.
ACCGGTTCGTACAGTTCTTGAGGTAGATGGACGAGATGAATCCAGCGCCGATGATGCCGATCCCGACGGTGTTGCGTTCCTCTGTCATCGGATCATTCTCCCGATTGTGCCAATGTGGAGATGGGACCTGTGCCCTTATTTCCGCCGACTTCATGGTCAGAGTCAAGCGGGGCAGGTGAGAAACCGCATGTCGCGACCACGAGAATTTCTGCGTTCCTCGAGCGCCGGGGCATGGACGTCAGTGCGGATTAGCTCCACAATGGACCCTACACGGGAAAACCGCCATATGGAACGCCTGCGGCTTGATGGCGTGCGCGAGACGTTCGCGATCGCCAGGCCGCCAGGCACCGGGAGGAGATTTCGGGACCGTCGATGGGCACGCGCATGGAAGCAGATGCAATCGAGGAGTTCAGGAATGAGCGAGATCGGTGTCGGGCTTGTGGGCTACAAGTTCATGGGTCGGACGCATTCAAACGCCTACCGCCAGGTTGCGAGATATTTCGACGTTCCCCTCAAGCCGCGCATGGTTGCGTTGGCGGGTCGCGACGAGACCGCGGTCCGGGCCGCGGCCGAGGACCTGGGCTGGGAGTCATACGTCACCGACTACCGGCAACTGCTGGAGCGGGATGACATCCAGCTGATCGACGTCGCATCGCCCGGGTTCACCCACAAACAGATCGTGGTCGACGCGCTTGCGGCCGGAAAGCATGTGCTGTGCGAGAAACCGTTGGCAAACACGCTGGACGAGGCGCAGGAGATGCTGACCGCCGCGCGGAAGGCCGGCACGATCGCGATGGTGAACTTCAACTACCGGCGAGTTCCCGCCGTCCGGTTCGCGAAGCACATCATCGATGCGGGGAAGATCGGCGAGATTCGGCATTTTCGTGGGAACTACCTCCAGGACTGGATCATGGATCCGGAATTCCCGCTCGTGTGGCGCCTGAAGAAGGAACTGGCGGGGTCCGGAGCGCTCGGTGATATCGCTGCCCACAGCGTCGACCTGGCCCAGTACCTCGTCGGCGACATCGTCGAGGTCACCGGGATGTCGAAGACGTTTATCAAGGAGCGTCCGCTGGAGGCCACTGGCGAGGTCGGGTCCGGGCTCTCGGCAAGGGGAGGCTCCGAGCGCGGTGAGGTCACCGTCGACGATGCGGTGAGCTTCCTTGCCTGGTTCGACAATGGCGCGATGGGAAGCTTCAACGCCACGCGGTTTGCGGCCGGACGTCGAAACGCGAACACCTTCGAGATCAACGGGTCGCTCGGGTCGATCGCATTCAACCTCGAGCGCATGAACGAGCTCGAGGTCTTCTTCACTGAAGATCCCGAGGGGTATCAGGGCTTCCGCACGATCAACGTGACGGAGCCGGCACACCCCTATACGGCGAACTGGTGGCCGGCCGGCCATATCATCGGCTACGAACATACCTTCATTCATGCGGTGAAGGATCTCCTCGATGGCATCGCGTCCGGGGAGAATCCACGTCCGAACTTCGAGGATGGTTTCCGCAACCAGGCGGTGCTGGACGCCGTCCAGCTCAGCGCGGAAAGTCGGCAGTGGACGGCGCCGAAGAAACCACGCCTCGATTCCTGATCGTCAATGAGAGCGGCTTTTCGACCCGGAGAGAACAGGGAGGACACAGGCATGATCGATATCTACGCCCCACAGAAGAGCGACAAGTTCACGTTCGGCCTCTGGACCGTTGGCAACATCGGCCGTGACCCATTCGGAGACCCGGTTCGACAGCCGGTTGACCCCGTCGAAAGCGTCCATAAACTCGCCGAGCTGGGTGCCTGGGGCGTGAACTTCCACGACAACGACCTCGTCCCGTTCGGCGCATCGGCATCCGAGCGGGACCGCATCGTCGGCGACTTCCGGAAGGCGCTGGACGAAACCGGCATGGTCGTGCCAATGGCGACGACGAACCTCTTTACGCATCCGGTCTTCCGGGATGGCGCGTTCACCTCGTCCGACAAGCAGGTCCGCGCATACGCGTTGCAGAAAACGATGCAGGCGATCGATCTCGGCGTGGAGCTGGGCGCGTCGACGTATGTGTTCTGGGGTGGCCGCGAGGGAACGGAGACGGATGCATACCGCGACCCGGTCGACGCGATGAAGTGGTTCCGGGAGGCGATCAACTACCTGAGCGAGTACGTGCTCGACCAGAAGTACGACCTTCGGTTCGCGCTGGAGCCCAAGCCGAACGAGCCTCGTGGCGACATCTACCTCCCGACCGTCGGCCATGCGTTGCACTTCATCTCCACGCTGGATCATCCGGAGATGGTCGGCGTGAACCCGGAGTTCGCGCACGAGACGATGGCCGGGTTGAACTTCCCGCAAGGCGTCGCCCAGGCGTTGGAGGCGGGGAAACTGTTCCACATCGATCTCAACGATCAGCAGCCAGGCCGCTACGACCAGGATTTCCGCTTCGGCGCGGAGAATCCGAAGCGGGCATTCTTCCTGGTGAAGATGCTCGAGGAACACGGATATGACGGTCCTCGCCATTTCGATGCGCATGCCTACCGCACCGAGGATCAGGAGGGCGTCTGGGAGTTCGCGCGCGGCTGCATGCGGACGTACATGATCCTGAAGGAGAAGGTGCGCCAGTTCAACGAGGATCAGGAAATCCAGGCGCTGGTCGCCGAACTGAAGGCGCAAGACGAGTCTTATGACGGCCCACACGCCGGCGACGGCTACAGCCGCGAGCAGGGTGAGTCGATGAAGCAGGCGCCATTCGATACGGATGCGATGGCGGCTCGCGGACGCCGGTACGAGGAGCTCGACCAGATGGTGATGGAGCTCCTGCTGGGCGCGCGCTAGGGCGGAGCGGCCGGCACTGTACCGGGATGAGGGAGAGTGGAGATGAAACGCTCCGTCGTTCTTGGCGTGGATTCGAGCACGCAATCGACGAAAGTCGTCGCGGTCGATGTCGATTCCGGGGAGATTGTCGGGATCGGCCGGGCGCCGCACAGCGGGGCCGATGTCCAGGATCCTGAGGATTGGTGGCAAGCGCTTCGGAAGGCGACCAGCGAGGTCGTCTCGGATGACCTCGCGGTCACCGGCATCTCGGTCGCCGGGCAGCAGCATGGCTGCGTCATGATCGACGCGACAGGCAAGCCCGTGCGCCCCGCGCCACTGTGGAACAATGTCGCCTCCGCCGCGGACGCGCGGAGCCTCAGCGAGCTGGCCGACTTCCCCTCGGAAGTTGGTGTCGGGCTCGTGGCTTCCTTCACGATCACGAAGCTCGCGCATATTGCCCGGACGGCTCCGGAGGATCTCGAACGGACCGTCGCCGTCGGGTTGCCGCATGACTGGCTGAACCTCCGCCTGACGGGCACGCTCGCCACGGACCGGGGGGAGGCTTCCGGGACCGGTTGGTGGTCGCCACGCGAGGGACGGTACCGGCGTGACCTGCTCGAGCTAGCCATCGGAGCCCGGGACGCCAGCCGTCTTGGACTGCCGGAAGTACGGGGCCCGGAGGAACCGGCGGGAGCGCTTTCCGAAGAAGCTGCCGGTGCATTGGGACTCCCGGCGGGGATACCGGTAGGTCCCGGCACCGGGGACAACATGGGCGCGGCATTGGGCGTCGGTGCGACGCCCGGCGAGCTGGTGATCAGCCTCGGGACCAGCGGGACGGCGTTCTCCGTGCGGGATGAGCCGACGTCTGACCCGACGGGCGAGGTTGCGGGATTCGCTGACGCGACCGGCAAATTCATGCCGCTCGCGTGCATGCTCAACTGCACCCGCGTTGTCGACACGATGGCGAGCCTCCTCGGGATGGAACGCGCGGAGGCGCTGGAAAAAGCGGGAGCGCAGTCACCCGGCGCGGGTGGTCTGATCCTCCTGCCGTACTTCGGCGGCGAGCGGACGCCGAACGTGCCTGACGCGACCGGCACCATGACCGGATTGACGGACACGACCGCGACCCCCGATATCATGATCCGGGCAGCTTTGGATGGGGTGGCCGCCGGGATTGCCTATTGCGTGGAGGCGCTCGGCCGACTTGGAATCACCGCGCCTGCGGCGACCTTGGTCGGCGGCGGTTCGGCACACCCGGTTTGGCAGCAGGCGATCGCGGATGTGCTCGGCGTGCCCGTGACGGTGCGGTCAGGACAGGAGCACGCGGCAAGGGGAGCGGCGATCCAGGCCGCGGCGATCGTCCGTGGTGAACGAGTCGCCGACGTTGCCGAGCGCTGGCGACCTCCGGTCGTGGCGGAGATCGAAGCCCGTGACGGCATGTGCGACCTGTTTGCCCTGGGCGAGCGGCGTGCGATGATCGCCGATATGATTCGTGCTTCGGCCTGAGCCGCAGGTCTGGATGGGAGCCACAAGTATGTCGGAATCGCATCGACTCGTCGCGGTCCTGGACACGGATATCGGCACGGATGTCGATGATGTGCTGGCGCTCACGCTCCTGGCCAACTCACCGGAATTCGAGTTGGCCGGTATCACCACCGTGTACGGAGATACGGTCTACCGGGCCCGGATGGCCCGGTATTTCTGTGACCGGCTGGGGAAGGCGGGCGTGCCGGTGGTGCCGGGCGAGCGCGAGACGATCTCCGGAGACATGGTTTGGTGGGACGGACATGAGGGCGAAGGTATTCCCGGCCTGGACGATATCGCGGTCGACGAGTCCATCGATGCGGTCTCGTGGCTGTGCGAAGCGGCTCGCGAGCATGCCGGTCATCTCCAGGTTTTCGCGATCGGTCCGATGACGAACATTGCGCGGGCGATCGAGCGGGATTCCGGGTTCGCGACGTCGGTCGGCCACCTCTTCATCATGGGCGGCGCGTATTGGCTGGAGCAGTCGGAGCACAACATCCGCAGCGATGTGGCGGCGGCTGATATCGTTTTTCGCTCGAAGATCCCGATGACGGTGTGCGGGCTGGACGTCACAACCCGGGTCTGGATTCGCGAAGATGGTGTGGACTCGATCCAGCGTTCCATGGGCGAGACCGGGGAGGTATTGGCCGGGCAAATCCGCCGGTGGTTCCGCTTCATGGAAGACCATGGCATCGCCTCAGGAACCGTCACGGCGACGCATCTGCACGATCCGCTGGCGATCCTGCCGGCCGTGCGGCCAGATCTGTTCTCCTTCGAAGCATGCGACGTCTCTGTTGGCATTGACGGGGAGACGAGAGGCTGGACACGGCTGGAGAACTGCGGATCCGGGACCATTCGCGTGGCGAAGGACGTCGACACCGAGGCGGCGGAGCGAGAGATCCTCAAGCGCATTATCGAAGCGGCGGGATAGCATTGGTGCCCGTGACGGGCGGGGCTGGAAGGCGAGGTTCGGCGTGGAGCGAGTGAGAGTTGGCCTGATCGGATTAGGGGAGGTCGCGCAGGTCATCCACCTGCCCGTGCTTCGCAACCTGGAGGACCGGTACGAGATTGCCGCGATCTGCGACGTCTCGCCCGCATTGCTCGCGCATGTCGGTGATGCGTACGGCATCGAGCAGCGGTACGACAGGGCCGAGGACCTTGTCGCCCAGGATGATCTGGACGCTGTCTTGGTGCTCAACAGCGACGAGTATCATGCCGAGCACGCAATCCTCGCGCTGAAGCACGGTAAGCACGTCCTGATCGAGAAGCCGATGTGCCTCAACCTGCGGGAGGCGGAGGAGATCATTGCCGCGCGGGACGAGGCCGGCGTTCAGGTGATGGTTGCGTACATGCGGCGCTTCGCCCCGGCGTTCCTCGAGGCGGTCGAGCTTGTCCGCCAGCTTCCCCAGATTCTCTATGCGCGCGTTCGCGACATCATCGGGCCAAACCGGTTGATGATCGACCAATCGAGCGTCGTCCTGCGCCCGAACGATATCTCCCAGGAGATGTCGGAGGATCGCATGGCGAGGGCGGGAAGGCTGGTGAACGAGGCGATCGGCGATGCGCCTCCCGACATCATCGCGGCATACCGGTTGTTGCTCGGCCTCGGAAGTCATGACCTGTCGGCGATGCGCGAGTTGATCGGCATGCCTGAGCGAGTCGTCTCCGCCTCGCACTGGAACGGTGGCCGGTTCATGACGGCGACGTTCGGCTATGACGGGTTCAATGCGGTGTTCGAGATGGGCGTGGATCAGCAGCGCCGGTTCGACGCGCACCTGGAGGTCTTCGGCGAGTCGACGCAAATCCGTGTTCAGTACGACACTCCATACATCAGGCATCTGCCGACGACACTTACGGTGTCCGAGTCCGCGGACGAAGCCTATTCGGAGCGCGTGATCCGGCCGACGTTCAAGGACCCGTACACGTTCGAGCTGGAGCATTTCCACGACGTCGTATGTGGAAATGCTGCGCCGAAAATCCCGCCTGAGGATTCCATCGACGACCTGAAGCTGTTTGGCGACATCATCGCCGAGTTGCGGAGGGCCTAAGGCTCCTCCCGGTCAGTGGGTGGACACACGCGGAGGAAAGAGGCGCATGAAGACTCCGCCTCCCGATCTCAACCCGGACCTGATTGCCGACGCGCTCGCGAACCAATGGGGACAGCGAGCCCGGGTGCTGGAATACGCTCCGCTCGGATTCGGAAGCCATCACTGGACGGCAAAGACGGAGACTGGGGAACGTTGGTTCATCACCGTTGACGATCTCCTGGCCGAGCAGTTGTGTCCGGTGGAAGATGCGTCATTCCGGCGACTCCAGTCCGCGTTCGAGATCGCTCGTCGTTTGCGGGATCACTGCGGGCTATCGTTTGTCATCGCACCAGTAGCTATGGACTCCGGCCATCTGGTCTATCGCCTGACCGACCGGTATGCGATGACGCTCTTTCCGCATCTCGACGTCGAGCCCAGCGACTTCGGCGCCTTCACCAGCGAGAAAGATCGTGTCGGGGCGCTCCGGCTTGTCGGGCAGGTGCACGCTGCGTCGCAGCATATCCGGACAGACGACGTGCGACGAGATACGTTGGAGATTCCGGGGCGAAGTGCGTTCGAAGAGACGCTTGTGGACGTCAACAGGCCCTGGATAGGTGGTCCGTATGCCGAACCAGCGCGCGAGCTGGTCCGGGAACACGCGAACGGGGTGCGCGAGAAGCTGGAGCGGTTCGACCACCTGGTGCGAGCGGTGTACGCCGATACGTCCAGGTGGGTGGTCACGCATGGGGAACCGCATGCCGGGAACATCCTCCGCACGCTGGAGGGTCCGCAGGTGATCGTCGACTGGGATACGGTCGGCTTCGCGCCGCCCGAGCGGGATTTGCGAATGCTGGTCGACGAAGAGCATGCCGACTGGTCTGCCTACCGCGAGATCACGGGACTCGAGGTGATCTCGGAACAAGCGATCGAGGCATACCGGCTTCACTGGGAACTTTCCGAGATTGCGATCTATCTCGCGTGGTGCCGCGCACCGCACGAGGACTCGGAAGAGATGCGGATTGCGTGGATGGAACTCGGAAAGTACCTGCGGGCGGCTGGGTAGCTCCGTTCGGGCTGGGCGGATGTATGCTGAAGACCTTCGGGACCTGATGGATATCGCACCTTGTACGATCCCGAGGGAGGCGCCATGACGCCCGATCATCGCTATGACGTGTTCGTCAGCTATCGACACCAGGAGCCAGACAAGACCTGGGTGCGCACGTCATTCGTTCCCGCGCTGGAAGATGCCGGCTTGCGCATCTGCGTCGACCACCGTGACTTTCGGCTCGGTGCGTCGCTGGTCACCGAGATGGCTCGCGCCGTTGAGGAAAGCCGCACCACCGTTGCCGTTCTGACGCCCGCCTATCTGGAGGGGCGGTTTGCCGAGCTGGAGAATGTGTTGGCCGAGCATCTGGGGCTGGAAGAGCGAGCGATTCGGTTGATCTATGTCGTCCGGGAGCCATGCGAACCGCCCCTGCGTATGCGCGCGCGATTGCGGCTGGACCTGACGGAGGATGACGAAATCGCGGAGAACCTGCCGAGGCTGGTCGACGCGCTGAGGCCGCCTGACCAGGAGCCGTAGCCAGGGCATACGACTGAGTGTTTTGCGTCTTGAGGGTTCTGAACCGAGGCACCCCGGGTAGGGATCGAACCTACGACCTACCGCTTAGAAGGCGGTTGCTCTATCCACTGAGCTACCGGGGCGTGGACGCGCGCGTCCGGCGAATATTGTAGCAAAACGGCCCGAGGGGGCTGTCATCGAACGGCGAGGATCGCCTTCGTGCTGGATCGGAGCAGGCGTAGCGTCATGCTGCCGCCCAGGATCTCACGAATTCGGGAATGGCCGAAGGCTCCCATTACCAACAGGTCGATCTCTTCGGCGTTGAGGATATCCGGGATGACAGTCTCCGGGTCGCCCCGGACGATTTCCTCCTGGACGTCGTAGCCCGCGCGACGTAATCGGCTGGCGGCGTCCTGAAGCTGTTGCTGGACCTCCGGGCGGTCACCCGCGAGGAGGAGCGTGCCGGAGCATCCCCGAAGGAGCGGATTCTCCGCCAGGTAGCGGACAGCATCGCCCGAGTGCGCCCCTCCGTCGAACGCGAAGAGAAAGCGACGGATTTCCTGCGGCTCCGATGGCGCAATCAGGACCGGGCTTCGGGCGGCGCGGAGCGCACCTTCCAGATGACTGCCCAGGTCTCCCCGTTTCCATGAAGATCGCTCGCCACGCTTGCCGACCACGATCAGGCTGGCGTCCTGGGCATGCTCGCGGATGTGCGACTCGAGCGTCCCGTAGTCGACGTGGGTGCGAACGTGCTCCCCGCCGTTGTCTCGGATCGCGCGGGCAACGTCGATTAACAATGCGCGGGCGTCCTCCGTCGCGTCGCTTGATGCGATGGAGGAGGAGTCCTGGGCTGCACCGTACACGGGATCCGGGGAGACGAGCCGGCCGGGAGAGAAGTATTCCTCGTCGAGGAGTCCGATATCGACGGACTCCTCGAGAAGGTGCACAAGAAGAACCGGCACACCGAGTTGCCGGCTAGCCCAGGCCGCGTGCAGGGCGATGCTCTCCGAGAACTGCGATCCATCAATGTACGCGACCACGCTCACGGGGGACCCTCCTGCACGCAGCTATTCCATGCGTTGCTCGCCCTTAGCTTACCGCGATCTGGAGGGTGTTGAAGAACGGATCCTGCACGATGAGCCGATTTTCTTCGCGCCGGAACTCCATATTGGCTCCGGAGAGACGCGCCGCGATCGCGTCGAGATCCCCGCTCGCAGGGACGATCAGCGACCAGGCGCGCAAGCCCGAGGTTCCTTCCGGCTTCGCGGTCGCCT
>DATGPC010000146.1:0-9050 GCA_035305265.1 Thermomicrobiales bacterium | reverse complement strand
TGTATTCCGGCGAGGACGGCGCGGATCCGGACTTCCCCGAGTGGGACGGATCCGCGGCGGCAGAGGCGCCGGAAGATGGCATCGACACGCGAGCCGAGGCGACCTGGCCCGCCAACCCCTGGAAGGGCAAGGTCCCGGCCTCACGGCGGGCGGCATCCTGGGGCGCGACGCGACGGCCGGGCACCTCTCGTGCGACACCTGCCAGCGAGGAGGAAACCGAGCCATCGGCGAAACCACGGAAGGAAGAAGATTGATGGGTCACGAGATCAAGGTAAGTATCCAGGTCCAGCCGCAGCACGGCACCTTCGAGGCGAACCGGAAGGCCTGGATCGAGGCGGACGAGCTTGGCGCGGATACCGTCTTCACCTGGGATCACTTCTACCCGCTGCGAGGTGAGCCCGACGGCGCCCACTTCGAGGCGTACACGCTCCTCGGCTCCATGGCGGAAGTGACGCAGCAGGCGAAGATCGGCGCGCTCGTCACGTCCAACTCCTACCGGAACCCGAACCTGCTCGCGGACATGTCTCGCACGCTGGATCACATCTCCGGCGGCCGGTTCATCCTCGGCATCGGCTCCGGCTGGTTCGAGCGCGACTACTTTAATTACGGGTACGACTTCGGTACCGCCGCCAGTCGATTGCAGGACCTGAAGCGCGATCTCCCGATCATCAAAGATCGCTTCAGGAAGCTCGTGCCGGGGCCGGTCAACGGTCACATCCCAATCCTGATCGGCGGTAGCGGCCCGAAGGTAACGCTGCGCCTGACCGCCGAGCACGCCGACATGTGGCACGCCTTCGGTACGCCAGAGGACATGGCGCGCAAGGCGGCGATCCTCGACGAGCACTGCGCGACGATCGGGCGCGACCCGAACGAGATCGAGCGGTCCGGCGGGATCAATCCGCAGACGCTGGAGAGCGCCGACGACTACGTGAAGAACGGGATCACCCACCTCATCATGGGTGTCAGCGGGCCGGACTACGACCTCGGGCCGTTCCGCGAGTTGATCCAGTGGCGCGACGCCCGCCGGAAGCAGGCGACGGGCTAAAGTCAAGAGGCGTCAGGGCAGGAATCGTGCAAGAAGCACCGCGATGATATCCATCGCGGTGTTTCCGCGTTAAGGGCCAAGGAGAAACGCATGTCCGATCAGCTGACCGGTATGAGAGCCTACGAAACGTTCAACCTGCGCGATGTGGTCGCGCAATACCCGCCGGATCCCGACAGCGCGGCGCGGCACCGGGCAGAGATCCTGGTGAAATCCGACACGCTCCGCGTGGTCCTCGTCACGGCGATCAGTGGCGGCGCCCTGAACCCGCACGCTGCGCCGGGCCCGATCACCATCCACGTGATCGAAGGATCGTTCGCGATCAGTGCCGGAGGTGAACAGCAGACCCTCTCGGCGGACGAAGTCATGATCATGGCTCCCGGAGTGGAACATGGCGTGGAATGCGTGGAAGATGGGGCATTTTTGCTTACCATCGCGCACCTCAGCCGGGTCCCGGATACCGGCGGGGATACATAACTCCGAACGTACATTGACATAGTCAGCTAAGCGGGGCGATTATTGTCGCCCCGCTTTATTTCGCTGAATTACGAAGGGGGAAGCGGAACTTCCGTAAAACTTCCGTGGACGTTGGAAGTACACCGGGATATCTTTCAAACATCGAGATTGGCCTCGGACGGACATATAACCGGCCAAACAGGCAGTGTAGGGACCCGTCTCCGCCAGGCTACATCGGGACATAGTTGACGTGCGTTCTGGACAGAAAGAGATCTATCCGATGGCTGAGTCACCGCTTTCCACTCCCCGCCACATGAATAACAAGGTGGTTGCGTTCCCCCGCACCCGTGCTCCCCGCACATGGCTCGTCTCCGCCAATGGTGCGGGTGATTTCGGCTCGATCTCCGAGGCGATTCGGGAAGCCGTTGCTGGCGACACCATCCAGGTCGGTCCTGGTATCTACATCGAGTCCCTGTACGTGGACAAGGCGGTGCACCTCGTCGGACCGGTCGATCCGCGATTCGTCGAGGAAGATTTCGACGCTGACGAAGAGCCCTACGCGATGATCATGGGGCTCGGCGGCGAATCGATCCGCTGGGCAGCGGATGGCGGCTCGATCCAGAATCTCTTCATTACTCGCGTCACCAGCGGCGATGACAGCGACCTGACGTCCGCGTTGATCCGCATGCGCTCCGGCAAGATCCGTATCGAGCGCTGCGTTATGGCCGACGGCGCCCACTGCGCGGTTGCGAGCCGCGGCGGCGATGTCGAGATGATTCGCTGCCACGTCCGTAACGTCCCGGTCGGCGTCTGCATGCTGGACACCAACGTGGTCATGGAGCGGAACCACGTCGAAGGAGCTGAGGTCCTTTCCCTGCACGTCGAGAACGGCGCCACGGCGTCGCTCAAGGACAACAGCTTCGAGGGCCGCACCGTCCTTCGCGGAGACATCCGCCTCTTCCAGGGCAACGACATCGATACCCTCTTCGTCCACACCGCGCTCGTCACGAATGGCAACCGGATCAGCAGCCTGGTCCATGTCTGCGACTTCCGCGCCGAAAAGCCGTTTGCGGTAGGCCTCTAGACGCCAGGCGGCTGTTTGTCGTAGGTGTTGCGGAAGTTCGATGAGGCTATGAGAAGGGGAGGGGCCGGGTTCCGCAGGGAATCCGGCCCCTTCCTAGTTACGTCAATCAATGCATATTTACGAAAACGTTAAGAATTATGGCCATGACCCGTTCCGACAGGAATCGAGGCGTCTTTGGGCTCGTCAAGAGCCCTCCGCAAGGCCGGTCAGTACGTCTGCACCCCGTTGACCGGGAGCAAAACGGAGTAGAGCGACGACGTCCCGCAGATGAAGAGGCGATTTCGCTTCGGGCCGCCGAAGACGAGGTTCGCCACCGGCTCCGGCACGAACACCTTGCCGATCAACGTGCCATCCGACGCGAGGCAGTGAACCCCGTCCGCCGCGCTCATCCAGCAGTACCCATCCGTGTCGAACCGGAATCCGTCGAATCCGCCGTTCGTCGCTCGCGCCCAGACGTCCCCGCCCGACAGCGTGCCCTTCGCCAGGTCGACATCGAACACGCGGCAGGGACGGTCCTCGGCACCCGTGTCGGTGATGTAGAGCTTCGATTCGTCCGGCGAGAACGCCAGCCCGTTCGGCCGCACGAAATCGTCCGCGACGATCCGGACGTCGGCGGTGACCGGGTCGATCCGGTAGACGTGGCAGGCGCCGATCTCGCTCTCGGCCTTGTGCCCCTCGTAATCCGAGTCGATGCCGTAGGCCGGATCGGTGAACCAGATTGCGCCATCTGACGACACCACGACGTCGTTCGGGCTGTTGAACCGCTTGCCCTCGAACCGGTCCGCCAGGGTCGTGATCGATCCGTCGTGCTCGGTGCGCGTGACGGAGCGGGTTCCGTGCTGCGCCGAAACGAGGCGGCCCTGGCGGTCCACGGTGTTCCCGTTCGTGTACCCCGCCGGCTGCCGGAAGACCGATGTTACGCCGTTCGTCTCGTCCCACTTCATCATCCGGTCGTTCGGGATGTCGCTCCAGACGACATAGCGACCCGCCGCGAACCATGCGGGGCCTTCCGCCCAGCGGCATCCCGTCGCGAGCTGCTCGACGCGGGCGCTGCCTTTCACGCGCGAGCGGAACCGCTCGTCAAGATGTTCGAAGTCACTCTGGTGGCTCATGCATCTCTCCCGGATTCTGGTTGGTCTCGAACTGTCGGGGCGACGGCGCTATTCCCTCACCTTGGCCGACCTGCCGTACACGAACAGCATCAGCAGGATGATCAGCCCGTAGAGGATTTGCTGCCCGGCCGGCCGGATTCCGGCGACCTGCAGCGCGTTCTGCAGCAGGACAATCAGGATCGCCCCGGCGACTGTCCCGCCGTAGCCGCCCGCGCCGCCGAGGATCGACGTGCCGCCGATCACGACGGCCGCGATGCTCTGGAGGACATAGGCGTCTCCCATTCCAAGGTACGTGTTGTTCGAGTATCCGGCCAGCAGGATGCCCGCCATTCCGGCGGTCAGGCCGGAAAATGCGTAGACGCCGATCAGCGTCAGCCGGACCGGCGCGCCGGAGAGGAACGCCGCCCGGGGATTGTTGCCGATCGCGTAGATTCGCCGGCCGAACACGCTGTACTTCAGGAGGGCGATCATGAGCGCGGTGAGACACGCCCAGAAGACCAGCGCCCACGGCAGCACGCCCCAGATACGCCCGATGGCGAGGTCCCGCGCGAACGCGGGAGCCAATCCCTGAGGGGAGCCGTTGGTGTACACCAGCGTCACACCGAGCATCACCGTGTTCATCCCAAGCGTCGCGACGAGCGACGGGATCTTCAGGATGGCAACGCCGATCCCGCTGAACACCCCGACCATCGTGCCGGAGAGCAGCGCCAGCACCGTCCCGAAGGCGATCGTCGCCGGATCGTCGCTCCCGCCGATCGTCTGGGTGAAGAGGATCGCGGCGAAATTGAGGTTCCATGCGACGGAGAGGTCGATGCCCCCCGTCAGGATCACCATCGTCTGCCCGGCTGCGACGGTACCGAGGAAGGTCGCGACGACAAGTTGTTGCCGGAGGTTGCCGAAGCTCAGGAAACCCGGCTGACGGATACCGGAGATGACGAGCAGCACGAGGATCAACCCGAACGCGATCAGCGGCGTCCGGTAGCGTCCCATCCACGATTCGTCATCGGCCCACAGTCGCCGCAGGGTGTCATACATGGTTGCTTCGCCAGTTGGTTGGGTCGCAGACATGGCTACACCTTGTCGAGGCGATTACGCGCGCGAAGGATCCCGATCGCGCCGAGGCCAACGGCTGCCAGGAGGACCAGGCCCTGCAGCAGTTGTTGGTAGAACTGCGACACGTCGTAGAAAAAGAGCACCCGCGGAATCAGCGCGATGATGTAGGCACCGGCGATGGTTCCCAGGAAGGTCCCGGAGCCGCCCGCTAGGCTGGCCCCACCCAGCACGACCGCCGCAATCGAGTTCAGCGTGTACGCGGTGCCCGCCAGGGCGTTCCCGTTCCCGGTTTGGACCGTGAGATAGAAGCCCGCCGCGCCCGCCGCCATGCCGGAGATGGTGTAGGCGACGACCTTGGTGCGGTTTACGTCGACGCCGGACATGAACGCCGCCCCTTCGCTGCTCCCGATCGCGATGATCCGGGTCGCCAGCCGCATGCGGCGAAACACCAGCCAGATCGCGATCAGCGCCGCCAGCCATACGATCCCGCGCGGCCACTGCCGGAACTCCATCGACCCGGTCCAGAATTGCGTCGCCTCGAACGGGAAGTCGCCCGCCGGAGTCGGTCGCACGTAAAGGGCGATCCCGGAGAACACGCTCGATGTGGCAAGGGTCACGATGATCGGTTGCAATCGCCCGTAGGCGACGATCAGCCCGTTGATCAATCCGCCCAGCGCGCCGACGGCCAGGCAGGTGAACGCCGCCAGCCATACTCTCCCGATGCTTTCGTCATCGACGATGCGCGAGGCGACACTGTTCGTGAGACCTACCATCGAGCCGACGGAGAGGTCGATCCCGCCCGTCAGGACGACGACGGTTTGCCCGAACCCCGCGGTCGTCAGGGCCATGCCCTGGTTGACGACCGAGCGTTGCTCCCGTGCCCCGAATTGCGGGACGCGTTCGATATAGACGACGAGGAGGACCGCGAGGATGACGAATGCGAGCACGAGCCGGCCGTTTTTCGCGACGAAGCGAGCCGGGCGCGCCAGCCTGCGGGACCGCTGCTCGTCCTGCCTGGTGGTGGGTGTCGATGTCGCGATCATGATCGGTCCCCGGCAATGACTGGCGAATCCGGATTGACGATGCCGACGGCCGCTTCCACCAGGTTCGACGTCGTCAGCGCCTCGCCGGCCAGCTCGCGAACGACCGCCCCCTCGTACATGACGAGCGCGCGGTCGCACAGGCCGACGATCTCCGGCAGGTCGGTGGAGAAGAAGAGGATGCCTTTTCCGGCCGCGGTCAGCTCACGCATCAGGTGATAGATCTCCAGCTTCGCGCCCACGTCGATCCCTCGCGTCGGGTCGGAGAGCAGGTACACGCTCGCGTCGGTCAACAACCACTTGGCGATCGCAACCTTCTGTTGGTTGCCGCCGGAGAGGTGGCGTACCTGCGCTTCCAGGTTGGGTGTCCGAATTGCCAGCCGGTCGCGCATCCTCATGGAGGAGCGCCGTTCCTCGTCCGGGGAGATGAATCCGGCCCGAGCGTATGCCGGCAGTGTCGCCATGATCAGGTTGTCCCGAACCGTCATCGGCAGCACCAGCCCCTGGGTCTTCCGGTCTTCGGGCACCAGCGCCAGGCCCGCCCTCATTGCCGCGCCCGGGCCGGAGCGGGGGACAGGTTTCTCGTCCAGCGTGATCGTGCCGTGCACCCCCGCGTAGACGCCGAAGATTGCGAAGAGCAGGTCCGACTGCCCCTGGCCTTCCAGCCCTGAGAGGCCGACGACCTCCCCCTCGTGGACCGTCAGGGAGACATCCCGCAGTTCCGTTCCCCACGCCAGGTTCTGGACATCCAGGAGCGGACGTGGTGTCTCCGGCCGGGGCGATCGCGGCGGGAAGATGTCCTGAAGCGGTCTCCCGACCATCATCCGCACGATTTCCGCCCGCGGTGTTTCCCCGATCACGACCGTGCCCACGCTCGTGCCGTCGCGGAACACCGTCGCCCGGTCACAGATCTCCTCCACTTCGTCCATCCGGTGGGAGATGAAGATCACCGATGTTCCATCGTCACGTAACTGGCGGATGACCGTGAAGACGCGCTCGACCTCCCGCCGGTTCAGGGCGGATGTTGCTTCGTCGAGGATGAGAACGCGAGGACGGCGACTGAGTGCCTTCGCGATCTCGACCAGCTGGCGATCGGCGAGGGGAAGATGTCGTACTTCGGCGCCCGGGTCGAGCCCGTCGAAGCCAAGCTCGGCGAAAAGCGCGGCCGCCTCTCGTCGCATCCGACGCTGGTCCAGCAACCCCAGGCGGTTGCGCGGCTCACGGCCGAGCACGAGGTTCTGGGCGACCGTAAGGTCCGGCACGAGCGAGAGCTCCTGGAAGACCGGCACGATCCCGGTGTCGACCGCCCCGGCCGGGTCACTGTACGGCGCGGGCTGGCCGTCCCAGGTGATCGTGCCGGCGTCCGGTTGCTGCACGCCGCACAGCACCTTGATCATCGTGCTCTTGCCCGCGCCGTTCTCGCCAAGCAGGGCGTGGATCTCACCCGGCTCGCATGCGAAATCGGCGTCGTGGAGCGCGACCACGCCGCCGAATCGCTTGGTGATTCCTGTTGCCGAAAGGACGGGCATCTCGCTCGGCTCCCGGTTCTCGCACCGACCCCTTAGATCTCCTGCGCCTGGATCTCGTCGATCGTCAGGTCCACGCCGCAGCCCGGCACCTGGATCGGCGTGAAGAAGTTGTCGTCCGCGTCCGGGAAGACGTTCACGCCCTCGACGAGATCCGCGGTCTTCGCTTCCGGCAGCGGCATGGAGACGAACGACGGTACCGGGTTGCCCTGTAGCAGGTCGAGCGCGACCCGGATGGCGACGCAGACCATGGCTGGCGTCTGGCCGATCGAGTACCCGTTGAACTGGTCGGAGTACTCCAGCATCTGCTTGCGGAACCCGTTCTCCGCCTCGCCCGCGAACGGCACGAGATCGACGCCGGCATCGAGGAACGCCTGGAACGCGCCGTTCGTGCCGCCTTGGCACCAGACGCCGGCTATATCGGGGTTCGACGCCAACGCGGTCGCCGTCGCGGTCTGCGCTTCACCCGGATCCCAACGACCGACGACCTCGATGTACTCGATGCCGTCCTGCGCGTCGAAGACCTCGTAGGCGCCCTCGCGGCGGTCCGTGTCGACGCTGGTGCCGGGCACGCCGTTGATCATGAGGATCTTGCCCTGCCCGCCGGTCTCCTCGACGAGGAACTGGGCCCAGCGCCGGCCCATCTCGACCTGGTCCTGGTTGACGAGGACCACCTGGTCGGATTCGACGATATTGTCGAACGCCACGACCACGATGCCGTCCGCCCGGGCCTGCTCGAGCACGTTGACCTGCCCGCCGGGCGTATTGGCGTTCACGATGATTGCTTGCGCACCCTGCGAGATCATGTCCTCGATGGCCGCGATCTGCGCGGTATCGTCTGTGCCGGAGGAGTTCACCTGGAAGTCGGAGATCAGCGAGGCGATGTCGTCGTGCTGCACGAACGCCTGCGCCATCTGGATCATCTGCGTGCGCCAGACGTTGCCGATGAAGGAGTTGCTGAGGGCGATGTTGAACGGCCCTTCGCCGACCGGGTCGTACTGGACCGTTTCGGCGTCCCCGAGCGGTGAGTAGCAGAACGCCGGATCGAACACGGAGGGCTCCGGGGTTGCCTGGGCGAATACACCGCTGCGGTATCCACCGAGTCCCACCATCGCCGCACCCGCGCCGAGTGAGCTGATCTGCACCATACGCCGACGATTGACCCGGGTCTGGAATACGTCACTCATCGGGATCCTCCATCAATGAAGCGATCATGACGTTAACCGGTATCGACCCGTCAAGGGCGACCGGATAGAGTTCACCACGGCTGTCGGGAGCGGTGGTGGATAGAGGGGAACTGCCGCATCATAGCAATACATTTGCCATACTGTCAACCGTTGATCAGGCTGTCGAAGTGCTTATGACGAGTCGGTTCGTAAGGCAGGTCAAGGAATAATTCGCACGGGATAGATGGAAAGGCGCATGGGGCCGAATTAAGGCAAGTGCCTGTTTCGCCAGTTTGCGCCGTCGGGACATCCTCTACGGGACGAGTCGACCATAGGGGCAGGCACGAAAAAAGGGCAGATCGCGCAACCGCGATCTGCCCCCTGTGGTGAGCGTGGCTACTGCTCGAACGTCGTCGTGAGCTCCTGCGTCTGACCCGTCTCCGAGGCGCGGAACGCCGACTCGATGATATCGATGACGTGGCGTGCCCGCTCGGCGGTCACCGGCGTTGCGATGTCATCCCGCACCCAGTCGACCAGCTGCATGATGTCCTCGAAGACGTGCTGCTCGTCG
>DATGPC010000145.1:0-8226 GCA_035305265.1 Thermomicrobiales bacterium | reverse complement strand
CCCGATCTGTCCGGCGATGGCCGCCGCTGCGGTTCCGTTGATGGCCGCTCGCTGCGGGCTGACCTCGATCCGGATCTCCGGCTGGTCGCCGACGACGTCGTTCTCGACGTTTTCGACATTCTCGACGCCGGTGACCTGCTCGGTCAGCTCCTCCGTGACGCGGCTGACCTCCGCGTAATCGTTACCCTGGACAATGACGTTGATGCTGCTGGTGCCCGAGGTGGCCGACTCGAGGGAGGCGACCGTGACCTGCGGTCCCTCGACACCCGTCATGGCCTCGCGGAGCTTCGCGATCTCCGCCGGCCCGTCTGCGTCTTCGGGGAAGACCACGGTCATCGTCGCGCGGTTCCCCGCCGCGCCGGTGATCGCCGCGGTCAGCGTCTCGCCGCCAACCTGCGTCTGGATCGTCTCGACGTCGACGGCGTCGGTGATCAGCTCCTCGATCTCCGCCGCCCCGGCGAGCGTGTCCTCTTCCGTGGTGCCCTGCGGGTATTCAACGGTGACCGAAGCGGTTGGCTGGCCCATCGCGGGCAGAAAGGAGACGCCGATGAACGGCGTAAGAAGGAGCGAGCCGATCATCAGGCCGGCCGCGATCGCCAACGTCCAGAACGGTCGGCGAAGCGCCAGCTTGAGCGCCGGTTCGTAGGCGTTCGCCATGCGGTCGCCGCCCGGCTTGACGGGGCGGATGGTCTTGCGGGTGATGAAGAAGCTCGACATCACCGGTACGATCGTCAACGAGACGACGAGCGAAGCAAGGATGGCGAAGGTCACCGTGAGGGCAAATGGCTGGAAGATCTCGCCGATCAGACCGCCGACGAAGGCGATGGGCAGGAAGACGGCGACGCTGGTGAGCGTCGAGGTGGTGATGGCGAGGGCGACTTCCTTCGTTCCGTCGAAGGCGGCCCGGAGCGGGCTCTTGCCCTTTTGGACGTGGCGATAGATCGCCTCCAGCACCACGATCGAGTCGTCAACAACGCGGCCGACGGCAACGGCGAGTCCGCCGAGGCTCATGACGTTGAGCGAGATGCCCTGCCACCAGAGGAGCAGGAAGGCCATCAGCATCGACAGCGGGATGGAGATCGCCGTGACGAGCGTGCTGCGAACGCTGAGCAGGAAGAGCAGGATGATGACGATGGCGAACACGGCGCCAAGCACGGCTTCACGCACGAGCGAGTCGATCGACTGCTCGATGAAGATGGATTGGTCGAGGATCTCGATGATCTCGACCTCCATGCCTGCGGCATCGAGGCGCTCCTCGATATCGGAAAGCGCGTTGCGGACGCCTGCGGCGGTTTCGACCGTGTTCGCGCCCTGGCTCATGTAGACGTCCAGCGCGATGCTCGGCTGCCCGTTGGTGCGCGCGATGCCGGAGCTCCCCGCCGGCGCGACCTCGATCGTCGCGATATCCCCAAGCGTGAGGGGCTGCAGGCCGTCAGCGCCGATGATCAGCCCCTGGATCGCCTCGATGGACGTCAGCGAGCCGTCGACGCGGACCGGCACGCTCGTGCCGTCGTCGTTGATCGCTCCCACGGGCGCGCTGATGTTGTTCGCCTGGAGAACCGTCATGACGGTCTCGGTCGTCACCCCGGCGTCGGCCATCGCCACGGGGTCGATACGGATCTGCAGCTCGTTGTCGGAGCCACCGATGATTTCGACACGGCTGACGCCGTCGGCCGAGCTGAGCGACGGCAGGAATTCCGTCTGCGCGATGCTCCGAAGAGTGGCCGCGTCGGCGTCTTCACCCGCGGTCAGGCTGAACTGGTAAATCGGGAACTGCTGGAGGTTGATGCGCTCGACCGACGGCTCCTCCGCGTTGTCCGGCAGCGGGACGCCTCGGATCGCGTTGCGGAGCTCTTCCTGGCGGGCGGCCATGTCGTCGCCATAGTCGTACTCCGTGACCACGATCGAGAAGTTGCCGGACGAGATCGTCTGCGTGCTGATCACGCCGGAGAGACCGGAAACAATCTGCGTGATCGGCTGGGAGACCTGCTGGTCAACCGTCTCCGGGGCCGCGCCCGGGACGACCGTCACGGTGGTGAGGATGGGCACCTCGATGTCAGGGATCAGCTCCATCTTGAGCCGGGTGACACCGAAGATGCCGGCGAGGGCGATCAGGATCGTCAGGAGGACGATGACGGATCGCTGCCGGAGCGAGAGGTCGGTAAGCCTGTGCATTGGGCGTCCTTGGTCAGCGAGCGTGTAGATGAACGATGGGCTCCGCGAACGCGGATCCAAACCCGAATGTTACGACATCGAAATATCTGCCGCAATCGGCGAAATACGAGTGATCGGCACGGTAGATCTGGCTGGACCAGGCTCCTGGCCCTCAACTACGGGAAATAGCTGGTCCCGGCCGCGACCCGGCGCTCGAATCGCCAACCGGTTCCATCGAAGTTCGCGACGATCATGTCGCCGTGTCGCAGCGCCTCGCGCGCGGTAATGGACGCCGGGGCATCGGTGAAGAGGTGAGGCAGGACGGCGCGAAAGAGGCCGCCGTGACCGATCGCGACGACGATGTCCGTTTCGCCATGGCGCTTCGGAAGGTCGGTCATGAAGGGGAGGAATCGTTCGAGTATGGCGCGCAGGCTTTCCCCGCCGGGGAGGCGGGCGTCGAGGTTGCCCGACGCCCACGCCTGATCGACGTCCCAATAGGCATCCATGCGCCAGGCATCCGCGCCGGTGTAGGGGAGCCCCTCGAAATCGCCGACGTCGTACTCGCGCAGGGCGTCGGTGAGCGTGAGGGGGAGTTCGAGTGATTTGGCGACGATCCTGGCGGTCTGGAACGCGCGAGGGAGCGGGCTAGTGTAGACGTGTGTCGGGCCTATCGATGCCAGACGTCGCGCGAGGTCACGCGCCTGTGCCCTGCCGAGGGGCGTCAGGTCGCCCGGGAGATCGACGCGATTCGCGAAGATGCCGTCGACGTTGGCCGTGCTCTCGCCATGGCGCGTGAAGATCACCCGGAGCGGCATTGTGGTCAGCCCTCGCCGTTTACCCGGACCTTCATGGTCACCGCCGGCGGTTCCTTCAGGGTCGCGGAGACGACGCAGTACTGCTCGGCTCGCTGGACCAGGCGCTCCAGCCGGTCGGCCGGCGCGTCAGCCTCGATGTCGATGATGACCCGGATATCGGTGATTCCGACCGGCGTGTCCTGATCGACGCCCATCGTGCCCCGGAAGTCCATGTCTCCCTCGACGGTCAGCTCCAGCCGCTTCAGCTGGATCCTCATCGCGCTGGCGACCATCCGGATGGTGACCTCCTGGCAGGCGGCCAGGGAGGCGAGGAAGATGTCGCCGGAGCAGGGGAGGTCGCCAGCGCCGCCGGCCAGCTCATGCGCGCTGGCATCCCATGTCGCGCCGGTCGCTGGCGCCTCGATCCGGACGACGCGGGGATCATCTGAGTGAGGCGTGACACTCCGGACGGTCATTGTCGCTTTCGCGCTCTCCGGATCGCTGGTGAATCGCTCCTTTAGCGGTGCCTGAAGCTCGCGCAGGTTGAACGTGGTGGTCATTGCGTTGGATGGTCCTTTGAATAAGACAGCATTGAAGGCACAGTGTATCCCCGAACAGGCATCTTCGGAGAATTCAATGCCCATCCGGACCACCAGCGACCCCACATTGCGGTACACAGTGTCCGTACAATGTTGACGATGAGCGCTAGCGAGCGTTATGGTGAAATATCGGGAAGCATCAACATTGGGAAACGGGGGTCGGAATGCAAGTGGCGAACGCGCGAATGTCGGCGGTTTCTTGGGCGCGGGAGATGGTGGACGATCCGTCGACCGTCTTCATCGACACGGAGACGACCGGGCTGGATGGATCTGCCGAGATCGTGGATATCGCCGTGGTCGGGGTCGATGGCTCCGTGCTGCTCGACACGCTCGTCAAGCCGACACGCCCGATCCCGTCATTCGTCTCCCGCATCCACGGCATTTACGACCATCACGTCGCCGGCGCGCCATGCTGGGCGGATATCTATGACGTGCTGGTGCCACTGCTGTGGGACCGGCCGGTGGTCGTCTACAACGTGGACTACGACCGCCGCCTGATCCGGCAATGCTGCTCCCAATGGACCCTGCCAGCGATCGACGCATCCGCGCGATGGCATTGCGCGATGAAGGGGTATTCAGCCTACGTCGCAGGGGATGGACGAGGTCGCCGCCACAAGCTTGAGAACGCCGCCCGGTCCTTCGGCATCCAGCCGGGCGGTCACCGCGCGCTTGGCGACGCGGAAGCCACGCGGCAGCTCGTCTGGCGCATGGCGACGGGGTAGCTTGCCGCGATCCTCGTACCGCCGCACCTTGTGTGCGGCGCCCTGCACCCGGATGCGCCGCACACAAGGTGCGGCGGTACGGATGAGTACTCGTTCTCAGCCGCCGAGATAGAGTTGCCGGACTCTCGGGTCCGCCAGCAGTGCCTCTCCCGTGCCGGTGAAGCGGTTTCGGCCCAGCTCCAGCACGTAGGCGCGGTCGCTGATCTGCAGCGAGCGGACCGCGTTCTGCTCCACCAGTAAGAGCGTCAGCCCCTCGCGTTTCAGCACGCCGATTTGCTCGAAGATCAGGTCCACGAACATCGGCGCGAGGCCGAGCGATGGCTCGTCCATCAGGACCATCTTCGGGTTGCTCATCAGCGCGCGGCCCATCGCCAGCATCTGTTGCTCGCCGCCGGACATCGTCCCGGCGAGTTGGCGCTTGCGCTCGGCGAGCCGGGGGAAGAGATCGAAGATCCGCTCCATCAGGGTCGGAACCCGGCTCTTGTCCTTCAACGAATACGCGCCCATCTCCAGGTTCTCGACGACGGTCATCTCCCCGAAGACGATGCGTCCCTGCGGCACGACGGCCATGCCATGCCGGATGATCTGCTCCGGTCGCATCCCGATGACGTTGGTGCCGCCAAAGGTGATCGACCCCGATGACGGCTTCAGCAGGCCGCAGACGGATTTCAGCACCGTCGATTTCCCGGCGCCGTTCGGCCCGATGATGCTGACCGCCTCGCCGGGATGGACGACCATCGAGACGCCGTGGAGGATCTGTACCTTGCCGTAGGCGGCGTCGATACTATCGACACGAAGGATCGGCTCGCCCTGGTTCGCGGCCGGGTCCTCGCCGTTCTCGAAGACGCCCGGCGCGGCAACGGGAGCGGTGGCGTTAGCTTCCAAAGTAGGCCTCCATCACGCGCGGGTTCTCGCGGACTTCCTGCGGCGTGCCGTGAGCGATCACCGAGCCGTAATCGAAGACGTAGATGCTCTCGCAGAGCTCCATCATGATCGCCATCTCATGGTCGGTCAGCAGGACCGTCTTGCCTTCCTTCACCCACATATCGATCTGCTCCAGCAGCTTTTTCTCCATCACCGGGTTGACGCCGGCGAAGGGCTCGTCGAGCAGGATCAGGTCGGATTCGATCATGCTCAGCCGCAGGAACTCCACCAGCTTCTGCTGGCCGTAGGAGAGGTTCGCGGCGTATTCGTTTTTCAGGCGCGTCAGCCCGAGGTTCGCGAGCAGCTTCTCCGCCAGCTCCTCGGCGCCCTGGAAGCTGTCGGTCGTGATGACCGTCAGGTTCTCCAGTACGGTCATGGTGCCGAAAAGGCGGGTGAGCTGGAACGTTCGGCCCATGCCCATCCGGTTGATGACATGCGGCGCCTTCCCGGCGATGTTCTCGCCCTTGTAGATGATCTGGCCACTGTCCGGCGTTTCCAGCCCGGTAATGAGGTTGAACATCGTTGACTTGCCGGACCCGTTCGGGCCGATGACGCCCGTCACTTTCCCGCGCTCGATGCCGAGGCTGGCGTCGTTCACGGCCTGGATGCCGCCGAAGCGCTTCGAGACGTTCCGGACCTCGAGGATGATGTCGGTGGCGACTGCGCTCTGGCTCATATGCGTCGGCTCCTCGGAAGGATGTTGTATCGCTGCAGCAACGACGTCAGCCCGCCGGGCATGAACAGCACCACCAGGATGATGATGGCGCCATAAATCACCTGGTAGAGGTTCGGGTCCTGCTCCCACACCTTTTCGGAGACCAGCGTCAGGACCACGGCGCCGACGATTGGCCCGAGGATCGTGCCGCGACCGCCGAAGATCGTCGTCGTGATCGCACGGATCGTCCAGATGATCGCGAACACGGTCACCGGGTCGATGTACCCGACGTGCCGGGCGTAGATGGCTCCGGCCATACCGGGGAAGATCGCGCTACCGGCGAACGTTGTCGCCTTCACGTACGTCGTGCGGATGCCCATCGACTCGGCGGCGACCTCGTCGTCGCGGATCGAGAGGAGCTTCAACCCCCAGCGCGACGTGCCGACGACGTAGGACCAGATACAGGCGACGGCCGCGAGGGCGAGCATCGCGTAGTAGTTCTGGTTGTTGTGGAAGGTCCGCTGGATCTCTTCCCAGAATGTCTCGTTCTCGCCCGGTCGCTGCAACCGCAAGATCGGCAGGTAGACCCCGTTTCCGCCCAGCGTGAGACTGTCCCATGACAGCACGATGACGCGGGAGAGCTCGGAGAAGGCCAGCATCGCGATGGCGAAGTAGGGGCCGCGCAGCCTCAGCGTCGGGATGCCGACGAGGAGCGCGATGACGAAGCATCCCGCCCCGGCGAGGAAGACCGCGGGGATCCATGTCACCTTCTCGTAGTAGAGCAGCAGCGCGCCGATGTACGAGCCGATACCGAAGAAGCCGGCGGTCGCGAACGACGTGTAGCCCGCGAAGCCGGAAAGCCAGTTCCAGCTCGTCGAGAGCGTGAGTACCAGCAGCACCGTCAGGGTCAGCGTGACGGTGTATGCCTTTGCGTTCATCGGAAGCCACAGCAGCACGATGGCGGCGACGATGAACGCGGCGAGATATGCCCAGCCGAGATATTTCTCCCAGCCGGGAAGGCGATAGGCCGTGGCGTCGAGCTCGTCCTGATGCATCTGGTCGGGGACAGGGGAGGTGCTGGTCGACATGCTAGTCCTCCGCCTTTCCGAAGAAGCCCGACGGACGGATCACGAGCACCAGCAGCAGGATCAGGTAGGCCACGCCTTGCGCGATCTGCGTGTCCGTGAAGTAGGCCGTCAGTGTCTCGCTCACGCCGAGGACGATCGCGCCGAGGAACGCCCCGATGAACGACCCGAGGCCGCCGAGCACGATGATCGCGAAGCCCTTGCCGATGAACATATGGCCCATCTGCGGGCTGATGGTGAAGATGATGGAGATCAAGGCACCGGCGACCGCGGCCATGGCCGAGCCGAGGGCGAAGGTCATGAACCGGACCTGCCGCACGTCGATCCCACACAGCTGGGCGACCTGCGGATGCTGCGATGTCGCCCGGATCGACTTGCCGAAGGTCGATTGCTTCAGGAACGTCCACATCGCGCCGGTCACGATCATCGCGATGATGAAGGCGACGAGTCGTGACTTGGAGAACGCGATGCCGAACACGTTCCACGATCCGGTGAGCGGCGAGTAGACCACCGACCGGAAATTCGAGGTCCAGAGATTCAGCGCGACCCCCATCATCAGCGTCGACATGCCGAACGTCAGTAGCAGCGAGTTGATCATCGGCTGGTTCACGACGCGTTCGACGAGCGCGAACTGGAGCAACCAGCCAAGGGCGGCCATCGCGACCGCCGTGATCGGGATCGAGAGCAGGGGATTGATGTTCCACGAGGTGAAGAGGAAGAACGTCATGTAGGCCCCGAGCATCATCAGCTCGCCGTGCCCGAGGTTGATGATCTTCATGACACCGAAGATCAGGTTGAGCCCGGCCGCGAACAGCGCGTAGACGCCCCCCAGCAGGATGCCACTGATCACGACCTGTACGATGTCCATGCGTACCCCTTGTCGATGCGGCGTCCGCTCAGTCCAGTAAGCCCTCGTCCCGCAGAACGCGCTTCGCGATCTTGAAGGCGTCCAGCCCGGCGGGCATCCCGGCGTAGACGGCGACCTGCAGGAACGTCTCGCGGATTTCCTCGACCGTGACGCCGTTCCGGATCGCGCCCCTGATATGGATTTCCAGCTCGTGCGGCCGGTTCAGCGCGGCGAGGATGCAGAGGTTGTTGAGGCTGCGTTGCTTCAGGCTCATGCCCGATTCCCGGCCCCAGATATCGCCCCACGCGTGCTCCGTCACGAGGCGCTGCCACTCGCGGTCCAGCTCTGTCAGGTCGGTGGTCACGCTGTCGACGTACTCGTCGCCGAGCACCTTTCGCCGCGCCGCGATGCCTCGCCTGTAGAGCTCGGACTGTTCCTCTTCCATG
>DATGPC010000144.1:0-6124 GCA_035305265.1 Thermomicrobiales bacterium | reverse complement strand
GTATTTCGCGTTGGCCGGAAACCTCGGGCCGGAGGCGGCACGGGCGTTCGAGCGGCTCGGGGAGGTCGACTCGATCGTGATCGATCCGCACAAGCACGGGTTGCAGCCCTATGGATGCGGCTCCGTCCTGTTCCGGGATCCTTCTGTCGGCACCCTCTATCAGCATGATTCTCCCTACACTTACTTCAGCTCTGCTGAGCTGCATCTGGGGGAGATCAGCCTGGAGTGCTCGCGTCCAGGCGCTTCGGCAGTCGCGCTGTGGGCGACGCACCAACTCCTGCCGCTCGTCCCGGAGGGCGAGTTCGCCGGGATGCTCGGGCGCTGTCGGGAGGCCGCGCTGGCACTGTACGAGAGGATTGCCAGCGATGATCGTTTCCTGACCGCGTTCCCGCCTGAACTCGACATCGTGGTCTGGGCGGTGCGTGCCGGAAGCGTGAGTGAGGCGTCCGACCGGGCGCGGAGGATTTTCACGGAAGCAGGTGCGCGCAACCTGCACCTGGCGGTCGCGGAGCTTCCCGTGGCGTTCTTCGACCTGCCGGAGGGCATGGTTGCCGACCGGGAGACAATCACCTGCATCCGTTCGGTGCTGATGAAGCCGGAGCACGCGGACTGGATCGAGCCGATCTGGGCCATCCTCTCTGACGTCGCCGGAGACGCCTGACGCGATAATGCGAGGCATCGGCCCGATGTAACGACATCCGTTCACGGTGGCGTGACGATGCCTCCGATAGAAGAGGGGTTTGGCATGACAAAGCGGGTAGCGGTGGTTGGGGCCGGGGCGATCTCGGCGGTGCACTTCACCGGATACGAGCGGGCCGGGGCGGAGATCGTCGCGGTCGTGGATGTGGATGCATCGCGGGCACAAGACCGGGCCGAGAAGTACGGCGCGCGCGTCTACACCGATATGGTGGAGATGCTGGAGCACGAGCACCTTGACGCCGTCTCGATCGTGACGCCGCCATTTGCCCATGCGGAGCAGGTGATCCTGGCCGCGAAGCACGGACTGCACATTTTCTCCGAGAAGCCCTTCGCCCTTACTTCTGACCAGGCGCGGGAGATGATCGCCGCCGTCAACGAGGCCGGCGTGACGTTGGCGGTCAACTTCGCGCACCGTCACTTCGAGGGCACGACGGTCGTGCGGGACATGATCGCTGACGGGACGCTGGGCGAGATCCACTCTTTCCGGGTGCGGTTCGGCGTCGACTATACGGAGAACACGCGAAGCTGGATCTACCGAAAGGACCTGGCTGGCGGCGGAACGTTCATGGACACCGCGTCACACGGCCTCGACCTCTACCGCTTCCTCATCGCCGACATCGACCGCGTCTACGCCGTCTCCCGGCAGACTCCGGCCTCGCCGGAGGTGGAGGACCTCGGCGCGTGGATCGTCGAAAGCACTGCCAGCCCGGCGTTCGGGTTGCTGGAGTCGGATTGGCCGACGCCGGGCGCGGATTACGGATGGTCAGTGCACGGCTCGAACGGAGCGGCATATGCCGATTACGAACTACCGGGTATCCGTTACCGGCTGAAGGGCGAGACGGACTGGTCGGTCATCGACGTGCCAGGGAGTGCCGTCGCGGATCGGTTCACCCATGCCATCGCGGACTTCCTCGACTGCATCGATTCCGGCGCGACGCCCGTCGCTACCGGTGAGGACGGGCTCCGGTCGCTGGAGATCATCGAGGCGGCGTACCGGTCGGCGGAAGAGGGCTGCGCGGTTGAATGCGGCGCGGGAGCGGATCGGTCCACCTGATCGTTCTTCCTCGGCCACAAATCGGGCGGGATGTTCGTTTCGGTTCGTGACACCTGCGCGGTGGCTGCATTGACACTCCCTTTCCTGCGGGTACGCTAGCCGGACAAGAAGGCGAGCAGACGAGGGGAGCCCCGGAACATGCGGACCAGTGTGATCGACGTCGATATTCATCCGACTTATAACCCGGACCGGGTCGTGGAATTCCTGCCCGAGGCATGGAAGCCGCGCTTCCTTGCGGGTAACCGGGGTCCGGGCACGTTGGGGTACTGGAACCCGGGCGGAGTTGCTCGTGCCGACGCCGTGACCGATGACGGCCAGCGCATCGGTCATGACCCACACCTGCTCGCGTCCCATGTGCTGGACGAGTACAACGTCGAGTTCTGCGTCCTGAACCCGGAGGCCGGGATCCATATCGGCGTCTCACCGGAGCTGGATTACTCCGCGGCGCTGCTGTCGGCGATCAACGACCATTTCATCGAGGATTGGCTTCCGGTCGATTCGCGGTATCGCCTGTCGATCACGGTCGCACCGAACGATCCGGTTGGGGCCGCCGCCGAGATCCGGCGCGTCGGCAATGCGCCGGGCGTCGTGCAGGTGGTGATGGGGAGCGGCGCGCGCACCTCGTACGGCAACCGCTTCTATTACCCGATCTACGAGGCGGCGCAGGAGATGGGGCTGCCGGTCGCGATCCATCCGGGCAACGAGGGCGTGGGCATCACCGGGCCGACCGGGGCCGCCGGATTCGCGTCGAACTACTTCGAGTGGCATTCCGGGCTGGTGACGAGCTACATCACACACCTGATCAGCCTCGTTACCGAGGGCGTCTTCATCCGGTTCCCCGAGCTGAAGTTCGTGATGATCGAGGGCGGCGTCTCGTGGCTGCCGAGCCTGATGTGGCGCCTCGACAAGAACTGGAAGGCGCTGCGGATGACGGTTCCGTGGCTGACCGAGCCGCCCAGCGCTTACATCCAGCGGCATGTCTACCTGACGACCCAGCCGATCGAGGAGCCGGAGAACTCGCAGTTCCTGGCGCAGACGCTCGGGATGTTCGACGCCGGTAACATGCTGATGTTCTCCAGCGACTACCCGCATTGGGACGGCGATACCCCGGATTTCGCCGCGCGCTTCATCCCGAAGGAGCAGCGAGACAACGTCCTGCGCGAGACGGCGCGCCGGCTTTACCGCCTGCCGGGAGGAGGGGAATGAGCGAGAACCGGGTTCACGTCGGCCGGGCGGAGGAGGTTGTCGATGGCGGGCGGATCGTCAATGTCCGGGGCATGTCGGTCGGGCTCTTCCGCGTGCATGACGAGATCGTCGCGGTGCTGAATATCTGCCCGCACGAGCTGGCGCCGGTCTGCCGGGGCAAGCAGCGCGGCACGACGCTGCCCTCCGCGCCCGGCGAGTTCGTCTGGGGCCGGGAGGGCGAGATCCTCGCCTGCCCGTGGCACCAGTGGGAATTCGACCTGCGAACCGGGCGCTGCCTCGTCGATGAGAAGGTCCGGCTGCGGACGTTCCCGGTTTCGGTGGAGGACGGCGAGGTCTACATCCATCTCCGGAGGGTGTAGGGCGTGGTCTCCGGCCCGCCGTTCGAGCGCTATCCGGGGCCGCCTCCGGGTTCGGGCGACGTATACCGGGTCATCAGTCCATACCGGGATGCGCTGGCATGGGTTTCCGCATCGGGACGGCTCGCGCTCGCGCAGTTCCTCGTCCGGGAAGGGGACGGGTGGCGAACAGTCGTCGATGCACGGAGCGACCCCGAGTCTGGGGGAGAGGTCAGTTGGTCGCTCGTGTATCGCGATCCGGTCGAGGTCGTGCTGGAGGCTACGCTTCCGGGCGACCAGCCTGTTGTCGCTTCGGTTACCGTGAGTCGCGCCGGGTGTGACGTCCGGCTCATGTCCGACCTCTCATCCGACCTGTTGGGTGTGCTCTTTGGCGAGCCGACCAGGTGGTTCCGGATCGAGCCCCGGTGATCGGGGTGCCCTCCTGACCGCATCCCATAGCCGATGATCCCGAACCCAGGGAGCCTCATGCCCTGGCTTCTCTTGGGGCGACCCTGACGAGAGGAGCGGGCACGGATTGGTCCCCGTGCCCGCTCCCTGGTGGCGATGAACGTCGGTGAAAGAGCTATTCCGCCGGACCGATCCGGCCCTGCAGCATCAGCATCGTCACGATGCCGTCCGCGTACGGGCTGTTCTGGTAGATTGGGTCATCGTCCGGTGGCCATGGGCCGGAACGCTCACCTTCGATGATGCTGTTATTGCCGTACCGTTCCCAGAGGGGAATACGTGGCAGCAGGTCGTTGTAGACCTTCGCGATGACGGCGATATCGGCCCGTTGCGCTTCGGTGTCCATGCCCCGGGCCGACGAGATCGTGAGTTCTTCGAGGTTTACCTCCTCGCCGTCGGCGGTCTCCTGGACCAACGGGAAACCGGTTCCTTCGCCTCCGTTGTTGATCGCCAATGTGTTGTGCGTGAAGAACGCCTGCGTGTACGAGAAGTGCGGGTGCGGGTTGTTCGAGTTGCCCCAGCCGACGATGGCGAGGTCGAACCGCCCCTGGTCCACATCGATCGGTTGTTGCTCCGCCGTCACCGGGTACGACGAGATCCGGAAACCGAAATCGTTCAGCTGCTCCGTCGCATCGTTGCCGGCCGCCGACCAGTCCGGGTATTCCGAGGGCCAGGTGATTTCGTATTCCGCTTCGCGGCCCTCTGGCGTCAGCCAGACATCCCCCGGTTTCGTCCAGCCCGCCTCTTCAAGCAGTGCGGTTGCACGCTGCGGATCGTAGGCGTACGCATCGAGCTCCGAGATATCCGCCTCGTCCATCCAGGTGGTGACATGGTTGTCGCTCATGCCCGCCATGTACTGCGGCGGCAATCCGGATTGCCCCATGGCGATGAACGCGTTTTGCTCGCGATCGATCGCATGCGCCATGGCCTGGCGAACCCGTTTGTCGTTGAATTCAGGGAACTTCGTGTGATTGAAGGCGATCGATGGGCCAGAGTAGATCGGCGGTCGCACGATCCGGAACCCGTCGGCGATCATCTGCTCCTCGACGGCGGGCGGGAAGGCCTGGGTGCCGTAGTCCACGCTGCCTTCAAGGATGATGCCGATGATCGTGTCGCCCCGGCCATTGAAGTCACGGATACGGTCGAACTGGACCTGGTCGGCGTTCCAGGCCGTCTCGTTCTTCACGAGCGTCATCTCGGCGTTCGTGATTGAGGCGATATCCATGGTGAAGGGGCCGTTGGCGATCACTCCTTCCGGACGGAACTGCACGAATTCCTGCAGCAGCTGCGCCCCTTCCGGGTCGTCGACGGTCTTGCCGCTATCGAAGAGCTCCTGC
Organism: Thermomicrobiales bacterium; assembly: GCA_035305265.1. Classification (GTDB taxonomy): domain Bacteria; phylum Chloroflexota; class Chloroflexia; order Thermomicrobiales; family UBA6265; genus UBA6265. The sequence continues at coordinate 1,028 of DATGPC010000144.1, read as the reverse complement.
GCGCGAGTCGCCCATTCCCCATACAGCGCATGGGACTGCGTGCTGGTGCGCAGGATGTAGCGCTGCACGATCGTGGACGGATTGCTCATATGGAAGTTGACGGTGTAGTCGTCGATCGCTTCCACGTTGTCGATGTAGCTCCAGACCACGTCGGACATCAGGCGTCGGATGGTGAACGTGGTCAGCACATCCTGCACGGTAAAGGGATTGCCGTCGTCCCAGCTTGCGCCTTCACGGATGCGGACCTGAAACGTATCCGCGCCATCCGCGATCGGCGCGATTTCCGCAAATGCGGCCGGGTCGTCGGCGACCGGGGATGCGGCCGGTGTGGCGGACGACATGTCGGAGCTGTTGATAAAGCTCCATGAGGTCGCCATGATCGGCATCCATTCCTGCGAGCCCCAGTTATAGAGGGCGAACGGCTGCCAGATCATGTCGCCGTAGATGTTCGGCGGCATCATGATCGCGTTGGTCACGAATGCGTTGAAGTGGCCTTGCGGTGGAGCGAGATAGGGCCAGGCGGCATGGAATTCCCGGGCGCCATCCTGCGCAACCACAGCGCGTCCCCATGGCGAGGGGCCGGTAAGGTTGAAGAGTGCCGCGCTCACGCCAGCTGAAGCCGTCATGAACGAGCGTCTGTCGAGAAGAAGGCGTGCATCCCGTGAGGACGTCCGGGGCGTCGAGCTCATCCTGTCTCCCTTCGCTCGTATTCCGCGCGACGCGTTCGTCATGTGCCGCGTGTACCGCCGCGCTCGTGGTGCCGGTGAGATTGCCGCCATGCTATTGGGGTGACGGGACGCGTGTCAACATGGGCGCCATGACGATCGGTACACAACCTGATTGGAAAAACAGGAACCCCGGTGCAGATCTGCACCGGGGTTCCTGCTTCCTGGCAGCCGGGGTGGGGTGACGGCTGCCCGCTAGTGGTCGAGTTTTCTCCGGATTCCGAATCCGGCGGCGGCCAGCGTCAGGGCGCTCATCGCGGCCAGCATCCAGAGACCGTTCTGCGCGGCTGCCGCGTCACCGCT
>DATGPC010000143.1:0-28099 GCA_035305265.1 Thermomicrobiales bacterium | reverse complement strand
TCCAGAGGGCGTCGGGAACGGCCGGCCGATCGTTGGAGGCCGCGTCGCAGAGTAAGTTCGCCATGGCTGGCGCCTGCGTGGTGGCTTGTCAATGGCGGCGCCGTGTCCCGCGCTCATCGTCTACCCGTTGCGACCGCAGGTAATTGCTGGTACGAAGGGGTCCATCAACGACATCAGGCACAGGGGAGGGGAACGGTGCATATCGATCGGGATCGTTTGCTCGCGTCGCTGGACGAGATGGCGCGGATCGGCGCGACGCCGAACGGCGGCGCCACCCGCCTCGCGCTGACCGACGAGGACAGGGCCGCTCGCGATCTCCTGCGGCAGTGGATGGACGAGGCCGGACTTGCCGTCCGTGTCGACGATTTCGGTAACATGTTCGGCCGCCGCGATGGCGCATCCGATCTCCCGCCTCTCCTCATGGGGTCCCACCTCGACACGGTTCGGGCCGGCGGCCGGTTCGACGGTGTGCTGGGCGTGCTCGGCGCACTGGAGGTGATCCGGACGCTGGATGACCACAACGTGACGACGGATCGGCCGCTCGAGATCGTCAACTGGACGAACGAGGAAGGCGCCCGGTTCAACCCGGCGCTCCTCGGGTCTGGTGCGGTGACCGGGCAGTTCGATCCTGGATACGTCTATGACCGCACCGACGCGGATGGTATCCGGTTCGAGGATGATCTGCGCCGGATCGGCTATCTCGGCTCGCGCGTGAATCGGCCTCAAGACGCATTCGCCTATCTGGAGCTGCATATCGAGCAGGGACCGGTGCTGGAGCGGGCCGGGCTCCCGGTCGGGGCGGTCGAAGGCATCATCGGCGATACGTGGATCGATGTTGCGATTCACGGCAGGGCGGACCATGCCGGGCCGACGCCGATGGATATGCGGCATGACGCGCTGCTGGCCGCGGCGGAGCTGATCCAGGGCGTCAACATGATCGCGCGCGAGGAGGGAGACCCGGCCGTCGGCACCGTCGGGCGACTCAACGTCCAGCCGAACATCATCAACACCATCCCCGATCTCGTGAAGCTCGTCGCCGACTTCCGGAACCTCGATTCCCGGCGGCTGGACGGCATGGTCGGGCGGCTTCAGGCGCTGGCTGAGGATATTGCGGAGAAGCACGGCGTCCGGATCGACATCGATCGCTACTGGACGATCGAGCCCGTCCAGTTCGCGCCGGAGATCATCGAGGCCGTCGCCGCGTCATGTCGCGATCTCGGCCATGAGGACTTCCGTCTCTGGTCCGGCGCCGGTCATGACGCGAAATACGCGGCGGCGCTCTGGCCAACGGCCATGATCTTCGCCCGCAGCCGCGATGGGCTCTCACACGCCGAGGCGGAGTACACCGCGCCGGACGACATCGAGGCAGCGACGAACGTCCTGCTCCGAACGGTCGAGAAGCTGGCCCTTAACGACGCATGACGGCGACGGATCATCCCGTCGCCGTCATGCGGTGAGAGTCGTCGCGTTCAGGACAGCATCGACATGATCCCGTACGCGAGCGTGAAGAGTCCGGTCAGGGACAGGACGCCGATCCAGATCAGGTTCAGGTTGATCCATGCCCGGCGAAGGATGTCGACGCCGACCTTTCGGTACACGATCATCGCGAGCATTCCGGCCACCGCGAACATTGCTGCCGTATGAATCCCGACCGCGAGCGTGGTCGCGAGAAGACTGGCACCGGATTCGGTCGCCCCTTCGATGTGATGCTGGTGCACCGAATGAGCGGCGGCTGATTGCACATCGTCACCCCGCAGCCAGATCACAACCGGAACGAGCATCAACCCGGCGCCGTGGGCGGTCGCCATCGCGAATGACCACGCGACCAGCTCGCGGCCGCGGATCCGCATCCCAAAGCGGGTCGGATGCCGGAAGCGGGGCGCGACCTTGTACGCGGCGAACCCGACCATGCTGGCCCCGGCGGCGACCATCATCACGTCTTGCGGGACCACCATGCCGATCGCCGCCACCACCATGACCACGACGGCGATCGCCAGCGCGTGTCCTACGGCGATGTTGCCGAGGGCATTGATCACGGCCCGGTCGCGGCGCTCCTGAATCCCGTGCGCGACCGCGAACAGCCAGCCCATCGCCGGGTTGAGCCCGTGGAACCCGCCGAGCAGGACGAGTGAGACCCATGACCATGACAGGTCGAATCCGAACATGACGTCGTCTCCTTGGAATGGTCGAGGATAGGAGGACGGTGCGGCCGGCGCATTCCCCGGCCGCACCGTTTCCAGGTGGTTACGGGAAGCAATAGGAATCCGACGACGCATCGCCGCCTTGCAGGCGAACCTGGTGCGGTCGGTAGTCCCCGAAGTCCACGAAGAAGTCCGGGTCCACCGTCATGCCGCCGTCGGGCGAGGCATCGAACTTCACCATCCAGCCCTTGATCCCGTCCGGATAGAACTGGGCGTCCCAGGGCAAGTAGAGCGAGTTCGTGACGTAGATGCGGCGTCCGTCGCGGCTCACTTCGACCATCTGCGGCCCGCCGTTCAGCGGTCCCGTCGCGTTCGGATGCCCTTCGCGTCCGACAATGCCGCCGATCCGGTAGGAGCCGGTCTTCACCGGGTTGAATGGGTCGCTGATGTCGTATTGAATCAGCTCGCCGGTGCCCCAGCACGAGACGTAGAGGAACCGGTCGTCGACGCTCAGCTCGATGTCGGTGACCAGAGGCGGCACGGCGCCGAACGGCTTCAGCGCGGGCGGCAGGTCCGCCTCGTCGGCCGGCTCGGCGGGGATGGTGATGACCTTCGTGGCGGCCCATTCATCCCCTGCGCCGGTGCTGTTCTCGTTCCGATGCCACAGGAAGATGTTCGCGGAGAGGTCGGTCAGGCTGACGACGGTGTTGACGAAGCCGTAGTCCTTCGTCGGGTCATGCGCTGGCCGCAGCTCCAGCGAGATCTGGTGCTCCTTGCCGAGGTCGACGGACTGGACATGACGCCGCTCCCGCAGGTTCCAGAAATTCAGGCGATGGCCGTATTGCGCGTTCAAGAGCAGGTCGGGCTGGACGCCGGTCTCGACCATGTTCGGCGTGCCCCATTCGCTGGTAACCATCGTGTCGTAGCCGAGATGCCACCAGAAGTCGTAGTGCAGGTTCTGGTCGCCGCGATCGATCTCCCAGCGGCCAAGGACGTCGAACGTATCGTGATCGAGGACGAAGATGCCGTCCGGTCCGCCGCCATCTGGCGCGCCGAGGGCGCTGATGTAGATGCCGTCCGGCCCGCAATGGACGGTATGCGCCTTCGCGTATCCGGCGCGGTCGGCGATCTCCTGCGCCGGGATCGTCTTGACCAGCGTCGGGTTGGCCGGGTCGGGTCGGGTATCGAGGACGTAGACGTTGGACGACTTGAGGCCGGGAACGATCAGGTACCGGCGCTCGACGTGCGGGTGGGCCGCGTTCGGGCAGAGCATGGAGCTACAGGCGTTCCAGCCGAAGTGGTGCAGCTCGTCACCGGCGACCGGCATGCTGACGCCGCCGATGAGCTGGCTGTATGTCGGCGATTCCGGGTCGAGGTCGACGGCCCGGATCATGTCCGGTTCGCCGTTGTCCTTCGGGTTGACCTGGATGACGTAGCCCATCGTCTCGACCGGGGCGTCCATGGCGGACCGTGGCGACGGGTAGAACGAGGGGTCAGGCTTCCACGTCGGCAGAGTCGATGTGCGCGTGGACGTATCCGTTGTGTTCGCGACGGTCGCGCCGGTGAACATCGAGGCGACGCCGGCGAGCATGCTGCCGGTCTTGACGAAGCCCCGGCGAGAAGACGTGCGCTTGCGTGGTGACATGAAGTGCTCCCTTGCATCAGGAAAAGGTCGGTGATGATCGGAATTGGCATGGACCCGATTCGAGCGGGAGCGAGGCAACGATCCGCTCTGGCTGCGCGCATCACCAATCTATGGCGATGGACGCGGGGCGGCATCGCGGAAACCATGTAGGGGTCCATGTAATTCCGGGGAACAATTTGTGGGGTGTTCGGGTTACCCGGCGCTCGTCGTGGTCAGCATGCCCTGGCTGGCGACCCACGCCGCCACCTGCGCGCGGGACCGCACATCCAGCCGCGCAAAGATGTTGGCGACATGGCGCTCGACGGTCGCGATCGAGATGGAGAGCTCGTCGGCGATCATCCGGTTGGAGAGCCCGCGCCCGACTAGTGTCGCCACCTCGCGCTCGCGTGGCGTCAGAACCCGGGCATCGGCCGGGATGTCGTCCCGCTGGAGGACCGGGATGGCCAGTGGCCGGGCGGATTTGCTTGCGACCGCGTAGAGGGTGACCATCTGGTCGGCGCTCACCATCAATGGCCGGTCTTGCGGCTCGAACTCGATCGCGGAGCCGGCGACGAGATCGCGGACGGTGCTGGAGACGAGAATCTGCCCACCCTCGGCGCGCATCATGATACGCGGTGCAATCTGGACGGCCAGGCCGACCATCTCCGTGTCGCTGGCGTTGCACTCGCCGGTATGGAGCCCGATACGAAGGATGATGCCGAGCGATCGGGCTCGTTCCATGAGTGTTCGGGCGAAGTGGATCGCCCGTGCCGGGCCGTCGAACGCGGCCGTAAATCCGGCGGTCGCCTTCGCGAACTGGCGTCCCCGGAACTCCCCGAGCGTGGCGCGCACCTCCGCAAGGTGGCGCCGGCAGAGCTCCTGCCAGGCGTCGTCGCCCATCTGTGCCGCCATGCCCATCGCCCCGACGATCTCGACGCTGATGATGGTCGCCAGCACGCGACGGGCTGCCGGGAGTGGAGCGGCGCCGGTGAGGAACCGCTCGACCTCGTCCAGGATCGCGTCTGTCTGGTCTCCGGAGAACGGCACGTGGTCATCGCCGGGGAACTCGACGAACCGGGCGCCGGGGATGTGCTTGGCGAGGTAGCGGCCGCTCCCGACATTGATGGCCCTGTCGCCAATCCGGTGCATGACAAGCGTCGGGACCTGGATTGTCGGCAGGATGTCCCGGATGTCGATCTCCCAGTTCATGCGGCTGAAGGCGACAGCCGCGCCGGGGCTCGCGCTCATCCGCAGGTAGGTGGACCACCACTCCCGGAACTCGGGGTCGCCCGCGAGGCTGGGCGCCCGCATCTCGATCATGAGGTCCTCGCCCCAGTGGCGCTCCAGATGGGCGAAATAGCGGTCGCGTTGCTCGACGCTCTTGCCCCAGGGGTAATCCGGTGACCACATCGAACGGGCGTATCCGCCATCGATGACGAGCGCCCGGGTGCGCTCCGGATACGTTGCGGCGAAGAGGGCGCACATCGGCCCGCCTTCGGAGACGCCGAAGAGGACGGCCTTGCTTGAGCCGGCCGCATCCATCACGGCGCGAACGTCGTCCATCCGTTCCTCGAGCGTCGGCAGCGCGACGGGCCGGTCGGAGAGACCGGTACCGCGCTTGTCGAAGACGATGAGGCGTGAGAACGAGGTGAGCCTGTCGAGGAAGCGGGCGAAATGCGGCTCCGTCCAGAACATGTCGATATTGGAGACCCACCCCATCACGAAGACGAGGTCGAAGTCACCATGGCCGACCACCTTGTAGGCGATATTGAGGCCATCGCTCCTGGCGTACCTGGTCTCGTGTTTCATCTCGTCGTGGCTTTCGTGCCGTCAAGATTCGCTATGCACCAGCACGACCATAGTAAACGGACGAGGCCGTGGACTCGTTGCCACAGACAACGAATCCACGGCCAATGCGTAGGTCTTTAGTCGGTCGACAGGATTGTGTCCTGACTAGGTCAGGTACGACTCATGGGCCCAGCCGACGGTACCGTTGTAGGAAACCATCCGAAAGCCGTTGGACCAGGCGTCCAGCCCGGTGATCGAGGATCCTCTGGGCATGGTGAGCAGGATGGCGGCGGAGACGTTTGGCTCGGCCCGGAGACGGAGGGAAGCAGTGGTGGTCAACGTGCTTCCGGCTGGCTGGTCCGTTCCCCAAACGATGTGCCGGTCGGCCATCCAGCCCGCAACGCCATTGTGAACGACATAGCGGAAGCCGTTCCGGGTTGTGTTGCTGACCTGCACGGCCTCCCCGGCCGGTACGACATGGCAAACCCTGGCGTCGGCACAGGGGCCGGAGCGCAGGCTGGCGTTGATCCTCGCGCGCGCCTCACCCACGATGGCCGGGTCGGTATCGCTGGCGTCGCCTGCGGCGATGACGAGCGGGGCGTAGACCCAGCCGCGGGTGCCCTCGTAGATGGCTCCGTAAAAGTTGTTCTTCTTTTCATCGGTAAGGGTGAAGGTGGCTCCTTTCGGGATCACGGTAATGACGGAGTGGCTCATGCCAGGTCCGGATCGGAAATTGGAGTTGGCGCTTACGGTGTAGAGCGGGGCGCTGTGGGAATCGCTGTCCTCGTCGGAGAGGAGCGTGCCTGGCAGGAATGCCACGGTCGCGACGGCAAGACCGAACGCGCGAAGAACGAGACGACGGGGCATGCCTCTCTCCGGAAATCTGGAATCATGGGAGAGCGAGTGTCGATGACACTGCTCCCTGCCACATGGGCAGGTTGAAAACGGATCGGTAGGTGACACCTGTCACCATAACCATTGTGCGAGAAGCACGAAGCGGTGGGCATCGGTAGGTATACCGAATTGGCTTACCTAGTCGAAATGTCCGTCGTCGTACGTGAAGAGGAGGCCGTCCTAACCGTATCCGTTCTCGAGGGCATAGCGCACGATTTCGGTGCGGGAGTTGAGGCCGAGCTTGTCGTAGATGCGGCGAAGGTGGGCATCGACGGTGCGCCGGCTGAGGAAAAGGCGGTCGGCGACCTGGGCATTGGTGAGACCGGTGGCGACGAGCTGGATGACCTCGACCTCGCGCTCGCTCAGTACGCCGGAGGCGCGGGAGACCGGCGCCTCGGCGATCTCCCGTACCGTGGTGATGGCCAGCTCGGCCGCCTCGGAGAGCGTCAGTGAGGCGCCCTGGTCGCGGCTGTCGCGGTACAGGAACTCCGGCAACCCTCGCCGGATGGATTCGACCGCTGGCTCCATCACGTCGCGATCCGGGGCCGGCATGGAGGCGCCGATCTGCTCCCGGAGCGCTCCGGCGGCGCCGAAGAGCGTGGCTGCCTGCATCGGCCGGTCGAGCGCGGCGGCGGCCATCGCGATGCCTTCGATGCATTCGATCATGCCGCGCCGGTCGCCGAGGTTCGCGCGGACGGTAAGGGCCTCGGCGAAGTGGTCGGCCGCTTCCCTCGGCTCGCCGGCGAGCAGTTCCGCCAGGCCAAGACCATGCATGGCGTAGCCGATGCCGAGCCGGTCGCCGATCTCGCGGAACGTCGACAGGCTCTTGTTCAGGAGCTTGTGGGCTTCCGCCACGTCTCCAAGCCGGCGGGCGATGTCGGCGAGGTTGAAATACGAGAACCCGACGCCACCCCGGTGCCCCATCTGCAGGCGCACGGCCAGCGCTTCCTCGTGCAGGGCGCGGGCCGTTTCGAGATCTCCGGTGCCCTTGTATGCGTCGCCAAGATTGGTCAATGAGTTCCCGAGCCCGAGCTGGTCGCCGATGCGGCGTCGAATGTCGAGGCTGCGGCTATGGCGCTCGCGGGCCGATGCGAAATCGCCGCGGAAGCCATCCACCAGGCCAAGCCCGTTGAGGGCGTCCGCGACGCCCCGATCCGGCCCGATCCGTTCGCGGATCGCCAGCGCCTGGGTATACGCCTCCGCGGCAGCGGTGTAGTCGCCGATATCGAGCTCGATGTTGCCACGGCTCCCGAGTGTCCGGGCGCGGAGGTCGTCATCCACCTTTCCGGGCGCATCGAGGTAGCGCGTCAGCCAGGTTCGTCCTTCGCTGAAGAGCCCTCGCGTCGCCCAGTAGCGCCACAGCCGGCTGGCGAGGAGCATGCCCGACGCATGGGCATGCTCGAGCGCCCAGGCGAGCGCCGTCCGGATGTTGTCATGCTCCAGGTCGATGAGATGGAGCCATCGTGCCTGGTCTGGCCCGACAAGGGCCATCTCCGCCCGTTCCGAGAACTCGAGCAACCATTGCAGATGCTGGCACCGCGCGATATGCGCGTCCTCGGTGCCGTCGAGTTGGTCGAGCGCGAATTCGCGGATCGTGCTGAGCATCCGGAAACGTGGCTCGCTGTGGTCATCGTTGGCGTCGTCGATCCGGAAAAGCAGGTTCTTGTCGACCAGCGAAATGACGATGCCGAGGATGTCGGTCGATGGAATATCGCGACAGACGATTTCGATGCCTTCCAGGGGCGCGCCGGACGCGAACACGGCCAGGCGGTAGAAGACCTGCCGCTCCTGCGGGTCGAGCAGGTCGTGACTCCATGCGATCGTGTCGCGCAGGGTTCGCTGCCGATCTGGCAGGTCGGAGGCGCCGGCGATATTCAGGTGCAAACGCTGCTCCATCCGTGAGAGCAATGCTTGTGGCGGCAACACGCGGATCATCGCCGCGGCAAGCTCGATCGCCAGTGGCAAGCCGTCCAGGCGCCGGCAAATCTCCATGACGGCGGCGGAGTTCTCGGGCGTCAGGGCGAAGGATGGGCGAACGGCCTGCGCGCGCTCGACGAAGAGCGCGACGGCGGCGTTCGGCTCGGATGTCTCCGGATCCGGCATCGGCAGGGTCGGCACGGGATATTCCCGCTCCGCCCGCAGGTGCAGCGGGGAGCGGCTGGTTGCGACGAAGACCGGCGACGTCGTCGCCGCGAGCAGCACGCCGATGTCCGGGGCGGCTTCCAACACCTGCTCCAGGTTGTCGAGCAGGATGAGCGCGCGTTGCCCGGAAAGGGCGCTCCCGAGCGTTTCGATCAGGGATTCGCCGGAGGTCTGCCGGATGCCAAGCGCCTGCGCGATCGCCGGTAACACCATGTCCGGTTCGCGGACAGACGCGAGCGGAACATAGGCGACGCCATCCGGGAATTGGGATGCGACCGCTGCCGCAAGCTCCAGCGACAGGTGTGTTTTGCCAACACCGCCGGGGCCGGTGAGCGTGATCAGGCGCGTCGTCTCGTCAGCCAACAAAGCCGAAAGCGACGCGAGATCGAGCTCGCGTCCTACCAGCCGGTTTGGCGGAACCGGAACTGGCGTCAGCTTGTGCGTTGACATGGAGAGGGTCACGGCCTGCTCCTGACATGTCGTTGCTGATGTATCTCGCCGCATGCTGCCGAGACGTGTGGCCGGACCGTTTCGTTCCTGGCCATGGGAATTAATCACCGTCGCCCACCGCCATGGGGAGCGACGTCAATTGTCCCGTTTCGAACATGGTGCGGGAGATGCACGAGGGACCCATACAGAGTATAGAAGGCACCTGTCCTTCTACACAACAGCGAAATCGTTGGTATTTCGGGTATATCCCCGAGCGCGAATGCGCCTTCGTGCCCGATGCACAACGAGAGAACCGGCCAGGGCGGTTGGTGCCCCATCGACACCGGTCGCCAGATGGAACCCTGGACGATGGGCGGCGTCTTTCCTGTATATCGGGTCGAAGTTATCCCATAACCTACCACGGAGAGATAGATACATGAAGATCCTTGATTGGCTGACGTCCACGCGCCGGCCGGAGCCGAATACCGTCGCATGCTCGCGAGACGAGGTGCGCGAGCGTCTCCTCGCGCTGAACCGTCCGACCGCGCCCTACCAGATCATCGACGGCTCGGAGGAGGGCGTCGATCTCATCGCCGAATGGAGGATCGTTGACGCGCAGTGGTACGAGATCTTCGCGAAGGCGGGGCTCGAAAAGACATTCCGGATCTTCCTGAAATTCGATGAGGCGGAGAAGGAGCTTCGCGCGAAGGACCAGGAATACACGATCTCATGGCGCGCCGGCGTGCCAACCCTTTCGCTTTCGGCGAGCAAGTTCTCCGGCCAGAAGCAGTCGGTCCAGTTCGGGACGGGCTATGCCTTCACGGAAGAACTGCGCCCGGGACAGGTCTACAACTACCGGTTCAACACCGGCGAGCTGAAAGGGCCGATCCAGGATGCCGTCACCGACTGCGGCTGGACCTACAAGGGCGTCTCGTTCGGGAAGCTGTGACCTTAGCGCGAGGGCACCAGCGCCTCGCCGATCACCCAGCCGGACCGGCCATCCGAGGTATCGACCTCGTACCAGTTGTACCCGCCGGCCGGTTGCGGCCCGCTGACGACCATCAACCATGTGCCGGTCGGAAGCTCGGCCTGGACGCCATAGTCGAGGCCCGGTCCGCTCCGGAAGTTCAGAGGTCCGTCGTTGACCAGCGCCGGTGAGCCGGGCGTGATCGTCGCCGGGATGCTGCCAGAGCCACCCGCGATGTACGCCTCCGCCACCCAGCCGGTGGTGCCGGACGTGGTGCGGACCGGGTACCAGGTATGCCCGTCCGCGCCGACCGGGGCGGCGATGACGGTGAGAGGCGTCCCTTGCGGGAGCGTTGCCAGAGTCGCGGACGCAATGCTTGCCTCGCTGCGGAGCCGCAGGAGGTCCGTCGCCACATGCACGGCCGTCCCGCTGCCATAGAGCACGCCGGGATCCGGCATCTCTGCGGGCGCGGGCGTGAACGCCTCACCGATTGCCCATCCGGTCTCTTCTCCCGTGGCGGCCGTTGTCGTCACCTGGTACCAGCTGTACCCGTCCGCGTCGACCGGTCCGCCACTGATCCTCAGCACCGTGCCGTAGGGCAGCGGGCGAATCACCCGGGCCGACGTTCCGGCGTCGACGCGGAAGTTCACCGCGCCCGCATCGACAATCACGCGATCGCCGACCGCAAAGGTGTCCGGGAGGATGCCGGTGGTTTGCAGATAGGTGACGGCAACCCAGCCGTTGGAACCGATCGGGGCCCATTCGAGCCCATCGGCCATGACCGTGGCGCCGGAGATCGTCACCGGTGCGCCCTCGTTCAGGACGCGGATGACCGGGTTCCCGGTGCCGGGGCCCGAGCGGACGTTCAGCGCGTCGGTGGCGACCACGGCGGTCGCGCCAGGTCCCGGGGTTGCCGCAACAGGCTCCGGGCGCATGGAGGACAGGGTCGGGGCCATGAGCGCGATCAGGAGGATCGCGGTCAGGAGCCGCCGGACGGTCATGGGGAAACACCTCCGGTGTCGCCGTGTACCAGTCATCTCTTGTCCTCCCTTCGCGCCCGTCGGTCGCCGCGTTCGAATATCGTCTCTTTCCACCTTAACGTGTCAGGTGCCACAGGGGCATCACACAGAAATCCCGGGCGTTGCAGGAGTATGCCAATCACGACCCGGTTCGTTCGGTGCGAACGCCGGTAGCCAGGCCGAAACCGCAATGCCGCTTCGCGCGCTCGCGAATCAGTGTCCGTTCATATCCTAGGCCGGGGTGTACGTATATGTCAATCCTCTGTGACACTGTGTCGGGATAAGGGGAGTGAGATGGCGGCAGACGGAGGGCGGCACACGTGGAAGCTGCCCTCCGTCCGTTCAGGGCTAGGCCGCCGCGGTGGTTTTCGCTGCGACGAAGGCGTTGGCGAACCCGGTCAGTGATCGCTCGATCATCTCGTCGCTGGCGGTGAGCGAGATGCGGAAGAAGCCGGGAAACTCCAGCACCGTCCCGGGCAGGCAGAGGATATTCCGGTCCGAAAGCATGCGGACGAACGCGATGTCGTCCTCCAGCGGTGAGCGCGGCAGCAGATAGAACGTGCCTTCCGGCGCATGCACGTCGTAGCCCATCTCCGACAGCGCGCTGACCATCCAGTCTCGCTTCCTGCGGAGGCCATCGAGATCGATCGAGAGCGACTCCAGGTCGGCGATCGCGTGCTGGAGCAGCGCGTTGGGGAAGAGGAATCCCCCCGCGATCTGGGCGGTCTGGATCGCCGCGCGCATCACCCCCCTGTCGGGCATCGTGGGTGGGAGCGCGAGGTAGCCGACGCGCTGCCCCGGAGCGAGGAGGATCTTGCCGTAGGAGTAGCTCATCACTGCATAGTCGTAGTACGCGAGCGGGGTAGGGAACGGCTTGCCAGAGAAGTCGATCTTCCGGTACGGCTCGTCCGAGATGAGGTAGATGCGGCGGCCATTCCGCTCCGACGCCTCGTCCAGCACCGCCGCGAGACGCTCGAGGGTTGCTGCGGGATAGATCTTGCCGGTCGGGTTGTTCGGCGTGTTGACGATGATGGCCCGTGTGCGCGGCGTGATGGCGGCGGCGATGGCGTCGATATCGAGGTCGAACGTCTGCCGATCGACCGGGACCTTCACCGCCGTGCCGCCGGCGTTCACGATGACCAGCTCATAGAAGAACCACGGCGGCAGGTTGATGATGACCTCGTCCCCGGGATCGATAAGCACCTGCATCGCGAGGACGAGCGCGCCAAATGCGCCCGGCGTCATGGCGATGTCATCCGGCTCGAACGGGATGCCCAGTTCGTCGCGAAGGGCCCCCGCCACGGTCTCCTGTGCATTCGTCTCGCTGAACTTGTACGCGAACCAGTCCTTGCCGTGCGGCTCGGCCGCTCGCTGGAGGGCAGAGACGAATTCGGGGAGCGGCATCTCTTGCGGGTTGCCGACCGCGAAGTCGTTGATGTCCGGGTGGCTGGATCGCTCCCGGTAGTTCGATGACTCGAGGAAGTCGAGGAAATGCCGCATCGCATACCCGAGATCGGCGATCCGTGCGGCAACGGGGTGGTCCATGGTCGATTCCTCCTCCCGCGTTGGCGGGGGATTTAGTGGGACGATCGGTGCGCGAGTGAGGACCCGTGAGACGTTTCCATCTTATACCCGGCGCGCAATGGCAAATCGGGGCGCATGCTGGCCCAAATCGTGCCTTCTCGATCGCAACGAGGAGCACGGGTTTTTCTTTCCCTCATTGGAGGAAGCACATGAGTGACGATCACGACCCGGATACGACCGGGAACGGGACCACTGCGCGAAACGAGCCGGGGGCGGAGGGTGCTGATGCCCCAGGGCGGGCCGAGCAGCCTGTCTGCGCGATCTGCGGCCACGAGATCGCGCCGGACGATGTCGTCTGCCCGTCGTGCGGGACCAGCCTCGTCGCCGGTTAGGGACTCGTCCCGTCAGGCATCTATCGCGGATGCGGAATAGCCGGTATGATCATTCGGCTAGGAATCATGACGCCTGAACGAAGCGGGGTAAGGGAACGTGTCTCTGACGACGAGGAAGCCGCGGACGCCGTCCGGGGCCGTGGAGACGACGGAGCCGCCATCCGGAGGCATCCTGCGGTCGATCAAGGTGTATCCGGCGTTCCGGATGCTGATGATCGGCACGTTGGTCTCCAACACCGCGTTCTGGATGTACCAGGTTGCCGTGGGGTGGCTTGCGCTCCAGATGACCGACTCGGCGTTCTTTGTCGGCATGGCCGGGTTCGCGGGAGGCATCCCGCTGTTGCTGGTGTCGCTGCCGGCGGGGGTCATCATCGACCGGTTCGATCGCCGGACCGTGCTGATGAGCGCGCAGGTCGGCGTCATGCTCGTGGCGATGCTTTTCGCCTTTCTCGTCGCCACCGATGCCATCGGCCGCGCGTCCATGCTCATGCTCGTTGCCCTCTACGGCACCATCATGTCGTTCATCTTCCCGACACGCACCGCCATCGTGCCGTCGCTGGTCGAGCGCCGGGACCTCGCGAACGGCGTTGCGCTCAACTCCGCTGTGCAGAACGCGACGCGGGTCATCGGGCCGTCGCTCGCCGGCGTGGTTATCGGCATCCTCGGCGTCGCGGAGACCTTTGCCCTCGCCGCCGCGATGCAATTGGTCGCCCTCATGGCGACGCTCCGACTGCCACAGCTGGCGCCGGCTCCGGCCTCGCGCGGGTCCGGTGGTGTGTCCGGCCTTCTGCTCGGTCTTCGGATCGTCTCCGGGCGCCCGTTGCTGATGGCCCTGATCGTCCTCGCACTGGCCCCGACCGTGTTGGTGATGCCGTACATCAACCTGATGCCGGTGTTCGCCCGCGACGTACTGGAGCTCGGGTCGACCGGGCTGGGCGTGCTGCTCGCCGCGACCGGCCTGGGGACGGTTGGCGGGTCGCTCTGGGTTGCGAGACGACCGGCATCCGCGAACGCGGGCGGAGGGCAGATCCGGCCGGCAACGGCCTTCGCCGCCTGTGTCATCGTGTTCTCGATGACGCCGATCGTGTGGCTGGCGGTGCCGGTGCTCTTCATCGCCGGGTGGATGAGCGCGTCGTTCCTGGCGATGAACCAGACTTCGCTCCAGCTGAACGTGGAGGATGATGTCCGTGGACGCGTGCTTTCCATTTACTTGCTGACATGGGGCATGCTGCCGATTGGTCAGCTGATCGTGGGGGCAATGGCGAATCCGCTCGGGACGCCGATGGCGATGATCGTGTCCGCCACCGCCGCGATCGCGAGCATCGCCCTGATCGCCTGGCGCTTCCCGGCACTCAGGGTGGCTCCGGCAACGGTGGCTACCACCTGATGTCCGGCAGCCCTGGATGTTGCCGCGCTCACCAGGCGCCCAAACCGCAAACGATCCAAGTTGCCCAGGTTTCCCTATACCCGGAAACTTGAGCAACTTGAAAAGTTGAGCCCTGAACCGAAGCGCGGGGCCATTGAGCATGATCATGATCATCTGGGCCGGTCCCGCCACTCGCGAACCACAGATGGTGCCCGTCGATACGCTAATTCTGTACTGGAGAACCCTCTCCCGACGGGTGTGACACCCGTTTCCCGGGTGCCGAACGCTGAACTTGGCATATAAAGCTATCTGGATATAGACAGCGTGGCTCAGCGGGTGTACGATGGGGCCACTCATGAGTCCGCTTACAGGTCTGTAAGCCGGGTCCCCACCAGGTTACTTGCCATATCAGGAAGATCTCGAGGGCATGCCATCGAGGTTTTGCCGACGATTGGCTTAACTTGCAATCCGCGAGCGCCGTCCGCAGCACGATAGCCTGACAACCGATTCGTGAACCAATTATCGCGGGCCCAGTGTGCGCTCGGACATGGCCGACCCCTTCATGGCCATGGAAGGTGAGGTAGCACCGTGATGGAGTTCGCTGACTATGTTCCGCGCCAGGAAGGTGCAAAGCTGGGGTCCCGGGGCGCTAACGTTCGTCGACTGCAGAACTACCTGACCAACTTTGGATACCTCGACTCGCCGAAGTTGGGGGATTTCGGGGTTCGTCCCACACTTGCCCAGCCTGCGCCAGACACCTTGGGCGAGTTCGATGAGCAAACGGAAGAGGCTCTCCGCAAGTTCCAGTCATTCCACGGGCTCGAGGTCACGGGCGTGCTGGATCAGCCCACCCTCGACCTCATGGGGAAGCCACGATGCGGCTTCCCGGACACCGCCGAATACGTGCTTCAGGGCAACAAGTGGTCAACCACGAACCTGAGGTACGGATTCCAGAACTTCTCCGGGGACATCACGCAGGACCAGGCGCGCGCCGCCGTGAGCGCGGCGTTCAGTTACTGGGCAGCCGTGACACCGTTGACATTCACGGAGGTCCCTTTCGCCCAGAACCCGGAGATCAAGATCCGGTTCGTGACCGGAGACCATGGCGACGGCTCGCCATTTGACGGGCCAGGCGGCGTGCTGGCGCACGCCTACTACCCGCCGCCCAACGGTGGCGATATCGCCGGAGACGCGCACTTCGACGACGCGGAAACCTGGTCGATCAACCTGCCGGCGTCAGGCGTCGACCTCTACACCGTGGCCGCGCACGAGTTCGGCCATTCCCTCGGTCTCGCGCATTCGACCGTCAATACCGCGTTGATGTACCCGTACTATGGCGGTCCGCATCGCTTCCTGGATCAGGACGATATCAACGGTATCCAGGCGCTGTACGGGGCCGCGCAGTGGTTCCACAAGCGGATCCTCCAGATCTACACGACCCACCATTCCCAGAACTGCTGGGCATACGTCCAGGATCTCGGCTGGCGCAAGGTCGAGACCGGCGCCGTCGATGGCGTCAAGAACATGTTCGGCGCATTGGCCGCCGCGCGTGGCCACAACATCGCCGTCGACCTCTACATCCAGAACAACACCATCCGCATCATGTACCTCTAGAGGAGAATCGTCATGGCCAGCTACAACAAGAAGATCGTCCGCATCTACGTCACGCATCATTCGCAGAACTGCTGGGCCTACCTGGATGGCGTCGGATGGCGCAAGATCGGGACGCTGTCGGCCGATGGTCACACCAGCATCCATCTGGCGCTGACGGCCGCCCGGGTTCACGGCATCGTCGCCAGCGTGACGACCAATGCAGCCGACAACGCGATCGAGGTCGTCTACGTCTAGCGAGGCGGAGGTACGTAATGGGTACCGACATGGAGATCACGATCACCATCCGCCCCGGCGAGGCGAGCGTGCAGGGAGGTTCCGTAGGAGCCGCATCCGACGCGCCGCCTCCGAGCCAGGAGATGGGTGGTTCGTCAACCGCATCGTTAGGTGACGCCGGAAGCCCTCCGCCACCCAGCGAGGACGCAGGAGCGGGCCAGTTGGGAACGGGTGTCGACACCGGCGACGCGCCTCCTCCGAGAGATGACATGGGAACGGGCGAGCTTGGGGCTGCCAGCACCGACGCCCCGGCGCCGTCGGAGTCCGGCGGGGGAACGCTTGGCTCTGTCGGGTCCGGGACGTTGCCCGAACCGGTGCCTCTGGAGGAGATCGAGTCCCTTTGGGGATCGGGTGAATCCGGATCGGTATCGGGTGATGCTCCCGAGCCGGAGGGCGAACCCGGTTAGACCCGACACCGTTTCCCCATCCTGGGACGGGCCGAGGGTGCCCGGTTCCCACCAGAGAGTCAGGTGAGACGCATGGCAGGCCACGACGAATCCGGAATGCGCGACACGATTGCACGCCTACAGTCGGTCATGCTCGAGTCTGTCCTGACCGGGCAGCCTCTCCCCGGGTCCATCGACCCGCTATGGTTCCCTGATCTCGCGTGGGTGACCGAGGCACCATCGGTCCTGGTCTCGGCGGAGAACGTCCCGGATCCCGAGCAGTTTTCCAGTATCACCGGGAACGTCATTGTCACGCCCGAAGCGGAGATACGCGACGTTGCGAAGCAGGAGGGGGACCGCACCTACGTGCATTTCACCCCTCCGGAAACGAGCGAGGGCCGCATTCGGCTGACGATGGAAGTGCGCATGGCCCCGACCGAGCCAGACCTCCTGACGCTGGGTCTTGGCGGCATCACGGCGACCTTTGTCGAGTCCAACGGGAGCTGGGTCGTTGGTGAACCGCCGGCCGCGTTCGCTAGCTAACGTCCGAGCCCCCTCTGGAGGGAACCAGGCAGGAGCTCATCGGACGATCGGACCCTCGAAGTCGTCGCACGCTGTCCCGATGCCGTCATTGTCCCAGTCTTGCTGCTCGGGATCGTAGACGAGCGGGCATTTATCGACGTCGTTGGAGACGCTGTCGCCATCGACGTCCGAATCGCACGCATCACCGATGTCGTCGAGATCACTGTCTTCTTGCCCCGGGTTGTAGGTGAAGATGCAGTTGTCGAACGAGTCCCATGCGGAGTCGCCATCGCTGTCGTCACAGGCATCGCCCACGCCATCCCCGTCGATGTCCTCTTGCCCGGGGTTGTAGTCGACGAGGCAGGTGTCCAGCGCATCGGTTGCCCCGTCCCCATCGAAGTCGGCGCAGGCGTCTCCGACATTGTCCATATCCCAGTCGGCCTGGTCGTTCGGTTCGAGCCAGCAGTTATCGATATCGTCCCTCCAGCCATCGCCATCGCTATCGGCAGGCGGGGGCGTCGGTGTGCCGATGGTTGTCGTGGCGGCGGTCGGCGTCACCGTCGGGATGGAAGGCGGGGCTGAGGTCGGCCTGACGACCGGCGTGTCCGCCAAAGAAACGAGCGGAGGTGGCGGCCAGGCGCACTCGAGGAAGTTGGAGGACGCCCACCCGGCCTGACCCGTCTCGCTGGTGCCGTATGTCCAGGCGAGGTCGTCGTTCCAGAGGCTAGCCCGGAACTCGCTGCCGTCCGGCATCGACTCCAGTCTCTCGAAAGATGTCCCGGCGCCGGAGCGCAGCCGCAGTCCTTGCGGGCTCTTGACGACGCATGTTTTGTCTCCGAGCAATGCCTCGTCTTCCAGTGCATCGATCGTCAGGTCATCCAGGAGTGGTAGCTCCTCCGGGAAAAGTGCCTCGACCATCGCACGCGTTCCGGGCACGGGAGCAAGCGGCTCTTCGCCTGGAATCGTCCAACTCTGCCATCCGGCCGGCACGGTCACCGTCTCGCCCGCGCCTTCCATCTGGACCTCACCCGAGGCGACCAGGACCCAGGTCGCTTCCGAATCCCGATCGACGTGCACGAGGAACTTCGTTCCCGTGGTCGTGATCACCGCGCCGGCCGTCGTGATCGTCACTCGCTGCTCCGCGACCTCTGCCGGGTCTGGACGTGAGCCGAAGACGGTCCCGCCCCTCAGTTCGACTTCGATGATCGGTGGTGTCTCGGGATCGATCTCGCCCTCCACCGAAATTCCCATGTCGGTATCCCGGAAAATGCGCACGATGAGGTAATCGGGGAAGGTCAGCCACCCTTCGCCACGCTCCCGAACGTTGATGGCGTCGCCCGTCTGCACCGCTTGCCGCGCCTCGAGCGTCAGGCGGGACTCCTCGCCGGCCAGTGGCCGATAGAGGACATCGTCGTTCCGGGCGATGATCGCCGTGTCCTTGAGGCTCCCGCCGGCGCCGTTCCCAATCTCGATCGCCTGGCAGGCGATGGCCTCTCCGGCTTCGCTCTCCGATTCGTGGATCTTGATGACGTGCCCGGCGGCCAGGATCTCGTCAAGCGCGACATCGAGCAGTGTCTCGCTCTCGCCCGCGGCGTCGAACCCGGAGAGCTCATGGGCTGGCGCGGCATCCGGCTCGTCACAGGATCCCTCGTACAGCGCGATGGTGAGCGGGGCCGCCTTGGCGAGGATCGCCCAAACGAAGGTCTCGTCGTCGGCTGTCGCGGAGAGGAACACCGAGCCGAGGAGACTCGCGTCATCCGCCCGCCGGAGTGTTGCCGTGACCAGGTTGTTTTGCGGTTGGAGGGCGATCCGGGCGGAGGCGGGAGACGACAAGCCGCACAGCGTGAGCCAGAGCGCGAGGAGCATGGCGTATCGCCCATGAGCCGACCGGGTGAGGTGAGGAGTCGTTCGCATGGCGCACGTCCTTCAGCAAGGCTGTGGGAAGGGAGAGAAGTGCTGAGCGCTTCGCCGCCGTCGCCTGGAAGCCTGCACCGGTGAACACGCCGAGGAGGAGCCCGGCGCTCGCGGCGACGGGGAGGTCCCATGCGAGCGTGCCGAAGGTGTAGGCGAGCATGACGCCGGAGAACGAGCCAACCAGGATCGCCGGGAACCGCTGCCTGGGCCCGGTCAGACCCGCGGGAATGCCGACTCCAGCGCCCAAAAGTGCCCCGTTCGTGAGGTCGGCCGAATCGATGCCGATACCGGGCGCGAAGGCGAACTGTACGTAGATGGCATAGAGAGTGGCTCCAGTGATCGCACCGATCGCGCCGGTGAGGACGGCTCTCCGGAGGAGACTGCCTCGCCCGAGCCAGATGCCGATGCCGATGAAGAGTCCGACCAGCGCGCCCACGGGAAAGATCGCGAGTGCGAAGAGCAGGATGACATTGGACGAGCTGCCCGGGAAGAGCGACCAGTAGCCGAGGCCGAAGGCGCAGCCGAGGCCGATGCCAGCCCCGACGGCACCGCCCGCAGCCTGCCCGAGATAGCGCGACCGCTCGCGTGCCTTCTCGTTATCGAGGCTTGCCGCAATGAGCTGCACCACGTTCGTGCTGGTCCCGAGAGCCCGATCTTCGTTTGCCAGCCATCGATACGCGTCGATCAGCTCCGCCTCGTCCAGCAACCCGCCCTGGCCATCTCGCCCGGTCCACTCCGCCGCCTTGTCTTCCAGGCGGCGTCGCACCTTCTCCGCTTCCTTATGCGTCCCGACCCACGAGTGCAACTGTGGCCAGCCGGTGATCAGCGCCTCGTGGGCGATGTCGACCAGCACGGTCGGGGCGCCGTGGGCCGCATCATCAGGAGAGACCGACGACCCGAGCGTCAGGAGGCGTCCCCTGGCGAGGTGCCGGACGGTGTCTTCAAGGAGGTCGGGAGGGTCGCCTTCGGAGCGCAGTTGATCGATGCTCTGGCGCCGGCGCGTGTCGCTCCGGCCCTCACCGAACTGGACCAGGCGCAAGAATGTTCGCCGCGCAATCAGTTGCTGCGCTGGATCCAGGTCGTGGAGCACGTCGTTGGCGTGTAGCGCCATCGCGACCTCGAGTCCGGAGCATTCGCCGAGCGACGGATCTGCCATCCACCCGAGCGCCTCATACGCCTCGACCCCGATGAAGCGGCCCCTCAGGCCGTCCCACAGGTAAACGAGCGTCTCCTGCATCAGGGAGAGCGTTCCCAGCTCGCCGGCGGCATCGGCCACAAGCTGCTCGACGAGCACATCCTCGACATAGACGCCAACGCTTGCCGCTGGACCGTTGATGGCGCTGCGAAGCTCATCCTCGTCGAGGGGGAGCACTTCGAGCCGGTGGTTCCGGATCTCCGGCCACAACGGCGAGCCCATCAGGTCCGCGTAGAAGTCTGCGCTGACCGTCACGACGACCGTGTAGCCGGGCGTCTTAGAGAACTGGAGCAGCGCCTCCTGGAACGGCGTCACCTCGTCCGGGGCAGCATCCCGCGCGACGGCATAGAGTTCCTCGAATTGGTCGACGATGAGGACGAGATGTTCCGGGGGATCGGCGAGGAGGTCGTAGAACGTCGGCCCCGGCTCCCGCGGCTGGTCCTTGCGGATGATCGACGTCCTTGCGTCCATCGGATGTGCGCCTGGCCGCATCTCCAGCACGATCCCGGTGTCTCCGAGGAGAGCTTTGGATCCGTCCAACGCCGGGACGAGTCCGGCGAATACGAGCGAGCTCTTCCCGGAGCCGGATGGCCCGATCACCGGGAGGAAGGACGTTGTCTCCAGAAGGGAGATCAGGTCCTCGACCTCATGCTCACGCCCGAAGAACGCCTCCGCTTCGTGCTCTTTGTATGCGCGCATGCCAGGGTAGGGGCAGGCGATCTTCTCTGGAACGGGAATCGGCTGATCGAGGAATTCCCGAAGCTGCGCGACGAGGGCGTCCTGATCCTTCGGGTCGCTGAAATCGAGCCGGACCAGCGAGCGCAGCTCCAGCCCGAGCCGGTCGTCCGTGACCTGGAGCTGGATCGGGATGAGCCGCCCCTCCTGCCGCTCGACCCGGACGTAGGTCGCAAGGTCCTTGGCGAGCAACGTCCATTCGTCCGCCAGGAATGCCGGGCTCAGGACAAGTATCGTGTGATCGCAAGCGTCAATCGCTCGGGCGTATTGGTCGACGAGCGTCGTTGTGTCCGTGAAGTCCTCGCGGGTAAGGACCTCGTCCTCCGTCAGGTTGAGCGAGGGGATCAGGAACCCGTGGACCCAGTCGCTATCGGCATGCGCATGCGAAATGAACACCTCGTGGGCGGGTGGTGGGCTGGCCATCGTCTCCTCCCAGCGCGTTGATCGCGTCCAGGTGCCTCGATGCCGTGATATCGCTGCGTGATATGAACCCGCTCCAGTATATGGCCGTCGTTCATGCGAATCTTGATGCGGTGTCCCGATAGTGCGGATCCGTTGCTGAATCGGGAGTTTGTCGGCCTGCCCGATGATTTCGTACGCATGTCACTTGGAACGCTTCTGTTCCGTCGTTTATCATTGTCCGTACATATGCGGAATGCAGCGTTCCATGAGGTGGTGCGCCGGGCGTTCCCGTTCATATTTCCCGTGGAGTTCACCCTCGCATCATTCCAACCCCTCCACGCGGTCCCTGCCGCGCGTCTTTGTCGTTCTGTTTTTCCTCCTGTTCGCCCTTATCGTTGCTGTTCCGTCGCTGGCCGCCGCCGCGCCCGCGGTGGCCTGGTCGCGCCTCGACCAGCAAGTCGGGCAGTATGCGCCCCAATCCAACCTGCTCGTCGCGGAGATCACCGGCGACACATGTCAGTCCATCCACGCCCTGAACACTGACGAGCAGCTGGCGATCGCATCCACCTTCAAGATCTATGTCCTTGGCGAGGTCGCGAGGCAGGTGCAGGCCGGCACCCTTGAGTGGGACACGCCGATCACCATCACCGACCGGCTTCGTTCGATGCCGTCGGGCGATTACGCGTGGATGCCCGCCGGACGACAGGCGACGGTCGAAGAGCTGGCCACCGCGATGATGGCTTCCAGTGACAACACCGCCACCGACCACCTCATCGACCGGCTCGGGCGGGAGAACGTCCAGGATGCGTTTGCGGCGTATGGCCATGCCGACCCGGAGGTCAACGCTCCCTTGCTCATGACGCGCGAGCTCTTCGCGATCAAGATGTGGCAATCGCCGGACTGGATGCAAAGCTATGCCACGGCGACGGACGAGGAGCAGCTCCGGATCCTGACCGACGAGATCGATCGCATCCGCATCAACCCGTCTGGCGGCTGGGGCCACTGGAATGGCCCGACGGCGATCGACGGTATCGAGTGGTTCGCTTCAGCGGACGATCTGTGCCGCGCGATGACGACGTTGTGGGATCTGGGCGACGAGCCAGGCATGGAGCCGGTGCGCGAGATCCTCACACGGAACCGTGGCGGCGTGGCCGACACCTCCACCTGGCCGCACGCCGGGGTCAAGACCGGATATGAAGCCGGTGTGGTCAACGCGACCTGGGTGCTGGAGCGGCACGACGGCCGGGTGTTCTTTGTCTCGGTCGGGTTCAACCATCCGCAGTGGGTTGTTGACCAGGGCGCGCCATACGCGCTGCTCGGACCGGTATTCACCTGCCTGACGACCTACCAGGAGCCCGGGGACTGCGACATCTGACGGGGCGACAGGTGGTGTGAACGTGGTGGGGATCGTCGGCACACATACGAGACATTGCCAAACGGTTGTCTGGGTGCTTTCTAGGAGGAAGCAGAACTCGTCAGCGGCAGCCGTGCGACGAATATCGATCCGCGACCTTCCTCGCTGCTGACGGTCAAGGTGCCGCCGTGCTGCTCCACGATCTGGCGGGCGCCGGCCAGCCCGATCCCCGTGCCGGGGATGCGCGCGGCGTTCCCACCGCGACGGAAGCGCTGGAACAGCTTCGGCAGGTCCGCCTCCGGGATCCCGATGCCGCGATCCGCGACGCTGACCACGCCGTGCTCTTTGCCGTCATCATCGGGTTCGCGTCGGACCGTGACCACGATATCGCCACCGTCAGGGCTGAACTTGATCGCGTTGCCGAGCAGGTTCCCGAGGACCCGCCCGAGCCGGAAGTGATCCCACAGCCCGACGACGGACTCTTCAGCGGTCTCCAGGCAGACGGTGTGACGGCTGGTGCTTCGTTGGGCGTCATCAACGGCGATCCGC
The DNA here is from genome assembly GCA_035305265.1 of Thermomicrobiales bacterium. Lineage (GTDB taxonomy): Bacteria > Chloroflexota > Chloroflexia > Thermomicrobiales > UBA6265 > UBA6265. Next base: position 4,869 of record DATGPC010000143.1, on the reverse strand, counting down.
GCAAGCGCCACAAGATCCGTCGGGCCAATGCGCAGGTCGAGGAGTCGTTCGGCCCGTAAATGCGCGGCGTCGAGCATCTCGTCGATGACGCTCACCATCCGCCTCGCAGCGGCGTCGATCTCGACCAGCCCCGGTCGCAGGGCATCTGCCTGCAGCAACGACTCGCGGCGCATCCTGCGGAGCAGGAGCTGGGCCTGACCCCTCAGCGACGTCAGCGGGGTCTTCAGGTCGTGTGCGGCGGCGTCGACGAACGCCTGACGCTCTTCCTCGATGCGCTTTTGCTCCGTGATGTCCTGGGCGATGCCGGCAGCCCGCGTGACGCGGCCGTCGTCAGAGAGGATGGGGAAGCAGGTGTCGCGGATCCAGCGGATGCCGCCATCCGATGGGCGGATAATCCGGTATTCGGATACACCGGTCTCTCCGGCGAGCGCCCGCGCCATGATATCTTCCGCGTGGGCCCGGTCCTCCTCGTGGATCAACTGGTTCCATCGCTCAACATCGTCCATGACCTTTTCACGCGGCTCTCCCCACGTGTGCTCGTAGGCCGGGCTGAGATATTCCAGCTCGCCTGTTTCGGCACTGGCGATCCAGAGCGTGTCGGCAGAGGCCTCCGCGAACCCTCTGAACAGGGCTTCGCTCGCCCGCAAGCTTGCTTCCGCACGAAGACGCTCGGTCACATCGGTGAACAGGACGGCAACGTGTCTTGACTCTGGCTTGCCGATCCGGAAGGCATGGAGCTCGAACCATCGGTCGCCCAGGCCCGCCGACTCGTTGATGAACCGGATCGGCTCTCCGGTCATCGCGACGTGCCCGTAGATGTCGAACCAGTCCTGTTCGTGGTCGGGGATGAAATCGCGCATGGTACGACCGGCCGCGTTCTTCATGGATGTGTGCTGTTCGAACGCCGGGTTGACCTCCAGGAAGCGGTAGTCGTACGGCGTACCGTCGTCCGCGAAGATCATCTCGATGATGCAGAACCCTTCGTCGATCGAGTTGAACAGTGTCCGGTACTGTTCTTCCGATTGCCTCAGCCGTTCCTCGGCCCGGGCCTGTTCGACCGCCGCCCAGGTCCGTTCCGCGGTGGCCTGGAGCAACTCGACATCCGCTTGCGACCACGTCCGTGGCGAGAGGGACGTAACGCACAGCGCCCCGACGAGCTCACCTTCCCGAATCAGCGGCGCGGCGATGAACGCGCCGACCTGGACCTCGTCCATCGCCGGACGCTCTTCGTCAGGGATCAGGGGTGTGGTCCATGCGTCCTCGATCACGACTGGCTCACCCCGCCGGAAGGTGGGCCCGACCCACGGAAAGGCGGCGAGATCGTAGCGACCGATCATGCTGGGCGCGTTGCCTCGCACAAAGTCGCGCTCGACCTCCAGGTATCTCTCCTGCTCGTTGATCTCGACGTAATAGGCGCGATCGACCTGAAGGCGCTCGCCGAGCAACCGGGTCGCAATTGCCTGCACCTCGATCGGGTCGGTCACCTGGCGGAGGGCGTCGCTGAGTTCGAGCGAGAACGCCTGTTGTTGCTCGTTGCTGCGGACGATGGCGGCGTTGCGGCTCTTCTCGGTCGTCTCGATCGCGATCGCCTGCATGCCGGCGATGCTGCCGTCGTCGTCGCGGAGGGCGCTGTAGTTGAAGGTGAACGTCGCGATATCCGTCACGCCGTTTCGTTCGAGCTCGACCGGGAGGTCGTCGGCGGTGACCGGTTCGCCGGTCACCAGCACCTGTTCGCAGAGCGGCCCGACCACGGGCCACGCGTCGGCCCAGATATCGCGGGCGGATTGTCCCAGCGCTTCGGGGTACCGGTCGCGGAGGATGGCGGATGTCGCGTCATTGTGGATCTGGATGAGTTGGGGGCCCCACCAGATATATGTTGGGAATCCCGAATCGAGTGCGTTCTGGACCGCAACCCTGAGTGAGGCAGACCATGAGCCGATCGGGCCAAGCGGCGTTCGTGCCCAATCGAAGGCACGGACTCTGGCCGCCATGTCGCTCTTACCTACCGGCCAGGCGAGGTGTTCCGTTGTGCTTGGCATCTCGCCTTTTCTCCGCCCCATTGGTACCAACGGTGAGTTTCCATAGTCTCACCGCAAAACTCGGGCCGCGCAGATTTGGATGCCCGACGACCGCGATCCGCGAGGCAGGCGAGAATGCGTTTCCGGGTCCTTGACATTGCGTTTCCCTCTCCGTACAATCGCATCACGAATAGAACATATGTTCTATTTTCTCGCGGGACGATTGGGAGTCGACGATCGGGCGAGGAAGGCGCGGACGCAACGGTGCGCCGGCGTGCGGTCGATCATGGAGGGACCACGAATCATGACGGAGAAGAGCGAAAAGTCCCGCGTTACCGGGGAAAAGAGACGGAATTCCGCACGACATATCCCGCAGGGATCGGGCGAGAGGAACGGCCCGGGCCGGGTCATCCGCGCGACGCCGCCACCGTACCGCTGGGTATGCCCCTGTCAGGAGCCTCCCGTGTTGCTAGCAACGTATGATCCGGGCGGCAAGCTGAATATCAAGGTGCGCGATCGTTACTGGCATCTCTACGGCTTCGGCCAGGTCCATGCGATCTGCCCGAAGTGCGGCGCCGAGCACGTCCTCGACCTGAGCGAGCTGCGCCGCCGCACCGCGCAGCAGGCGTCGAAGGATGGCGACGTCCTCGCCGGATAAGAGGGGCGAGCATCGTGCTCGCCCAAGGATTTTCACCGCGCTGATCGGGCGCGTCCACACCATCGAGCTCCGAAGAGCCCTTTCCGACATTCCGAGATGTTCCGGGACCCGCGCCACGACGCGTGGCCCGTTTTGGGAAGGCTGGAGGCATATGACATACGGAGCTCGACTGGATTCTCCTTCTTTTCACATCCCGAGGAAGAATCGACTGGCTATTCGCCTCATCGCGCGTGACGGTCGCGCGACCGTCATTCGGCGCACGCTGCTCCCGGTGATCGGTGCCGATGACATCATCCTGCCCGGATTCGACGACACGCTTGGCTCCTTCGCGATGCGGGCGCAGGAAGGTGATACCGACGCCCGCGACGCGCTCTTCTTCGCGTACCTTCCGAAGCTGGAGCGGCTCATGGGTCACGCCCGGCCACCATACGCGCCGAATGGCATGACCGGCATCTGGGATCGTGACGACGTGGAGCAGGAGGCCTGGCTCGTCTTCGTCGAACTGGTAGAGGCGTGGTCCGGCGACGTCTCGTTCACGTCGTGGCTGCTGTCCCGGTTTCTTTGGCGGCTGAAGGATGTCATCCGTGACGGTATCGGCCGGCCGTCGATCCCGCCGCGCCGGCGGGTGGTCGATATGGAGCTCGCCGAGATGGTTTCGACGCCCTTCGAGGAGATGCTTCCGGAAACGAGCGAACTGGTCGATCGGATCGTCGCCGCGCTACCGGACGAGCTGGCGGAGGCGTTGATCGGTCACACGGTGCATGGCAAGACCAAGACGCAGGTCGCGACCGAGATGGGCGTCAGCCGGCGCACGATGGTGCGCTACTGGCAGGAAATCCGGCGGATCGCGGCCGAGGTCCTTGACGGCGAGGCATGATGTCGTTCTCGACCCGGTCGCCCCGCATGGCGACCGGGTCATCCGGCGGGCTGGAAACGGGTTCGACACAACCCGGACCATTGGAGAGAATGACGCAAGGTGTTGTCGCTGAATTCGCCAGCAGGAGTGTCCCGTGCCCCAGAATCCGAAAGACCCGAACCATCCCGGCCGACGCGTCGACTGGTCCCATACGCAGTTCGAGACGAGGGCGATCCGCGCCGGGCAGGACCCCGACGCTGAATACAATTCCGTGATCGTGCCGATCTACCAGACGAGCACTTATCGTCACAACGCGATCGGCGACTTCAACGGTTACGAGTATTCCCGGACCGATAACCCGACGCGCACCGCGCTCCAGGCATCCGTCGCATCGCTCGAAGGCGGCGAGTGGGGTCTCGCGTTCTCGTCCGGCACCGCGGCGACGCGCGAAGTCGCGACGTTACTGGATCCCGGCGACCATATCCTGATGACGACCGACGCCTACGGCGGCACTTTTCGGCTCTTCGATACGGTCTTCCGCAAGTACGGTGTCGAGACGTCGACCGCCGACCTCAGCGACCTCGATGCGGCGAAGGCGGCCGTCCGGTCGAACACGCGGATGATCTGGTTGGAGACGCCGACAAACCCGGCAATGCGCATCACCGACATCGCCGCCATGCGGGAGATCGCGGACGGCGTAGGCGCGATGCTGGTTGTCGACAATACCTTCGCAACGCCGTACCTGCAGCAACCGCTGGCGCTTGGCGCCGATCTCGTTGTCCATTCATCCACCAAGTACCTCGGTGGCCATTCGGACGTCATCGGCGGCATGGTGGTCGGCAACGACGAGACGCTCTACCAGCAGCTGAAGGACCTCCAGAACGGAGCTGGCTCCGTGCCCGGGCCGATGGACTGCTGGCTCACCCTTCGTGGCATCAAGACGCTCGCTCTCCGGATGGATCGGCACAGTGAGAACGGGATGGCGGTCGCGCACTACCTCCAGCAGCATCCGAAGGTGTCGCAGGTTTTCTATCCGGGTCTCCCGGACCACCCGGGACACGACATCGCGAAGAGGCAGATGCGGTCGTTTGGCGGCATGGTCTCGTTCCGCGCCGCGGGCGGGCGCGAGGCGGCGATGAAGATTGTCGAATCCACAAAGCTCATCATGCTGGCGGAAAGCCTTGGCGGCGTCGAGTCGCTGATCGAGCATCCGGATACGATGACCCACGCTTCGGTTTCCGGCACGCCGCTGGGCGTTGATGGTGACGTGATCCGGTTCTCGGTCGGCATCGAGAACATCGACGACCTGCTGGCCGACCTGGGCCAGGCTCTGGAAC
>DATGPC010000142.1:0-5409 GCA_035305265.1 Thermomicrobiales bacterium | reverse complement strand
TGGAACGGACCGCCTGCACTCCTGTCATGCTGGCGAGGTGATGTCGACGCGGATGAAGTCGCTGGGCGCGGTCGGCATCCTGACCGATGGCGGGTTGCGCGATGCGAACGAGGTGCGCGCACTTGGCGGTTTCCAGTACTTCTGCGCCGGACTGGTCGTCTCCCATGGCAACCCGATCTGCGTGAGCGTTGGCGACGAGGTCACGATCTCCGGGATGAAGGTGCGGCCGGGTGATTTGCTGCACGGCGATCTCAACGGCGTCGTGCACATCCCGGATGAGTGCGCGGCGGATGTGGCGGAGGCGGCCTACCGGATTTGGGAGCGAGAGAATGAGACGATGCGAGAGATCAGGGAGTTGGGTGCGGAGGTCGCGCGCGGCGAGCTGCAGCATTAGGGTGCGACCCTGAAGAGATCAAAAGCGGCCCGGCAAACTGCCGGGCCGCTTTCCAGTTCTTGATTGAAGTGATGCCCTATGCAGGCTGAAGCACCTTCTCTTCGGCCATCTCCGGCTTCCAGCGCTGGTTGAGGTTCCGGTTCGCGGAGACCTCGTCGAGCCGCTTGTACTCGGTCGTGTGCGGCGCCGAGGTGACGGTCTCTGGCTCGTTCTCGGCCTCGTCCGCGATCTGGAGCATCGCGTCGGCGAAGAAATCGAGTGATTCCTTCGACTCGGTCTCCGTCGGCTCGATCATCAGCGCCTCCGGCACGATGAGCGGGAAGTAGGTTGTGGGCGGGTGGACGCCGAAGTCGAGCAGGCGCTTGGCCATGTCGAGCGTCTTCACGCCCTGCTTCTTCTGGCGGGTCCCGTTGACTACGAACTCGTGCATGCAGGAGCGCTCGTACTGGACATCGAAGCGGTCCTTGAGGCGGGCCATCAGGTAGTTCGCGGCGAGAACGGCGTCCTCGCTGATCTGTCGAAGCCCCTCGGCGCCATGCATGCGGATGTAGGTGTAGGCCCGCACGTGCATGCCGAAGTTGCCGTTGAAGCTGTGGAGGCGGCCAATCGACTTCTCCGGCTGGGTCCAGCGGTAGGTTGCCTCATCGCCCGCGACGTCCCTGGTGACGACCGGGCCGGGCAGATAGTCTTCCAGGCCCTCGCGCACGCCGACCGGACCGGAGCCAGGACCACCCCCGCCGTGCGGCGTGGAGAAGGTCTTGTGCAGGTTGTAGTGCATCACGTCGACGCCAAGGTCGCCCGGCCGGGCGATGCCGAGGATGGCGTTGAAGTTGGCGCCGTCGTTGTACACGAGCCCGCCGGCCTCATGGACAAGGTCGATAATTTTGACGATGTGCTCGTCCCAGAGGCCGAGGGTATTGGGATTCGTGATCATGATGCCGGCGGTGTCCGGCCCGATCAACTCACGGATCTTGTCAATGTCGCTGTTGCCGCGATCGTCGGAGGGGACCGTCACGACGTCGAATCCGGCCATCTTGGCGGTCGCGGGGTTCGTGCCGTGCGCGGAGTCCGGGATCAGCATCTTGGTCCGGCCGGTGTCACCGCGCTCCTTGTGGTAGGCGTCGATGATGAGGCAGCCGGTGAGCTCGCCGTGCGCGCCAGCGGCAGGCTGGAGCGTGACGGCCTTGAAGCCGGCGATCTCCGCGAGCATCTCCTGCAGCTCGTACATCAGCTCGAGCGCGCCCTGCGCAGTCTCTTCCGGCTGGTACGGATGAAGGCGGGCGAAGCCGGGATAGCGGGCGACTTCCTCGTTGATCTTCGGGTTGTACTTCATGGTGCACGACCCGAGCGGATACATATTGATGTCGATCGCGTGGTTCTTCTGGCTCAGGCGCGTGAAGTGGCGGATGACATCGATCTCGCTGACCTCGGGCCAGCGAAGCTCGTCCCGTGTCAGGTCGTCTGGAAGCTTGGTTTCCGGCACGTCAGGCTGCGGGAATCGAAGCGCGCGGCGCTCTGGTTTGCTCAGTTCGTAGATCAACGGCTCCACAGCCATGAAGGGTTCTCCCGGGGTTGTTTCGGTGGTGCGTTTTGCATCGACCAGGCGGCGTTTCCTGCCCGCCAGGAGGCGGGCCAATCCAACGAGATGGTAGCACGAAGATGCTCTCCGGAGTGCCCTTCCTCGGCGTGAATGGAACGGCCGCACGAGTCGGCGTTAGGGTCCAGGTGATCAGGCCGGAATGGCTGGTTCGGGCTGCATCTCTCCAGGAAGGCCGGACATTTCCTCAACGGGTTCAGTTTGGTCGGCAACGAGCTGGATCCTCGGCTCCGGTTCGAAGCCACGGCGATAACGCAGGACGATAAGTCCCGCCATCACGAGGCCGAAGCAGACGGCGATATACAGCGGGAGCGACGGGTTTACTCGATACAGCACCGACGCCACGACCGGTGAGAACGAAACGGCTCCTCCGCCGAAGATTTCGACGACCGCAAACGCGCGGCTCTGGATCTTCGCTGGGGCATGCTGCCCGATCGCGGTGAGGAGGAACGTCCATGTGGCGAAGAACCCGCCGCGCAGGATGAAGGCGAAAGCGATGACCGGCAAGAGGTCGGAGAGAGCGAGGAGCAGGAACCCCGTTGCTGTGCAGCCGGTCGTCAGGGCGGCGGCGAGGAAGGGCGCGCGCCTGATGCCGGTCACCCGGAGGCTGGCAAACCCGAAGATTGCCGTGCCGACTGCCGAGCCTCCGGCAAGGAGCGCGATGAGCCCGGGTGAAAGGTCACGCTGATGCTGGAGGAAGTTGGGGAGCAACGTCGATCCGAGGCCCAGAGCGAAGACCGTGACGGCATGGAAGGCGATGATGTCGCGCGTGTTCGTGTGACGGACGACGTCGGCGATCGTGGCTGCTGTATCCGATCGGGACAGCTCTCGGTCGCGGGAGAAGTTCATGCCGGCGATGCAGAGCGTGCCGAGCGTGCTGAGCCCCGCCGAGAGCAGGAGTGCTCCCTGCATGCCGAAGCTGTCGATGACCGCGCTGGTGACGACGGGGGTCACGATGAGCGCAAGGGACGGGCCGATGGTGCAGGTCAGGCTGAAGGCGCGTCCGACGTTGTCGCCCGCGTGCACCGGGATGTGGGCGTGGAGGATCGGGAAGATCAGCTCGCCGAAGCTGTAGGCGACGACCGTGATCAACAGCAACTCCCACGTGCGGGCGAAGGCGGCGAAGACGATGCCGGCGACGAGGAACGAGCGGGCGACGATCAACAGGTTCCGCGTGTTGACGCGATCGGCAAGCCAGGACCCGCCGAGCAGCACGAACGGCCGGATGATCCCGGCCATGCCGAGGATCAGGCCGACAGTGGTGATGGACGCGCCGAGATGCTCGATCCAGAGCGGCCAGATGGTTGCAAATGCACCATATGCCGCCTCGAAGAGCGTGAGCGCCCAGAAGACGAAACCGAGTTCACGACCAAGCCCGAAGTGCCAGCTCAACCGCATGATGTGTTGTCCAAAAAAGTAAGGGAGATGCCGGTCAGTGCGCCGGTCAAGCGGATTGTACAGGAGCGCGCGTCGCGATGCCCGTCGTACTATTGAGGTCGTTTGGTACGCGCCCGGCCGCACATGCCGGGCACATGGAATTGGTGAGGTAGTGTGAATCCGTATCTCGTGACCGGCCTCGTCATGTGCGGGGTCATCATTGTTGCATTGGTCGGTACGTCCTACCTGGCGGTGTATTTCACGCGCCGGGCGAAGGCCGACCTGGAGCAGCTCCTGACACCGCTCGCCGAGCATCTGGACGGCAAGGCGGACGTCGACAATGCGTCCGTCGAAGGGACCTGGGGCGGCACGATTGTCCAGGCGCGAATGGCTGCCGCCGCGGCCGGGACCGTACGCGTGTGGCAGGTGGACCTGATCGACGCTGCCGGCGGCGAGGCGTGGAACCACGTGTACTCACGGCCGAAGAAGGGTCAAACCGAGCCAGAGATCGACATCGTGACCGAGAACCAGGAGATTGCCGGGATGCTCGGGAAGATCGACCGGGAGGTCCTGGAACCGCTCCAGCCGGACGCGACCGACTGGGTGCAGGTGGAATACAGCCCGGATGGTGGCTACGTGCGTGTCGCGCGGCCGATGCATGGGCGGAACGATATCCCGGCGCCGGAACGGCTGGAGACGGATCTCCGCTTCCTGCAGCAGATTGGCGATGAGAACCGCGCGTTGCAGGAGCGGCTTCGCGCCGAAGGGGAGGTGGAATGATGGCCGGGCCGAATCAGCAGCATCCGGTGGTGTATATCGACTCGGATGTGGAGCAGCAGGCGTGGCTCATCGCCACGTTCGGGCCGCTGGAGAACTGGAAGACGATGTCGCAAACACTGCGGCATTCCGACGATGGACAGGCGCTCGAGGTGCTCGAGATCCTGGTGGTGGCGTCCGGAGACACCATCGAGGTTCCATTTGCTGAGGCAGCACCGGACGAATCACTGGAAGGTGAGGGGTTCGACCGCACGGGCCAGCTCGACGACCTGATGTCGCGGGCGTCGCAGTTTGCGGAGCAGAATCCGCCGAACCATCCGGGGAGCATGCCTCGATTCCCGGTGCCGTCGCGAGCGTATGCCGAGTCGATTGCGGTGCCGATGGCGGTGCTGGCGCACGATGACCTTGGACGGCGGGGGCTGTATGCGCCGCCGCGTCAGGTCGCGATCAGCGTTCGTGAGGGGACGCTGGTAGGCGTGGGCGAGTATCCCGGATTCGATCCGGAGCACTGGCCGCCACCGCGGCTGGGAGACTGGCCGCCGACTAGTATCACCGAGCTGCCGAAAGACCAGCTGAAGGGGATGATCGCCCGTTTCAACGCGGTCTGGAGCCGGGTGCTGGAGGCGTGGTTCTCGAACGTGACGGAGCCGACACCGGTGTTGCGGGCGGATATCGCGGAGGGACTGCGGTATCGCGGGATCCTGGACTTGCCGGCGATGGAGCCGTATTACGAGCGGCTCAACCCGGTGTTTGCGAAGTGGCTGCGGGACATGTCCGCGGAATAGTAGTTGTAGATGGGTACGAATCAGGTGATCCCGGCCAGACTGTTTGTCTGGCCGGGATCTCTGTTTAATGCTCCGAATAGGAGTCTCGGAGGAGGATCGCTGGTTCTGGTTCGGGGCGAGGTGATCATGATCATGCTCAAATGGCGGGACGGTTCGGGGCGTCAAGAATTCAAGTTAACCAAGTTTCCGGGTATAGGAAAAACCTGGACATCTTGGATTATGGCAACCGGATGGGGGAGCTGTCCGGCGGGCTGGAGACGCTCTACTCGGCAAGCGCAGGGCAGGCTATTGCGGCGCCGGTGTGCGACGAGGCCAGTCGTCTGGGGACGCCGCACGTCGGGCTGTATGTGGGCTAGTGATGATGGCAGGAGGGGCTGCAGGGGACGTCGCTTCGCGTCGAGTCCTTCGCATTCGCTCAGGACGACGGGGATCTTTTGGTGCGGGACGGGCGGACACGGGGTCCGCCCCTACGGCCTGCG
>DATGPC010000141.1:0-5393 GCA_035305265.1 Thermomicrobiales bacterium | reverse complement strand
ATCGCCGACGGGCTGAAGGCGGAGTCCCCAAAGACCGTCGCCGATCTCAAGGCCCTCGGCCTCGATGTGTGGATGATCACCGGCGACAACGAAACGACCGCGAACGTCGTCGCGAAGCAGGCCGGTATCGACAACGTCCTCGCCGGTGTCCTGCCAGACCAGAAGGCCGACAAGGTCCGGGAGTTGCAGTCGCAGGGCCGCACGGTCGCCATGGTTGGCGACGGCATCAACGACGCGCCCTCGCTCGCCAGCGCCGACCTCGGTATCGCGATCGGCACCGGCACCGACGTCGCCATGGCCTCGTCCGATATCACCCTGATCGGCGGCGACCCGACGGGCATCGTCACCGCCATCGCGATCTCCCGCCGCACTGTCGCGACGATCAAGCAGGGCCTGTTCTGGGCCTTCGCCTACAACGTCGCCCTGGTCCCGGTCGCCATGGGTGCGCTCTGGCCGGCCCTCAATATCTTGCTGAACCCGATGATCGCCGCGGCCGCGATGGCGATGAGCTCCGTCAGCGTGGTCACCAACGCCCTTCGCCTGCGCGGCTTCCAGCCGCCCCGGAACCCGGAGGAGATCCTGAACCCGCCACTCTCGCAGCGGCTGAAAGACGGCGGGTACCTCGTCGGCATCGCCCTGCTCGCGCTCGCTATCGGTGCCCTCGCCATGTGGCTCGCCGACCTGACCGGCATGGGGTTCACCGTCGCCGACGCCGCCCCATCCGCCACGGAGGCCCCGATAGACGGCATGTCACACTAGGGCCCGTTGGTCGAACCCGTAGCGGAGGACGCGCGGTCGTCGGATGCCCGTGATCGGGCGAGAAGTGGCCGAAATGTCCTCCCCGGGGAAGCCGCCGAAGCATCCGTACCGCTGCAGCTGGTCTGCGGCGTCCCGGCAACACAAAACCAGGCGTTCAAAAGATCGTGGCACCGAACTGGCCACCAAAGCACAGAAGGCGGCACCAGCCGCAAGGAGAAAGGTCACATCATGGCAGAAGCAACCACGCAGGTCACCACCCTCACCGCGCCGGACATCAGCTGCGGCCATTGCGTCAGCTCGGTCCAGAACCGCCTCGGCGGCCTGGAGGGCATCAAGTCCGTCGTCGCCTCCGCCGAGACGAAGCAGATCGACCTCGCCTTCGACCCGACGAAGATCAGCCTCGACAAGATCAAGGCGGAGCTGGACGACGAGGGCTACCCCGTCCAGGAGTAACCGGTTCACCCCGCCTTTCGGGGAAGATTCGGCAATAGTTCACGACATCACCCTTCATCGCACGTAATGTGCGATGAAGGGTGTATTGCTTGCAGAATTGCGACTTGCGGAAACCCGGCTCCAGCCGCATGCTGGAGTCCAGCAATTACATCGCAGGTCAACGACGATCGCGAACCGGAAGGAGCGTGCACCATGTCAAACCCGAGCGCCAATCCCTCGTCACTGGACAACGTCCAGGGAGATACCACGACGATCGATGACGAGCGTCTGGCCGGGTTAATGGGCGAGCATCCGCTGATCGTCGCCTCGAATCGAGGTCCGGTTACGTTCACCGAGATCGGCAACGGCCAGTTCAGCTCCCGCCAGGGCAGCGGCGGCCTCGTCACCGCCATCAGCACCGTCCTCCAGGACCAGGAAGCGATCTGGATCGCCGCCACCATGACCTCCGGCGACCGCGAGCGCTGGGCCATGGCGCGCCGGCGCGGCGAGGAGGTCATCCCGCCATCCGAGAGCGGCACCCGGTTCCGCCTGCGCTTTGTCGTGCCCGACGAGGAGGCCTACAACCAGTACTACAACGAGATCAGCAATCCCTTGCTCTGGTTCCTCCAGCACTACCTGTGGGACACCCCCCGCGCTCCCGACATCACCCACGAGACCTGGGACGCCTGGCGCAACGGCTACGTCAAGGTAAACCGGATGTTCGCCGACGAGATCGTCGCCGCCTGCGAGAGCGCCGGTGGTGGCCGTGAGCCCATCGTCCTCTTGCAGGACTACCAGCTCTACCTCGTCGGCCAGATGATCCGCGAGCAGCGTCCACACGCGACCATCCAGCACTTCGTCCATATCCCGTGGCCGGATCCCGACTACTGGCGGCTGTTGCCCAGCGAGATGCGCACCGCGATCTGCGAGGGCATGCTCGGCTGCGACATCGTCGGTTTCCAAACAAGCAACCATGCCCGCAGCTTCATGTACACCTGCGAGGCCTACGTCCCTGGCTGCGAGATCGACTACACCAACCGCGAGGTCCGCTGGAACGGCAGGACAACGCAGGTCCGCGCCTACCCGATCTCCATCGACCCGGAAGCGGTCCGCCGCATCGCCTACAGTCAGGAAGCGCGTGCCTACGAGCGCTACCTGCCGACGCACTGGAACGAATACACCATCCTGCGCACCGACCGCGCCGAGCCGAGCAAGAACATCATCCGCGGCTTCCTCGCCTACGATCGGTTCCTTGAGCTGCACCCGGAGTTCCGCGACCGCGTCAACTTCATCGCCATCACCCAGCCCTCGCGCATGGATGTGGTCGAGTACCAGAAATATCTCGACGACATCAGCGCCGTCGTCGGCCGCATCAACGCCAAGTACGCCAACGTCGAGACCGGCTGGCAGCCGATCCAGCTCATCATGGGCGAGAAATACGCCCGGGTGCTGGCCGCGATGAAGTGGTACGACCTGCTCATGGTCAATTCGCTGATGGACGGCATGGCGCTGGTTGCGAAGGAAGGGGCGCTGGTCAACGAGCGCAACGGGGTGATCCTGCTCTCCGAAGGCGCCGGCGCGGTGGAGCAGCTTGGCGACCACGCGCTGGTCGTCGCCCCGGCCGACGTCGAAGGCACCGCCGAAGCGATCTTCGAGGCGCTGACGATGCCGGTCCAGGAGCGCCACCGTCGCTCGGCAGCCATGCGTCGGGCCGTCGAGGAATGCGACGTGAACGTCTGGTTCCGCGAGCAGCTCGCCGACATCGCCCGCCTGCACGACGAACGTGCCGGCACACCGCAACGCGCGGATATGGCGCTGGACACGGCCTCGCCGGGCTGACCCGCTGGGTCGTCCGCCTCGGGCACAATCGCCGGATACCTCATCTGAAGGAAACTGCGCTTATTGTCATACGCCTGTGCGGTCTTGGCAAGATTGTGTATTTGTTCACAGAATGCTTTGACAGCGAAGTGACCCTCCGCTACCCGGAAGTACGTGATCCGAGCAAAATTGTCCGCTGAAAACAATCGGCATGACTGCCCGTTCGGGCGGCAAACGGCCTTTCAACCAACGTTCAGCGCGTTGCGGGCCGACGTTGAGCGCGTTGCGGCTCGAGCCGTATGTCTGGGCACGCATCCGTCGAACGCCTCCTCTCCCGAAACACCGCTGACCAAGCGCGAATACCGGACATGAGCGTTTCATGCCTGCCCAATCGCCCACCGCTCGCACCCGTAGGGGCGTCCCCCGTGTCCGCCCACCCCGAACCAAAAGATCCCGTCATCCCGAGCGGAGCAAGGGCCCGCTGCCTCTTCTCGCCCAGCGGGCTCGGCCGGAGGACCCGACGCGAAGCGATCCAGCCGGCACCCCTCTCCGCCCGGAATCGTTGTCCCCATACTCTCGTAGGGGCGGACCCTGTGTCCGCCCGCGAGAACCTCAGGCCCGCGTGCGTTACCAGACCTCCACGCACCCTCGTACGGGAGGATGGCCGCCGGCTCTCCGCCCCTCGCTCACAAGGCTATATGCTGACCCAGGTTTGGCCGTACGGGACGACTTGCGGCACCTTCAATCCCCTTCGCCCGCATACCGGCGCCGCAATGTCGTCCCCTCCCCGGCGCAATAACCCGCCCCGAATGGATCATCTGCCCTCCGTCTCCCGCACTCCGTAGGGGCGGACCCCGTGTCCGCCCGCCCCGCACCAAAAGCTCCCGTCATCCTGAGCGGATGCGAAGGATCTAACGCGAAGCGACGCGGCATGCACCCCTCCCCGCCGCGATCCAACCCCCCCGCCGTACGGGCCGTACGTGCGAAACAATGTCGGCCTGATCCCCCGCAGCATGGCGATATCCGGGCAGGCACAGCTCAGGGCAGCCAAGACGCCAGGTTCCCCCCTAACCCGAAAACATGGCGCCTTGACGTCTTGGCGTGTTCTTCTCCCCGAGTCCCGCCTTCCAAGATGCCCAGGTTTCCCTATATAGGTGAAACTTGAGCATCTTGATTATCGTCACGTCGCCACCTCCTTTCGCGATCGCCTATCGCCGGCAACCGGGATGGGTGGTACGCTCTCTCGTATCCGGGTCCATTGGCGCCGGGTGGCGAATCGCCATCGAGGCGCCTCCTCATCTCCTTCGCACCACCACCCGGAACCAACACTGCCGAACACCGACCCGAGGTCTGACTCCGACGATGTCACAACAGTCCGCCCCCAAGAGCACCCGAGCCTCAGCGTTCCCATGGGTGACCGCGCTCTATGGCCTCCTCTTCGTGGCGGCGATCGCGATCCTGACCCTGACGGTGCTGAACCGAATCTCCGAGCGCGAGGAGATCCTGACGCTCAACGTCGTGGATGAGTCGGGCGCGCCTCTCGCCGACGCGGAGGTCGCCTACGGCGACAACCTCTACCGATCCGGCAGCGACGGAACCGTTCGCCTGTCGATGCCAGAGGCCGTCGAGGCCATCACCGTCGAACATCAGGGCTATTCCGCCGTCACCGGCGAGGTCTCGCCAGACCATGCACGCAACCAGACCGTGACCCTCGTCGAGGCAACCGCGCCGCAGACGCCTGAAGCACCCGACACAGCGGCATCAGCCACCAGCGAAGCACCACCAACTGCCGCCGCGACCGCGCCACCAAACATCGCCGCGACCGCGCCGGCTACGCAGCAGGTCGCCGACGGCGGAACCTCCAGGTCCCTCTCGACGCCCACGACCACGGCGGGCGAGATCGCCGGCACCCTCCGAAACATCGACGGCGAGCCCATCATGAGCGGCTGGATCACCGACGGCACCTCGTTCGCTTTCAGCGATGCAGATGGTCACTTCGTGTTCGAGGCGGGCACCATCGCGCCGGACGCTACCCTGACCATCTTCGCCTCCGGCTACCACCAGCAGGACCTGCCGGTCCCGACCGACGGCCAGCCGCTCCAGATCACCCTCGATCACCAGATGATCAAGGGGATCTACTACAACCCGAACATCGCCAACACCGAGGAAGAGGTCAACCGTCTGGTCGAGATCGCCAGGACGACCGAGGTCAACGCGATCGTCATCGACATCAAGGAAGAGCTGATTTTCTACGACACGAAGGTCCAGTTCTTCCGCGACGCAGGCATCGTCAATCCGATCATGGATCTGCCTTCCGTCCTCCAGCGCTTCAAGGACGAAGGCATCTACACCATCGCCCGGCTCGTCGTCTTCAAGGACAGCGC
>DATGPC010000140.1:0-5878 GCA_035305265.1 Thermomicrobiales bacterium | reverse complement strand
TCGACGCGGTCGATGCCTTCCTCGGTCAGCGTCGCATTGCGGTGCTTGAGGTCGACCTCGTAATCGCGGTCCTTTTTCAGCTGGCGGACGATCTGCGCGAACTGGTAATACCGGTCAGTCGCGTTCTCGGCGGCTCCAGAGATGATGAGCGGCGTCCGGGCCTCGTCGATCAGGATGTTGTCAACCTCGTCGACGATGGCGTAGTTGAGCTCGCGCTGCACCATGCGCTCCGGCTCGACGACCATGTTATCGCGGAGGTAATCGAAGCCGAACTCGTTGTTTGTGCCGTAGGTGATATCCGCTGCGTAGGCCTCCTTGCGGCTGACCGGCCGCAGGTGCTCCAGGCGCTCTTCCTCGGCGACATACTCCGGGTCGAAGATGTAGGCGGACTCGTGCTGGATACAACCGACCGTCAGGCCCAAAGCGTGGTAGATCTGACCCATGGTCTGCGTGTCGCGCTTGACGAGGTAGTCGTTCACCGAGACGAGGTGAACGCCCGCCCCGGTCAGCGCGTTAAGCGCAATCGGGAGGGTCGCGGTGAGGGTCTTACCTTCACCGGTCTTCATCTCGGCGATCTTGCCTTCGTGGAGTGCGACGCCGCCGATGATCTGGACGTCGAAATGTCGCTGTCCGAGGGTCCGCTTGGCCGCCTCGCGGGTCATCGCGAACGATTCGGGCAGAAGATCGTCGAGCTCTTCGCCCTCCTCGTAACGAACCTTCAGCTCCTGGAAGGCGGACCGCAATTGCTCGTCGCTGAGCGGCTCATATTCAGGCTCGAGTTCGTTCACTTCCGCGACGATGGGTTCGACGGATTTCAGCTCTTTCTCGTTTGGGTCTCCCATGAGTTTTGAGAAGAATGCGCGCATTGATTAAAGCTCCAGGACGAATCGTTGATAGCAAAGCTGTAGAGAAGTTCAGAATACCGATGCCAAGTATACTTCCGCCCACAAATGCGGCGATACAGGTCATGTGTGACTTGCTCGGGTGACTCCGATACATAATATACCGGGAGTTGACCAGTGGCGTCAGATTTCGCGGAACGCGTGTACGAGGTTGTGACCCGGATACCGGTCGGGTGCGTCACGACCTACGGGAGGATTGGCCGGGCGCTCGGCGCGCCGAGGTCCGCGCGCATGGTGGGGTGGATGTTGAACGCCATCCCGGAGGGAAGGGACATTCCGGCTCACCGGGTGGTGAACCGGAATGGTGTCCTGACCGGCGCGCCGCACTTCGGACACCCGGACGCCATGCGTGAATTGCTCGAGGAAGAGGGTGTGACGTTCGTGGATGAGATCACCGTAGATCTCTCCGCGCACCTGTGGGATCCTGCCGACGACCCGGAGCTGGATCACCTGTTTCAGATGCCCGACTGACGTAGAATCGAACGCGCGGCTTCCGTGACGTCCTCCTGCCCGATGATTGCCGACACGACCGCGACACCGCGTGCGCCGGACTCGATGACGGCACCGGCGTTCTCTGCGGTGATCCCGCCGATCCCGATGACGGGAACGGGGCTCAGCTCGCATCGACGGCGGAACTCCACGATCCCGAGAGCCTCCCCGGCGTCGAGCTTCGTACGAGAACCGTACACCGGCCCGACACCGAGGTAGTCGACGCCGTCATCCTTGCTCGCCCTGATCTGCTCATCGGTCTCCGGCGAGTATCCGACGATAAAGTCGGGCCGTGCGAGGGATCGGATGACCGGAGCGGGCAGATCGTCTACACCGACATGGATTCCGTCCGCGTTCACCGCCAGCGCGATATCGAGACGATCGTTGACGATGAGAGGAATCTCGGCCGCCTGGCATACGTCCCGCAGGCGCCTGGCGAGATAAAGGAACTCCAGGTCCGTGAGCGTCTTGGCCCGAAGCTGGACGCATGTAACGCCACCGGAGATGGCGTCGGATACCGCCGTCGCGAGGTCCCCGTCGAAATGGTCCGGATCCGCAACGAGATAGAGCTGGAGAATCGCGGGATCCATCATTACGAAACCGGTGCGGATTCGATCACACCGCGGATTTCATCCGGGAGTGGCGCGAAGTGGTGCAAGGGACCATGTCCCTCACCGATTTCCTGACCCTGGCGCATGGCGTTCGAGACATAGAGCTTGGCGAGGCGGATCGCCTCCATCGTCTCGATGCCCCGAGCCAGGAACGCGGTGATTGCGGCCGAGAACGTGCAGCCCGTCCCGTGCGTGTTCTTCGTCTGGATACGCTCCGCTTCGAGCGGCGTGAAATGGCCGTCGTGGAACACGAGGTCGACAGGAGGACCCTCGAGGTGTCCACCCTTGATAATCACCGTGGCCGGGCCGAGCGCCGCAATAGCTTTTGCCGCCTCCTGCGCATGTGCCGGCGCGGCGATCCGCCGGTTCGAGAGGACCTCCGCCTCTGGAATATTCGGGGTAATCACGGTCGCAAAGGGGAGGAGATCCTTCTTCAGCGAATCGATCGCATCCGGCTGGAGCAGGGGAGCGCCGGATTTCGAGACCATGACCGGATCGACGACAAGATGCGGGATTCCCCAGGCTTCCAGCCGGTCGGCCGTGTTCTGGATAATCGGCGCGCTGCTCAGCATGCCGGTCTTGATCGCGTCCGCGCCGATGTCTTCGAGCACGGTGTCGATCTGGGCAATGACGACCTCTTCCGGCACTTCAGCGATGGCGGCGACCTCGATGGTGTTCTGCGCGGTTACGGCGGTGACGACGGAGGTGCCATAGACGCCGAGCGCGGCGAACGTCTTGAGGTCGGCCTGGATACCGGCCCCGCCGCCAGAGTCGGAGCCCGCAATCGTCATTGCACGAAGGATCTTGCTAGAAGTCATGAATCGTGTCTTTCCCCGATAGTGTTCTGCGACGGGCCGGAATCCGGAGGTCCCGTGGTCCGGTCGCATGAGCGGATCCTCATGGTACGTATACTACGCTTGATTGGACGGCGCAGAGAAGAAAGGGACATCCAGATGGACGTGAAAGAGGGCCTGACGCAAATACGGGCCCGTTTGGTGGAGAACGGTGCCCGACGGGACACCGTGAAGATGGTCGACATGATCCTGGAGCGGGCGTCGCTGCCGGCGGCAAGTGGCGCGCAGGCGACATCGATGCTGCAGCTCGTGCGGATGCTCATGCGAAACAGCGTCTCGAACAGCAACGAGCATGTGTACAACGACCTGGTCAAGGTCGAGGCCCAGCTCGAGGAAAAGGCGGATGAATTCCGGGCGCTGAGGGACGAGGAAGAGCGGATTGCGAATCCGAAGAACCCGAAGCCCAAGAAGTTTTACAAGGCCCAGAAGAAATAGAACTGCCAGCCCCGACGGCTGGCAGTTTGCTGTTTACGCATGAGGTGCAAGCGGTGCGTTTGGGCTATTCCGGAGAGAGTAGGCCGTACGTGCCGTCGCTCCTGCGGTAAAGCACGCTGAACTTCTCGTCCTCGGCGTTCTTGAAGAAGAAGAAATCGTGACCGACGAGCTCCATCTGCTCGATCGCGGTTTCGACACCCATGGGGTCCATCTGGAAGGTCTTGGTTCGCGCGATGGCGGCCAGGCCTTCCGGGACCTCTTCTTCCTGCGCGCCATCGGAAAAGGAAAGGTCCGTCGGGATCGTCTCCTCCATGGGCGGCACGGCCACCAGTTCCTTCAATGGCGCGGCTTCCTTGCGCCGCGTCGTCCGGCGGTCATTGTATTTGCGAACCTGGCGAATGAGTTTGTCGATGGCGGTATCGATGGCCTTTGCCACCTCCGCGTCCTCGGCCTCTGCACGAAGCACGTGCTTGCCGGTGCGAAGGGTCAGCTGGGCGGTTGAGATCTCTGCGCCGGTGCGGGTCTTCTCGGCCTTCAGCTCGAGCATGGCATCGGTGACATGATCGGCGAGGCGGTCCAGCTTGGACATTCGCCGGTCGATAAACTCCCGCATGCCCTGCGTGACCTTGACACCGTTGGCACGAATCTGGAGTTCCACAACAGCCTCCTGTTCCTCGTGATGACCCCGGGGCCAGGGCCCCTGCCACCGCAAAACGGGTATCACAAGTGCCCGCTCACCAGCGATCCGGAGTGCGGAGCGCCGCTAATGCGGGTCGCTTGTGATGGTGCCCGAGGAGGGACTCGAACCCCCGACGCTCGCCTTAGGACGGCGACGCTCTATCCACTGAGCTACACGGGCATGAGTGCGGCTTCGTGTTTAAGTGCATGCTACCACACCATCTCCACGACGGTCGCCAGGAATCGGCGCTTCCCACATAGTCCCCAAGAAGGGGCGAACGTACGCCTCATTGTCTCGGACTTCGGGTGATGTTGTAGGGCGCGACAACGAGAAGAAGTGAGGGTTGACTGCGGCTGTGGGGCGGTCAAGGTTGTGACAGTGTCGCTGTCGATGCGGTGGATACCCGGTCGCGAATGTGCTCAAGGCTCCGACGCGTCAGGTTTATGCGAGTGGGCGGATAGCGTTGAGAGCCGGCGGGCTTGCGTCCGTTGTAGGTGCCGGGAATCGACGCGACCGAACGAGAAAGCGTCGGATACCGGGTGGGTGCTGTTCTCCCTTGTCGGAACCGCGAGAGCATGGTAATCTCAGTGCGTTGCCACGGGGCGTGGCGCAGTCCGGCAGCGCGCAGCGTTCGGGACGCTGAGGTCGGAGGTTCAAATCCTCTCGCCCCGACCACGACGAGAAAAGGCGGTACCAACCGGTACCGCCTTTTTGCTCCCTGCTGTTCTCCAGATACGTTCAGTACGTTTGCTTGGTGCGGGTGTCCCTGAAGTAGGGGCTCGGGGCCGGGTCGTATCGCGACCGCCGTTCGGTGAGCGCCGCGATCTGCCGCTTGAGCTCTTCGGTCGCCTCTGCATCGTTCGCCTGGCGCGCTTCCTGAAGGTTCTGGTGGAGCTGGCGCATCAGGAACGTGAACCGCTCGCGACCGAGCTTCTCCAGCACCTGGCTGGTCTCCGCCAGGATATTGCTCGGAAACTGCTCCGGCCGGCCCCTGATCGAGTCCAGGAGCGCTTCAGCGTGGTCAGCCAGCTCGTCATCCATCGCGATAATCAGGTCGTCGCCCTGGAGCTCGTTCGTGGAAGGATCCTTGAGCAGCTCGATGATCTCGCGGTTCCGTGCGTCATGGATGTCGTCGATCGGGATCTGTTCGAGTACCGGGAAGTTGAGCTGGTGATGCTGGAGGAGGAGCGCCACGAGATAATCCTCCGTCGAACGCCGGCGCGTTTTCTCCACCGCACCGGGCTTTAGCCCAGCTCGTATGGCGGCGGATTTGCCACCCAGCGTCGATCTTCGCTTCTCCGAGACGATCACCTGCTCGGAGATGTCCAGGCGACGGGCGAGGAGGCGCGTGTAATGGTTCTCCTTGACGCTGTCCGGGATCTGGCGGAGAAGTGGGATGATGCGGCGCACCGCCTCGGATTTCGCCTCCGGATCCGAGAGGTCGATATTCCTCGTCAGCAGGTCGATCGTGAAGTCCATGAAGGGCTTCGCGGTGCGGACCAGCTCGGGCCACGATTCCGGATGTTGGCGAATGTACTCGTCGGGATCCTTGCCGCCGGTGAGCTGAACGATCGAGATGTCCGCCTTCAGCTTGCGCTCGAAGCGGAGCAAGCCGTTTGCGGTAGGAACGGGCTTG
This sequence comes from Thermomicrobiales bacterium, assembly GCA_035305265.1. Taxonomy (GTDB): domain Bacteria; phylum Chloroflexota; class Chloroflexia; order Thermomicrobiales; family UBA6265; genus UBA6265. The sequence continues at coordinate 272 of DATGPC010000140.1, read as the reverse complement.
ATCTCCGCGTCAAGCGCGTCGGTCATTGTTTCCAGGCCGCGAAGCGTCGCCATCTGGCCCGCAGCGTCCGCGTCGAGCGCCAGTACGATTCGGCTGCTGCCCCGCTTGATCTGGGCGACCTGCGGCTCGGTGAGGGCGGTTCCCATCGACGCCACGACGTTCCGGTAGCCGAATTGGTGGGCAGTGATGGCGTCCATGTAGCCCTCGACTACCACCACCTGATCCTGCTCGCGGATCGCGTCCTTGGCGAGATCGAGCGCATAGACGAGTGA
>DATGPC010000139.1:0-9280 GCA_035305265.1 Thermomicrobiales bacterium | reverse complement strand
GGCGTCTTCCCGCCGGAGCAGGAGATCGAGGCGATCCGCGCCCTGCGCGAGGAGTTCGGCCCGACGGTTCCGCTACGGATCGACCCGAACTGCGCGTGGACCGTCGACACCTCCGTCATGGTTGGCCGCGAGTTGCAGGCGGAGCTGGAATATCTGGAGGACCCGACGGCCACGATCCCCGGCATGGGTGAGGTCCGCCGCAGACTGCTCGCCGAAGGGATCGATATCCCGCAGGCGACGAACATGTGCGTCACCGAGTTCAGCCAGATACCGGAGTCCGTGCGGGAGGACGCCGTGCAGGTCATCCTCGGCGACCATCATTTCTGGGGCGGCCTACGGGCAACGCAGGAGCTTGGCCGCATTTGCCAGACGTTCGACCTTGGCATGAGCATGCACAGCAACTCGCATCTCGGCATCTCGCTCATGGCGATGGTGCATCTCGCCGCCGTCACGCCGAACCTGACCTACGACGTCGATACGCACTACCCGTGGCTGCACGAATCCGACGAGATCGTCGAGGGCGGCAAGATCAAGTTCACCAATGGCCAGATTGCGGTCCCGGACACGCCCGGTCTCGGCGTCGAGGTCGACCGCGACGCCCTCGCGCGCGCCCACGAACGCTTCCTGCGTATCTCGTACCGCGATCGCGACGACGTTGGCTATGCCCGCAAGGTCATCGACCCGAACTGGTCATCGGCGCTCCCGCGCTGGTAAGTAAACCACCCGTACCGCCGGACCTTGTGTCCGGCGTTCTGCGCGATGGACGCCGGACCTCGCAGCTGCGGGCGGTGTTCGGCGGTACAGGAATGACTTGGTCAAAAAAAGACCGGGCGGATTCTCACGTCCGCCCGTCCTCATCCAGCACCTCACGCAACAGCGGCCACGCGATATTCCGCCCTGTGATCACCGCCACAACCGGCTGGTCCGTCTCGATCAGCTTGGCAGCCGCGAAGGCCGTTGCCGCCGCACCCTCCGCGATGACGCCGTGATTTTGGAACAGGGCGCGGATCGCCTGCCGGATCTCGTCTTCCGACACCGCCATCATCGGAATCCGCTGCTCACGGAGGATATCGACGGTGATGGAGTCCTTTTCGAGGTTGCCCGCAAGCCCGTCCGCCAGCGTCCCGCCGACGGAAACCGTCACCGTATGCCCCGCCTCGATGGATGCCGATACGGCTCGGGAGGCCTCGGCCTCCACGCCAACGAGGGTGATGTGCTCCGCCTCCATCTCCGCACGCCGCACGGCCATCCCGGCCAGTAGCCCGCCGCCACCGACCGGCACCACCACCGTGAACGGGTCGGTCGTATCCGGCATCTGCGTCAGGATCGAGTCCAGCACCGTCGCCTGCCCGGCGATCACGTTCGTGTCGTTGTACGGCGAGAGGAAATGACCGCCCTCCGCCGCCAGTGAAAGGGCATGGTTCTCGGCGTCGTCGAAGCTCTGCCCATGCAGCACGAGATCCGCCCCGAGCTTGCGCAGCTTCTCGATCTTGAGCGGCGAGGCGTTTTCCGCCACCACGATCGTCACCGGGACGCCCAGCTTGCGCGATGCCCAGGCGACGCCCAGCGCATGGTTACCCGCCGATGCCGTCACGATCCGGCCCTGGTCCTTCAGCGCGGACAACGCCGCGAGCGCCCCGCGAATCTTGAACGCCCCGGTGGGTTGCATCGATTCAAGCTTCAGCCACGTCTTCTCCCCGGCGCGGACAAGCGGGGATGGGTGCAATGCCTGCTGCAGGAGGACCCGCGCGCGATGCAAATCGGCGGGTGCGGGGATGGCGACGGTGCGGGACATCGGAGGACTCCTTATTGTGCTATATCACGTTTCTGGTATCCTGACACAGGTACTCAAATTCCGAAACGAGCGTTCCCTGATCGGATCGATTGCGACGCGGTGAGGGGCGAGAATCAGGATCGTGAAGATGACAAGCACGGGCGGATACGCGACCCCGCGTGTCCCTTCGACATGCCGCGCCTCGACGCCCGGCAGGCGTTGTGATCGATAGCCCGCAAACAGAGCGCCTTCGCCTCGGGATCTTTCTCGGGGGCACGAGCCTCTCTCTTATCGGGAACATCCTCGCCATGGTGGCGCTCCCCTGGTTTGTCCTGGAGACCACCGGAAGCGCGGTGCAAACAGGGCTGACCGGCATGGCGACTGCCCTGCCGGCCTTCCTTGCTGGTATCTTCGGCGGGCCGCTGGTCGACCAGCTTGGCGGGCGCCGCATGAGCGTCATCGCCGACCTGTTCAGCGCTGCCTCGATCCTCGCCATTCCGGTCCTGTACACCACCATCGGGCTGGAGTTCTGGCAGCTCTTCGCGCTCGTCCTTCTCGGCGCTCTCCTCGATATTCCGGGCTACACCGCTCGCCGCACGCTCCTGCCAGGCTTCGGCGAGCGCACGAAGATGAAGCCGGAAGCGATCAATTCGGCGTTCGAAGTGCTCCTGGGCGTGTCCGGGATTATCGGGCCGGCATTGGCGGGTCTCCTGATCGGTCCGATGGGCGCCGTCAACTTGCTCTGGCTGACCGGCGCGGGGTTCGTTCTCTCGGCGCTCTCGGTGTATGGCGTTGCCCCGGACAGCGCGAACGAGCGCAGCGCCGATGAGCCGGGGCTCTCGTACCGGCAGCAGATTGCCGAGGGACTCTCGTTTATCGGGCGCGACAGCCTGCTCCTCTCCCTGGCAATCCTCTTCGCCGTCTCGAATTTCCTGACGAACGGCTTCTACGCCGTTGGCCTGCCGGTGGCCATCTTCGAGCAGTTCGGGGACGCGTCCCGATTCGGCCTGATCCTTTCCGCGACCAGCATCGGCACGTTGGTCGGTGGCTCGATCTATGGGGCTATCGGTGACCGGTTCCGGGAGAACCGGCGGGCGCTACTTCTCGCCGGCTTCATGGTGCAACCATTTTTCATGGTGCCGTTCGTCCTCGAAGCTCCCTATGCGGTGCTCCTCGGGGTCGCCTTCCTCTCGGGGATCATGCTGGGGCCGATCAACCCGTTGACGGTCACCATTCGCTTCGAGCGCACGCCCGCCCGGCTTCATGGGCGCGTCTTCGCCACCTATTCCGCGATTTCGGCCGCGATGACGCCGCTCGGCATGGCGCTGACGGGCTTCCTCTACGAGGCGATTGGCTCGACACTGGCACTCACCGCGCTGACCCTGACCGCCATCGGGCTCGCGCTCTTCATGCCGGCGATCCGGCCGTTCCACAAGATGAATGTCGCGGCGGAAGAGCGCGAGCCGGAATCGGTCGGCCCCGCACGATAACCCTCAATCCGCGACGAGCCCTTCCGCGAACGGGTTCGGGATCGAGCTGAGCAACAGTCGGGTGTAGTCGTGCTGTGGCTCGGAGATCACCTGGTTCGCGTCGCCGCCCTCGACGATCCGGCCCTTGTTCAGCACCAGGATCTCGTCCGCCAGCGCCCGCGCGCTGAGCAGGTCGTGCGTGATGTAGAGCATCGCGATGCCCTTGTCCCGCACCAGACGATTCAGGATCTCCAGGATCTCGGCCCGGATCGTGACGTCGAGCATTGATGTCGGCTCGTCGGCGATCACGATCTCCGGCTCCGACAACAGCGCCCGGGCAACGACGACGCGTTGTCGCTGCCCACCCGAGAGCTGGTGCGGGTACTTGTCGATGAACTGCTCCGCCGGTGTCAGCCCGACCTGCTCCAGCATCTCCGCCACGCGCTGGCGAGCCGCCCGCCCGCTGACATCCATGAAGTTCGCCAGCGGGCGGGTTAGCGTATGCACGATCGTGTGTGCCGGGTTGAGCGCGGAGTAGGGGTCCTGGAACACGAGCTGGACGTGCCGCCGGTACTCCTTCAGGTCTCGCCGGGCGAACTGGTCCACCCGTTGCTCGCCGAACAGGATCGAGCCGGAGTCCGGCTTTTCGATCCCCGTGATGAGCCGCCCGATCGTGGTCTTGCCGCTGCCGGATTGCCCGACGAGCGCCGTGATGTACCCCTTGCGGAGCGTGAACGAGACGTCGGAGACGGCGTCCACCCGGGTCTTGGTCAGTCCCCGGCGGCGCGTGTAGTGCTTCGAGATATTCTCGATCACCATTACCGCCTCGTGGGCCGATGCTTCGGCGGGAGCGCGGACGACTGCCGGATCCTGCGCGGTGGCCTCGGCGATTGCCTGGAGGTCGTCCATGCCCAACATCCGGGTCTCGTCGGCATCCATCCCGTGTCGCGCCGCGATATCGACCGGAGCCTGGCCGCCGAACGCCTGGGTGATCGGCTGACCGCTCGCGTCGACGGATGCGTCCTCCGCCGCAGAGCCGGACGCGGGCTTCCAGAGGTCCTCATACGACCCGATCAGCACCCGCGAATAGGGGTGCTTCGGCCGCAGGAGCAAATCGCGCGCCGGCTGGTCGTCGACCAGCTGCCCCTGGTACATCACCGCCACCCGGTCGGCAATCTCCATGATCGCGCCGAGGTCGTGGCTGATCATCAGGACGGCAAAGCCGAACTCTTTCTGGATACGCTTCACGTTGTCGAGGATCGCCTGCTGGACCACGACATCGAGGCCGGTCGTCGGCTCGTCCAGCAGCACGAACCTCGGCTGGAGCGCCAGCGCGAGCGCGATGGCGACGCGCTGCTTCATCCCGCCCGACAATTCGTGGGCGTAGAAGCGCGAGAACGACGGATCGATGTTCACCATCTCCAGGAGCTCGGCGGTGCGGCGCTCGATCTCGCGCTCCGTCATGTTCGTGTGCGCTTCGATCACGTCCTTGAACTGCTTCCCGATGTTCACCACCGGGTTCAGCGCGTTCATGCTGCTCTGGAAGACCGTCGACATCTCCGCCCAGCGCAGCGGCCGGATCTCGTCCTCGCTGGCGCGGGTGATGTCCTTGCCGTCGAAGATCACCTGCCCGCTTGTGATGGTGCCGGGTGGATCGAGCAGCCGGAGCACCGCCGTGCCCAGCGTCGATTTGCCGGAGCCGGATTCGCCGACCAACCCGACGATCTCGCCGGCGTCGATGGTCAGGTTGGCGTCCTTCACCGCGTGGAAGGGCGGCCGCTTCTTCGTCATGTAGGAGACGTTGAGGTCCTTCACTTCGAGCACGGCCATGGTTATTCCTCCCGCAGGTGCGGATTGCTGATCGCGTCGACGCCGAAGTTCACCAGCGTCAGCGCCGTGATCAGGAGCGCAAGCGCCAGCCCCGGCGGGATTAGCCAGCCCCACTGGCCGGTCAGCAACGCGCCGGAGTTGTCCGCCCAGTAGAGCATCGTGCCCCAGCTGATCGTGAGCGGGTCGCCGACGCCGATGAACGCCAGTCCGGCCTCGGCGCCGATCGCCGCGCCTGCCGCGCCGATGTACCCGGCGACGATGAGCGACGTCATGTTCGGCAGGATCTCCCGGAAGACGATGCGCCACATCGGCTCGCCGGAGAAGATCGCGGCGGTGATGTAGTCGCGTTCCCGCAGCGACATCATCTGCGAACGCTTGACCCGGGCGCCCCATGCCCAACCGGTGACGCCGATCACGATGATGACCGTCGTCACGCCCTTGATGGGGGAGTAGGCGGCAAACGTGATCATCAGCGGCAGCGTCGGGATGACGAGGAACACGTTGATGAAGAACGACAGCACCTCGTCGACCCAGCCGCCGGCGTATCCGGCGATCATGCCGATGATGAGCCCGATGATGGTCGCCAACCCGCCGGCGAGGATGCCGACGATGAGGGACGTGCGCGTGCCGTAGATGAGCTGAGAGTACACATCCTCGCCCAGCTGTGTCGTTCCGAGCCAGTTCTCGCCGGACGGCGGTGCCAGTGGCATGAAGATCCCCGCGCGCGGGTCGTACGGCGCGATCCACGGCGCGAAGATCCCGACCACGACGAACAGCGCGAGCAGGATGAGCCCGGTCCTGCTCTTCCGGTTCGCCCACATGATCGCCAGGCCGTTCGGGACCTTGAACCGGGTCCGTTTGCCGGTGTCATATGGCTCTGGCGCCAGGTCTTCAGCAGCGGTTTCGAGGCCAAACGTACGGCCTTCCTGCATGGCCATCAGTTCGTCCCTCCCCGGCGCACGCGCGGATCGATCACGCCGTACAGCATGTCGACAAGGAAATTCGCCGTAAGTACGCCGACGGTCGTGAAGAGGAAGACGGTCTGCATCAGCGGATAGTCACGGTTGCCGATCGCCTCGAACATGAGCCGCCCCATGCCCGGATAGTTGAAGATCTGTTCGACGAGGATCGACCCGCCGACGATGCCGCCGAGCGAGATCGCGAATCCGGTGATATTCGGAAGGATCGCGTTTCGCGCGGCATAGGTGAGCGCGATACGTCGCTCCGAAAGCCCCTTGGCCCGGGCCAGCCGCGTGTAGTCCTCACCAAGCGTCTGCACCATGGTGTTGCGCTGGCTCATGATCCAGCCGATCGGCGCGGTGATCAGGAGCGACAGCGCTGGCAGGATGCTGTGGTAGATCGCGCTGGAGATGAATCCCCAGTTCCAGCCCGGCGTCTCCTCGCCGGCGAACCCGCCGCCGTCGGGGAACCAGCCAAGCTCGAACGCGAAGACATAGATCATCAGGAGCGCGATCCAGAAGTAGGGGAGCGTCCCGAAGAAGCTGGACGTGGTCGTGATCAGCGAGTCGAACGCGCCGTTGCGCCGCCACGCCGCCCATGTCCCGAGAAGGGTCCCGGTGACGAACGCGATGACCTGGATGACGCCGATCAGCACGAGCGTCCACGGCAGCGTCTCCATGATCATGTGGCTGACCGTGTACGGGAAGTAGCTGTAGGACACGCCGAACTCGCCGCGCACCACCGTTCCGAGATAGTCGAAGTATTGCTGCAGGAGCGGCTCGTCGGGCGTGCCGAGCATCAGGCGGATGGCCTCCACCTGGCGTGGGTCGATGGCCTGGCTCTGGCCGGTCAGCCGGGAGACGATCGCCTCGGCCGGGTCGCCGCCCTGGATCCGCGGGATGAGGAAATTGAGCGTGATCGCTGCCCACAGGGTGAGCAGGAAGAATCCGAATCGTCTCAGGTAATAGACCATGGCGTTTCGTCCTGACCGTGCCAACCGACCTCGATACGTATGCAATCGTCGTAGGGGCGGACTCCATGTCCGCCCCTACGAGGGCACGCACGTCCGCCGGGTAACGGGTGACGGATGAATCATCCGCCACCCGGGGTTCGTCGCTATCCCTCTTCGGGCGCGCGCAGCCGCAGCAGGATCAGCGGAAGGTCGCCGGACCCGGCGTACGGATCCTCCTCGTTCGGCCACCCCACCGCGTTCTGCGTCCGGTACTGGAACCAGATCGCGCCGAGCCACAGCGGGATCGTCGGCAGCTGCTCGTACATGATCGTCTGTAGCTGGTAGGCGATCTCCTTCTGGGTTTCTTCGTCTTCGGCGGAGAGGAACTGGTTCAGGAGGTCGTCCGTCTCCTCGTCCTCCCACCGTACGAAGTTCGACAATGCTTCCTCGCCGACCGGCGCGGTCGCCGCGCTGGCGAGATGATCGTAGAAGTTGCGGTACATCGAGCAGCCGCCGCCATGGACGCCGAAGACGAGGTCGAAGTTGCCTGTCTTGCGGTCCTGGTCGTTCACGATCGCTGCGTCTGGCGTCTCGACGTTGACCTGCATCCCGATGTCGCCGAGGTTCGTGGCGATGATGTTTCCGGCCTGGATCCAGTCGGTCCACCCGGCCGGGATCTTGAAGCTGAACTCCACCGGGTCGCCCTCCGGCGTCCGCAGGGAATCGCCGTCGTAGGTGTATCCGGCCTCTTCCAGCGTCGCGCGGGCGGCGTCGGGATCGTAGGCGATGCGCCCCTCGTCCGGGATATCCGGGTTCAGCCAGGATTCCTGCCCGGGAAGCTTGATACCGGTCTGGCTCGCCGTTTCCACGTACCCGAGCTGTGCCTTCTCGGCGATCTCGTCCTTGTTGACCGCCTGCGCAACCGCTTTGCGGAACGCGACGTCGTTGAACGGCGCCTTCGTCAGGTTGAAGTAGAGCGCGATATTCCCGCCCGGCGCGTACCAGTAGTGGTTATGATCCGGATCCCGGGAGACGTAGACCTCCTGGACATTCGGGATGAACTTCGCGTTCCAGTCGTACTCGCCGTTCGCGAGGCGGAGCATGTCGGCCTGGCCCTCGGCCGGCTTCGTGAAGCCGACTTCCTGGACGGCGATCTGGTCTGCCTGCCAGTAGTCGGGGGTCTTCGTCCAGACGACTTCCTCGGAGTTGAAGCTGCCGAGGGTGTAGGGGCCGGTCCCGACCGGCGATTCATCGTTGACGAACGTCACCGGATCGTCGATGCCTTCCCAGACATGCTTTGGCACGATGTAGGTGTTGGATACCGGGTGGAACATCGGCGTCGCGGGGTTGGCAAAGGAGAACGTAACCGTGTTGCCGTCGGCGGTGACCGAGTCGAGGCCCGGTGTCGCGCCCTGGAGGTCCATCGCCGGGAATTCCTTCAGGAGATCGAAGGTGAAAACGATGTCGTCGGCGGTGAACTCGGTCCCGTCGTTCCAGGTGATGCCCTCCCGGATCGTGAAGACGAGGTTCTGGGAGTCGGTCCACTCGTACGACTCGGCCAGCCAGGGCACCTCTTCGCAGTTGTAGGTGTTGATGACGTAGAGCCGCTCGAAAACGAGATTCTCGGTGCCGCTGATCTTGTTCGGGGAGTAGGGGTTGAAGTTCGCCTGTGGATTCGACCCGCCGCCCATACCACCGCCGTTCAGACGGGGGATCGGCGTCAGGTCGCCGCCCTCTGGCGTCTGCGCGAAGATCCGGCTTGCCGGGATGCCGCCAATCATCATGCCGCCGCCAACCGCGGCCGCGCCCTTGAGGAGCGAACGGCGATCGATACCGCACGATCCGTCGGAGCAGGCGTAGGCATGGCTGTAGCGCTTCGTGTCGTGTGAGGTCATCGGTAGATCCTTTCGGGGTGCGTCTTCCTGTGCGAGGTTCTCTGGGACACGACCGGGAATCCGATGGTCAGGCCTCCTTTCGGCTCAAAACGGGCTGTTCCTGTTCATGGAATGCCGACAGGTGGTCCTGTCCTGGCGGGCAGCCGCAGCTTTCTCTCACGACGAGTCGGGTAGGCAGGACGTATTCATGTTCGACTTCCTCCCCGGCGATCAGCGCCAGGAGCGTCCGGGCGGTGTGGTGACCGAGTTGTCGGGTGAATTGCTGGACGGTGGTCAATGACGGCGCGCTGTGTGCCGCGTTCACGATGTCGTCCCAGCCGGTGACGGCGACGTCCTCCGGCACGCGGATGCCCCGTGTCCGCAACGCGCCGATCGCGCCGATCGCGATCTCGTCGTTGCC
>DATGPC010000138.1:0-4513 GCA_035305265.1 Thermomicrobiales bacterium | reverse complement strand
ATGCCGTTCCCGACGCTCCAGAGCCTGTTCGATCCACTCCTCCCGCCGGGGCTGCAGTGGTACTGGAAGGCCGATTTCCTCAACGAGATCAGCGAGGAGTCGATCCCGTTCCAGGTCGAGCATGGCAGCAAGCTGCCGACCCAGCTCTGCACCACGCACATCTACCCGATCAGCGGCGCGGCGCGGCGGGTGGCGAGCGACGACACCGCGTTCACGTTCCGCGACGCGAACTTCGCGCAGGTGATGGTCGGCATCGATCCCGAGCCGGCAAACGCCGGAACGATCACGACGTGGGCGCGCGACTACTGGAACGCCATCCATCCGTTCTCGGCCGGTGGCGCCTACGTGAACATGATGATGGAAGAGGGGTACGACCGGATCCGCGCGGCGTACGGCGACAACTACGACCGCCTGCGCGCCGTGAAGGCCATCTACGACCCGGCCAATCTCTTCCGCATCAACCAGAACATCGCGCCGAACGGCAATGGACATTGATCGGCAGCACGCCGTGACGAGCTCGGACGACCGTCGCCGTCACGCACTCACGAACGCACGAACACGGAGATCCATTCTTGGACACGATCGCCATGAACGCTGCGGCACCGGCCGCAGCACCCGAACAATCGACCTTGCGGCACCTGATCGCCAGGTTCCTCAGGTTCATCAAGGACAGCCTCCTCGACCCCCTGGATGAGGTCCGGGTCGATGAGACAGATCAGCACATCGCACAGCGGCTCACGCTGGCCGCGCCCGAGGTCGACGGGCTCAGGGACGTCTTCGACGACCTGGCCCGCGCGACCTGGGAAGACGCCGAGTGGCAATGACGCCCGGCAGCTGCATCGCATGACACCGACATCCGTCGCAATCTGGAGAGATATCCCGTGGCACTGACGTCCACCTACCAACCCGCCGCCGAGCGGCGCGACCAGCTCGTGGAACGCATCTTCAACGCGACGGTCGAGGCGTTCGACCTCGCCTCGATCTACCTCGGCGACCGGCTCGGCTACTACCAGGCGCTCGCCGACCTCGGATGGGCAACCGCCACCGAGCTCGCGCTGTACGTCGGCGCCGACGAGCGCTACACGCAGGAATGGCTCGAGCACCAGGCCGTCAGCGGCATCCTCAATGTCGCCGACACTGGTGCCGCCGATACCCGGCGATACACGTTGCCCCCGGGGCACGACGAGGCGTTGCTCTCGCGCGACAGCCTGGCCTACATGGCCCCGTTCGCACGCCAGGTGGCCGGCGTCTTCTCGGTCCTCCCGGCGCTGCTGGAGGTCTACCGACATGGGGGAGGCGTCCCGTACGCCGACTTCGGTCCGGACCTCCGCGAGGGCATCGCCCACGGGAACCGGGTGATGTTCCTCAATCAGCTGGCGTCCGAGTGGATCCCGGCGATGCCGGACATCGCCGCCCGGTTGATGGACGAGACCCGCCCGGCCCGCGTCGCGGACGTCGGCTGCGGAACCGGCTGGTCGAGCATCGCGCTGGCGAAGGGGTTCCCCGCGATCCACGTGGACGGCATCGACATCGACGCCGCCTCGATCGCGGACGCGACGGCCAACGCCGCGCTGGAGGGACTCAGCGACCGGGTGACGTTCCACCACGGCGACGCCGGGCATCCGGATTTCGCCGGGAAGTACGACCTGGCCTGCGCCTTCGAGTGCATCCACGACATGGCGAACCCGGTCGCGGCCCTCACGGCGATGCGCGAGCTGGTCGGCCCTGGCGGGACGGTCCTCGTCGCGGACGAGCGGGTGGCGGACACCTTCACGGCGCCGGGCGACGCAGTCGAGCGCTTCATGTACGGCTACAGCGTCCTGCATTGCCTGACGGTCGGCATGGCCGAGGGCGAGCACTCCGCCGGTACCGGCACCGTGATCCGGACGGACACGATGCGGGCCTATGTCGAGGATGCCGGCTACCAGGACATGGAGGTCCTGCCAATCGAACACGATTTCTGGCGGTTCTACCGACTGACCGCCTGACATAGCCCTGGCGTCCGGCCCAGTGCCGGCGGCCCGGGAGACACCATGACGAGCAAGACGACTCGTGGCGCCTGATCGGGCGCCACGTTCACGGAGAACACCCACACATGATGCACCCGGAACTCATGCACATCATCGCCAAGGACATCCAGAAGGATCGCCGTCGGGAGGCAACGGAGCCGCTCGACATGCCATTCACCGACAGCGCCGACGCGATCCGTCGCACGCTCGGCAAGGTGATGGTCACCATCGGCCTGTGGCTCGGCGGCTCCGCGCTTCGCGCGCGGCAGAATCCTTCGCCGCAGGAAGCCTGACGCTTGCACATCGCACCACGGACCGGGCGATTGCCCGGTCCCACATCGCACAAGGAACCACAACCCGATGCAACAGACATTCAGCGCGTACCCGTTTCCGCGCGACTGGCACAACACCCACTACGACACCCGGCAATCCTGGCTCGTCTCTCCCTGGCCCGACCCGCAGCGGTCCCGCCGGAGCTGGCGATCGACCCGCCTGCTGGCAACGATCGCCGGCCTCGTGAGCAGCCTCCCGCCCGAGTGGCGACCGAAGCGCCGCCAGGCAACGACCTGATCGACGACATCGCACCATGACCGACAAGGAACCGTGACCGAATGAACAGCTATATCCCGTTTCACCTGATCGAAGCCGTCCACAGCGAGCGCCTTCCCGACCCCCGCGTCCTCGAGCAGCTCGCTCGCCGCCCGTACCAGCCACGGCTCTCATTGCGGCTTCGGATGGCCGGCTACCTCTTGCGGGTCGGCAGCCGCCTCGCGGGGAACCCGATGCCAGCGCCGGTCAGCACGGCGTAGGCGAGACCGTTATGAAGGAATCACACCAGATGCACGAGTACGCCCTTCAGGCGGTCCACATGCTCCGGGCGATCCAGTCCATGAACGCGCAACGACCGCCCCGCGTGGTGGTCGAGGATTCGATCTTCCGGCTGCGCCAGCGACCGCGCTACCGCATCGGCGAGTGGCTGGTCCGCCTCGGGAACCGCCTCACCGGCGTCCCGACGACCGCCACCGCCTGATGCCGACGGGGGCACCGCCCTCACCAACCGTTGGAATTCGTGAAAGGAGGCTTTGTGGACATCAGCCTGCCGGTGCTTGCCGGCACCATCTCGTCCGTCATCTTCTTCATCGGCGTTTTCCCGATGCTCGCCAAGGCCTGGCGCACGCGGGACCTGCGCTCCTACAGCAAGGGCATGCTGGTCCTGAACAACACCGGGAACGTCGTCCACGCGGTCTACATCTTCAGCCTGCCGGCCGGCCCGATCTGGGTACTGCACAGCTTCTACATGGTCACGACCGGCCTGATGCTCTACTGGTACCTGCGATACGCCGACCGCCCCGCGACCAGGCAGCAACCACTCGCGCGCATCCCTGACCCGCTCGCCTCGGCCGCATGAGAACACCGCAACGATGAGCCGCCATCCGGATTCGGGTGGCGGCTCTCCTGTGCACTCAGATCGTCACCGGGTTCCAGGCTTCGCCGGGCTGGATATCCGGCCCCTGCAGGCGGGATCCGCACCGCTTGCAGAACCGGTTGTCCCGCTCGTTGGCGTCACCGCACGACGGGCAGATCGTCCGTGCCCCCGCTGCGGGAGTCTCAACCGGCGCGCCAGTCGAGACTGAGACGTGGACCGGCATCGGAACCACAACCGTCTGGTAGGGCGAGCCTGACCACACAGAAACCGTACCGGCGGGATGCGAGGCGGGCGTTGTCCCGTGCGGCCATCCGTAGGCGTTCGGGCCGGGCGTTCCCGGGATAAAGCCAAGCTCGATGATCGCCCAGATGGTGCCGATGAACGGTACGAGCGGCAACAGCACCCAAACGCCGGACCTGTTCCGGTCGTGCCAGCGGCGAACCATGAGCGACAGGTTCCCGAACCAGAACGCTGGGAAGAGAAACAGCCACGAGACCGCCAGGCCCATCAGCCCGGTCACCAGCGTGGCCAGGAGCAACAACCCAAACAGCCCGAACGACCAGACCCAGTATTCATACCGGCCGATACGCCCCGAAAACGAAAAGAACTTACCCATACCGCGATCGCTTTCCGCTTATGCGTGAACCAACACGCCCACATGTACATAATGTCAGCTCGCGATGCATCGGGCCATCCGCAAAATTACCGGGACGACGAATGGAGTTACGTACGTGACACCGGCGAGCCAGGCGCCGGAAGCAGACGGTGCGGCGACACCCGTCACTGGAGGAATGCCTGAGGGGCCGGAGCGTTGGCAACTCCTCGTTGTCGCCCACATGCCAGCATTCTTTCATATACCGGGTAGAGGTTATTCCGTTCACATATCGCTACTGTAGAGTGCGCGGGCCCTGACATACCGTCCTCCCTCAAAAGGAGCTCCCATGCGCGCACCCATCCTTCACCGCCTGGGTCTCATGCTGGTCGTATGTCTCGCAAGCACCGGAGTCATTCCGGCGGGGCTCGCCGCCCAGGAGGCAACCCCGGATGCCGGGGTCCCGCCCCTGGCGTTCTCCACCGA
>DATGPC010000137.1:0-13681 GCA_035305265.1 Thermomicrobiales bacterium | reverse complement strand
GCGGCGAAGATGACGACGGAGAAGGCGAAGAACGCGGCCCACGGGTTGTAGTCCCACGTGCCAAGCGCGACGAGGAACTCACCGACGAACCCGGAGAGACCCGGAAGGCCGATGCTGGCGAACATGAAGAGCATGAACATCGCGGCCCACATGCCCATGCGGGAGGCGATGCCACCGAAGGCATCGATCAGGCGGGTGTGGGCGCGTTCGTAGATGACGCCGACGAGGAGGAAGAGGGCACCGGTGTTGAAGCCGTGCGCCAGCATCACCATCATCGCGCCCTCCATGCCCTGGAGGTTGAAGATGAAGATGCCGAGCGTGACGAAGCCCATGTGACTGACCGACGAGTAGGCGATCAGCTTCTTCATGTCCGGCTGGACAAGGGCGGTGAAGGCGCCGTAGAGGATGCCGATGATGGAGAGGACGATGATGACGGGCGCCCAGTCCTCGGAACCTTCAGGGTAGAGCGGCAGGTTGAAGCGGAGGAGGCCATAGCCGCCCATCTTCAGCATGACGGCGGCCAGGATGACCGAGGCGGCCGTCGGCGCCTCGACGTGGGCGTCCGGGAGCCAGGTGTGGAACGGGAACATCGGGACCTTTACCGCGAAGGCGATGAAGAAGGCCGCGAAGACCCAGAACTGGAACGTAGACGAGTAGGCGCCGAGCGCGGCACCTTCCTGCAGCTCGAGGATGTTCAGCGTGCGGACGCCGGTCTCCAGGTAGTAGGCCTGGTAGGTGGCGACGATGCCGACGAGCATCAGCAACGAGCCAGCGAGCGTGTACAGGAAGAACTTGATCGCCGCGTAAACGCGGTTCGAGCTGCCCCAAATACCGATGAGCAGCGCCATCGGGATGAGCATGACCTCCCAGAAGATGTAGAAGATGAAGAGGTCGAGCGCCATGAAGACGCCGAGCATGCCCGTCTCGAGGAGCAGGATGGCGATGTAGTACTCGCGCTCGCGCAGGCGGATGGTGTCCCACGACCAGAAGATCGAGAGCGTCGTGATGATCGTCGTCAGGGCGATCAGCAGGACGGAGATGCCATCCACGCCGAGGAAGTACGAGATACCGAGCGCGTCGAGCCAGACGGCATGCTCGGTGAACTGGAACTCGGCGGTGCGATCGAACTGCACGACGAGGACGATGGACAGCACGAGGCTGACCAGCGATACGCCGAGCGCGATCTGGCGGGCGATGGCCGATGAGCCCCTCGCCAGAAAGAGGATCGCAAGCGCACCAAGTGCCGGCATATAGGCAATGATGCTAAGGATCGGAAAACTGTCCACACGCCCCTCCGGGGTTCTTCCTGATCGTGATACGCCTGGTCCGCGTCGTTGCGGGATGCCGCGCGTGCGCGCCGGCGCATCTCTCCGGATTGATCACCACGTTCATGGCGCCGATCCCTACCGGCGCCCGCTGCTCCGTCCTACTGGAACAGGTTCGATAGTCCTGCGAGCACCGCGCCCAGGAGGATCACCATGCCCAGCGCGATCGCGAGGGCGTAGTTGGCCACCAGGCCGGTCTGGATGTGTCGCAGCCGCTGCGAGATCGCGCCGATGCCGTAGGCAACGCCGTTGACCGCGCCATCGATGATGCCGACGTCGACGATCCTCCACAGGAACATCGCGAACGCCTTGAGCGGCCGCACGATGACGGTGTCGTACAGCTCGTCGATGTACCACTTGTTGAGCAGGAACTGGTAGACGCCCTGGTACTTCTCGCTGAGCGCCGCGACGTCGATCGAGCGCCGCTGGTAGGCAAGGTAGGCGACCGCGATGCCGCCGAGGGCGACGAGAGTCGAGATGATGCCGAAGGTCCAGGTCATGGTCATGCTCACATGATGCGCATGCACGTGGCTGAAGGCGTCATGCAGGAAGTGGTGGAACTCGCCATCCTCCGGCGGAAAGCCGACGAAGCCGGCGACGACCGAGGCAACCCCGAGCACCACCAGCGGGATCGCCATCCACGGACCGGACTCGTGCGGATGCACATGCGCGGTATCGAAGCGCTCCTCGCCGAAGAAGACGAGGAAGACGAGCCGGAACATGTAGAGCGCGGTCAGGAATGCGGCCACGAGGCCGAGGATCGCGACGAGCTTGCCGATCGGCGAATCGCTGATCCAGGCGCCGACGATGATCTCGTCCTTGGACCAGAACCCGGCGAGCGGGAAGACACCGGCGTTCGCGAGCGAGCCGATGAGGAAAGTCCAGAACGTCAGTGGCATGTGCTTGCGCAGGCCGCCCATGTTGCGGATGTCCTGCTCCTCGTGCATGCCGTGGATGACCGAACCGGCGCCGAGGAAGAGGAGGCCCTTGAAGAAGGCGTGCGTCATCAGGTGGAAGATGCCGGCCACCCATGCGCCGGTGCCGAGGGCAAAGGCCATATAGCCGAGCTGGGACAGCGTGGAGTAGGCAACGACCTTCTTGATGTCGTTCTGCGCCAGCGCGATCGTCGCGGCCATGATGGCGGTGAAGATGCCGATGACGGTGACGAAGTGCATCGCCGTCTCGGAGCTCATGAAGATCGTGTAGGTGCGGGCCGTCAGGTAGATACCCGCGGTAACCATCGTCGCGGCGTGGATGAGCGCGGAGACCGGCGTCGGGCCCTCCATGGCGTCCGGAAGCCAGACGTGGAGCGGGAACTGGGCGCTCTTGCCCATCGCGCCGATGAAGAGCAGGATGCCGATCATGGTCATGGTGCCGCCGGCGATACCGAGGGCCTCATGGTTGTATGCCTGCTCGAGGATGCCGTTCTCGCCGTGGAAGTAGATCGTGCCGAAGGTCCAGAACGCGAACATCGTGCCGAGGCCGAAGCCGACGTCACCCACGCGGTTGACGATGAAGGCTTTCTTGGCGGCGTTCCCGGCGGAGCGGCGGCGGAAGTAGTAGCCGATGAGCAGGTAGGAGCAGAGACCGACGGCTTCCCAGAAGACGAAGATGACCAGCAGGTTGTCCGCCAGCACCAGCATCAACATCGAGAAGATGAAGAGCGGGATATAGGCGAAGAAGCGATAGTAGCCGTCGTCGCCGTGCATGTAGCCAACGGAGTAGATGTTGACCAGCAAGCCGACCGTGGTGACGACCAGGAGCATGACGGCGGTCAGCTGGTCGGCGTAGAGGCTGACGGTGATGTGGAAATCACCGGCCGGGATCCACGTGAAGAGGCGCTGGGAGATCGCTTCATGGTTGTCCCGGATATCCAGGAAGACCATGAGGGAGATGACCCAGGAGGCCAGCACGGCGGGAATCGCCACCCAGTGGGCGTTGTGCCGGATCAGCCCGCGCCCGAGCAGGATGTTGATCACAAATGCCACCAGTGGCAGCAATGGAATCAGGTACAAAAGATCAGCCATTAGTGAATCCTCAGCCTCTTCCCCGGTCTTCGTGCCTGCCCACGCTGGCGAGGCGTCGTTGCATCCCGGGCGCTCCGTGCGAGGTCCGGGTGTGGGGGAGGCGTGAGCCTCCCCCACGGAACATCAGAACTAGTCGCGCAGCGCCTGCATCTCGTTGACGTCCGGCGCCTTGCCGCGTCGCGACAGCGCCACGACGATCGCGAGACCAACAGCCGACTCGGCGGCCGCGATGGCGAGCGCGAAGAGCACGAACACCTGGCCGTTCACCGTCTGCGTCTCGTTCGAGAAGGCGACGAAGGTGATCGCGACAGCAGCCACCATCATCTCGACGCACATCAGCACGACGAGGATGTTACGCCGCGTCAGCACGCCCATCATGCCGACGATGAAGAGCGCCGCGCTCAGGAATAAGAAGTGATTGGTCGTCAGTTCCATCCGTTATCTCCTCGTCCCCTGCGCGGTTTCACCCGGATGCTTGTACTCGTCGGCGGACTTCGTCATGATCACGCGGCGCGGACCCTCCGGCACGTCATACCGCTCGGCCGGGATGTCCATCGGCGTCTCGAACTTGTGGCCCGCTGGCAGCTGCGGGTTCAGGCCGCGCGAGTGGCCAAGGCTGATGGTGGCCTTTTCGAGGCCTGCCATCCGGCCCAACCGCTCGGGCACGCCGAGTACCACTGCGCCGATGACGCCAACCCCGAGGACGAGCGATGCGATTTCGAGGGCAAGGGCGTACTCGGAGAAGAGGACCTGGCCGATCGCCTGGATATTCCCGCCGGCGCTTTCGATCCACGCGGGCGAGTGGGGGCCGATGGCCTCCATCGCGGTGCGGGTGATGATGGCGGCGCCGATTTCGAGCAGCAGGACCAGGCCAAGCAGGAGGCTGACGTAGCGCTGCAATGGCTGCGCGACATAGAAGGCCGGCAGGTTCTCCGGGTCAATGAGCATGACCACGAAGAGGATCAGCACCAGCACCGCGCCCGTGTAGACGATGATCTGCAGGACGGCCAGGAACTCGGAGCCGAGCATCACGAAGATGCCGGCGATATTGATGAACGAAACCAGCAGGCCGACCGCGGAATGGACCGGGTTCTCGGCGGCAACGGTTGCGATACCGCCAACCAGGGTGCCCGCAGCGAGCACGAAAAAGAAGATGACGTCCCAGGACATCAGGCCGTTCCTCCAGCGCGAGTCATCGTGGCGTTACGCCGCGTGCCAGTCGCGAGTTGTGAAGCAAACGTGTCGGCAATCTTTCGCATCTAGAACACCTGCCCATTCGCCAGCAGGCGGAAGAACGCCGTGAGGAGGACGTTGACGAGCGCCAGGGGAATCAGCACCTTCCACGCCAGCCCCATGAGCTGGTCGAAGCGGAAGCGCGGCAGCGTTGCGCGGAGCCAGACGTAGAAGAAGAAGAACGCCACGACCTTGAGCACGAGCCAGAGGATCCCGAGGCCCCAGAACCGGTCAGCGCCCGGCCCCGCCGTGCCGCCCAGGAAGAGCGTGCTGGCGAAGAGGCACATGATCAGGATGGCGATGTACTCACCGAGGTAGAAGAGCGCGAAGCGGAAGCTGGAGTACTCGGTCATGTGACCGGCGATCAGCTCCGACTCGGCTTCCGGGAGGTCGAAGGGAGCGCGGTTGTTCTCCGCGACTGCGCCGATCATGAAGAGCACGAAGGCGAGCGGCTGGGAGAGGATGAACCAGTTCTGGATCTCGAAGGGGCCGATGCCGATCGTCTGCTTCTGCTGGGCGACGATGTCGCCGAGGCTCATGGAGCCGGAGATAAGGAAGATCCCGACGAGCGAGAAGCCAAGCACCAGCTCGTAGGAGATGACCTGGGCACCGCCGCGGAGGCCACCGAGCAGGGAATAGCGGTTACCCGAGGACATACCGGCGAGGATGATGCCGTAGGTGCCGATCGAGCCGGCGGCAAGGAGGAAGAGAGCGCCGACGTTGAGGTCCGCGATAAAGAGGTTGACCGACTGTCCGAAGATCTCGACCGTCCCGCCAAACGGGATGACGGAGACCGAGAGGACGGCGGCGACGAAGGAAATCATCGGCGCCCAGAGGAACATCTTGCGGTCAGCGCCCCGTGGGACGAGGTCCTCCTTGCCCATGAGCTTGACGGCGTCGGCCAGTGGTTGCAGCAAACCTGCCGGCCCGGTCCGCGTTGGCCCGAGGCGGTCCTGGAAGCGAGCCAGGATCTTGCGCTCGACCCAGGTGGTGTAAGCCATCCCGAGCAGCAGCACGAGCATGATGATGAGGGTCACGATGAACGTGATCCAGATAGGTTGGTCTCCCATGTTCCGGTATCAGCCCTTGGGGAGCGGCACCGGCACTCGCCGGCAGCGCTCTACCATTCTCTCCGACCTTCCCAAAATGCCGGCGAGCGCGCCCGAAGCCGCGTTCGCCAGCAATGGTACCCCGCGTGTACCGACCAAGACGGGCTTCCCGTCACGGGCAAACTAGCGGTCCACCGACCCAAGCACGATGTCGATGGTACCGATCAGCGCGACCATATCCGCCATCATGGCTCCTTGCGCCATGTGCGGGAGCACGCCGAGGTTCACGAAATCTGGTGTGCGGATCCGCATCCGGTAGGGGTGCGGGCTTCCGTCCGACACGAGGTGGATGCCGTACTCGCCCTTGCTGTGCTCGATCGCCTGGTACACCTCGCCGACCGGCGGGTTGAACCCCTTGATCACCCACACGAAGTGGCGCTGCATATCCTCTGCCGTCGTCATCGTGCCCTTGTGGGGCGGGATGGCGTACGGCGACTCCCAGGCCATCAGCGGCCGGTCGTCGTGCTCGATGTAGTCCAGCGCCTGCTGGATCAGCTTGTGCGCCTGGCGCATCTCCTCGACGCGGACCAGGTATCGATCGAAGACATCGCCGAACTCGCCCAGCGGCACCTCGAAGTCGAGGCGGTCGTAGACGAGATAGGGCTCGGCCTTGCGAACGTCGTAGTTAATGCCGGAGCCGCGCAGGCAGGCGCCGGTAAGCGAGTAGGAGATCGCCGCCTCGGGCGAGATGATGCCGACGCCCTTGGTGCGGTTCAGCCAGATCGGGTTCGCCGACAGGATATCGGTGTATTCCTTGAGTCGCTCGGGGAACAACCGCAGGAAATTCCGGATCTGCAGGACCAGGTAATCCGGCAGTGGGCGGGAGAATCCGCCGATCTCCATCATGTTTGTCGTGAGGCGCTGGCCACAGAACGTCTCGAAGATGTCCATGATCATTTCGCGCTCACGGAACGTGTAGAGCGACATGG
The DNA here is from genome assembly GCA_035305265.1 of Thermomicrobiales bacterium. Taxonomy (GTDB): domain Bacteria; phylum Chloroflexota; class Chloroflexia; order Thermomicrobiales; family UBA6265; genus UBA6265. The sequence continues at coordinate 7,058 of DATGPC010000137.1, read as the reverse complement.
ACAGCGCGCCAATATCGAGCGCGTGGGTTCCGAGCCAGACGAGGTGTGCGGCGATGCGGCTCAACTCCGCCATGATCACGCGCCAGTACTGGGCGCGCTCTGGCACCTCGAGGCCGACGAGCTTCTCGACGGCGAGGACGTAGCCGAGGTTGTTCAGCGGTGCGGCGGTGTAGTCGAGCCGGTCCGTCCACGGGACGATCTGTGCGTAGCGCTTCGCCTCGGTCAGCTTCTCGGTCCCGCGGTGCAGGTATCCGATGATTGGGTCGCACTCGACGACCGTCTCGCCGTCGAGCTTAAGGAGGACGCGCATCACGCCGTGGGTGGACGGGTGCTGGGGGCCCATGTTGAGCGTCATCAGGCGCTCGCCGGTCTCCAGCTCGTGCTCGTCCTCGACGGTCAGCGTGCCCATCGGGGGCGTGTCGGACATGACGGCGCCCGCGCCGCCGCTGCGCTCGAGGTCGAGATCCGCTACGTGATCGGTGAATTCGGGGTTGGATGGCTGTCCGGTGTGTGATGCCATGACGTTATCCTTGTCTCCGTCGGCCGGTCCAACGCGTATCGGCGCGCTTCACGGTGCGCTCGACGTTGTAGACCGGGAAGTCCTTCCAGCCACGGACCGGGTAGTCCTTTCGCAGCGGATGGCCTTCGTCCCAGTCATCCGCGAGGAGCATGCGGCGCAGGTTCGGGTGACCTTCGAAGAAAATGCCGAACATGTCGTAGCACTCGCGCTCCAGGAAGTTCGCTCCGTTCCAGACCGGCACCAGCGACGGAATCGACTCGCCGTCGTTGATGCTCGCCTTCATCCGGACCCGCACGCGGTTCGGGATGGAGTAGAGCTGCGCGGTGACGTCGAACCGTGGCGTCGTGCGCAGGTTCAGCATGTCGACCGCGGTGAGGTCAGAAAGGAAGTTCAGCTGGATCTGCTCGTGGTCGCGCAGGAAGAAGGCGATCTCGCGCCACTTCGCGGGCGTCACGTAGATCGTCGTCTCGTTGCTGAAGCGAACGGCGTCGATGAGATCGTCCGGATAGTGGGCCCGCAGCTCGCGGACCACCGGATGCCGGGTCAGATCGTCGTCGAAGTACAGCTCCCGCGCCCACTCGCTGGTAACGGAACCGTCTCCCGTGGAGAGACCGCCAGAGGCGGTCCAGGTCTCCACAGATTGGTCGTTCCCATGTGTGTCACCGTTGCTCACGATGCTCTCCTCAATACTGCGTCATCCTCACACGGTTTCATGACCTTTGTGAGGATGACGATTGACAGTGCAGGTTCGTTAGGCGCGGACGAGGCTGGCGGCCTGCTCGCGCTCGGCCACGCGCTGGGCGCGGGCTTCACCGACGCCCTGCTTGCGGGCCATCGTCTCGTACTTGATGACCTTGTTCTGCAGCTGGAGGACGCCGTAGAAGAGCGCCTCCGGCGTCGGGGGGCATCCAGGCACGTAGACATCGACCGGGATGACCTGGTCCACGCCCTGGAGCACCGCGTAGGTGTCGTACGGGCCGCCCACGTTCGCGCAGGAGCCCATCGAGATCACCCACTTCGGCTCGGGCATCTGGTCGTAGAGCGTCCTGACGACCGGTGCCATCTTTTTGGTCACGGTGCCGGCGATGAACATCATGTCGGCTGCGCGGGGCGACGATCGGAAGAGCATGCCGAAGCGCTCGACGGCGTCAAAACGGGCCATCGAGGCCGAGATCATCTCGATGGCGCAGCAGGCAAGGCCGAACTGGAGCCACCAGAGGGAGGATCGCCGTCCCCAATTGAAGAGGAAGTCGAGCGAGGTGGTGAAGATATTCTTGTCGAAGCGATCGTCGATCAGACCCATTCGAGGGCACCTTTCTTCCATGCGTATGCATAGCTGACGAACAGCAGCCCGATGAAGACAATCATGTGGGTGAAGCCGTACATCCCAAGCTCGTCGAGGTTGACCGCCCAGGGATAAATGAATGCGGCTTCAAGGTCGAAAATGATGAACAACATACCGATCACGTAGTAGCGTGCCGTGAAACGTGGCTTGACCGGTGTAATGTCCGGGATACCGCTTTCATATGGATCGGACTTTGTCTTCGTGGGTTTGCTGGGAGCGATGATCTGGGTGATCGTCAGCAGCAGTACGCCCATGCCAATGGTCGCGACAATGAGGAAGGCGATCGCGATCCAGTTCTCACCAAAAGTCGTCACCGGTTCCCGCTCCAAACCTGGATGTTGCAGGGGCGTGGCGCTGGCCGGGGCGACAACATGTCGAGACCCCGCGCCGCATGCCGGCGCTTCCCTGCCAGCCGAATGGTTGCCTGCGACAACGGTACGGAAAACGGCGCACGTGGCGGATTCCCTTACCGATGCCAGACGCCCGTAAGTCCTGTGTATGGTAGCACACGGTCCCCCTCAGGCCATGCAAAACAGAGGTGTGTCCGTACAGTACGTCGGGCCGAACCGGATAAGGTTGTATCGCCCTGTACGTATACATTCCACCCCTTTGCCGTTTTCCGGGTTGCCTGTAGAATGGCCTCAGGAGTCATGTCGGGGATTTTCGTTCTATCGGACCCCCAAAAGTATCCGATTGGACCGTGTATTGGCGCAGGCACCGTCCTATCATGAAGTCAACACCAACGTGATCGTGTTGCCAGCCACAACCCGATCGTCCCCCTTCCCTCCAACGTGGTGTTAGTAGCCGCCAGGGCCATCCCCCCGGCGGCTATTTCTTTAACCCCATCAATCTGGATCTCATTTTCACCGTCCCGGAGAGGCCGTCGAACGCTGCGAATCACCGCGTCGACGATTCTTGCGTGCCGGTTCACGACAGGGTTCTCCTCACGCCCGATCCGCATCACGGATGGCTTGGTCGGGCGGGTCGTGGCTGGGGCGGCCCTCGCTAACCGAGCCGGATGTGGGCTTCGGGGAAACGGTAGCGAGGATGTTGTTGCCGTCGCTGCAGCGCGTACGCCGCGGTGATCGGCCCCAGCCGCCCGAAGAACATCGCCGCGCAGAGGATCAGCTTCCCTGCGGTGGAGATGTCCGGCGTGATGCCGGTCGTGAGGCCGACGGTGGCCAGCGCGCTCATCGCCTCGAACATCAGCGCCACGAAGTTGAACTCGTTGTTGTTGAAGGTGCCCTCCGAGAGGACGAGCAGGATCGCGAGAACGAAGTGTGTCAGCAGGAACAGGACGGCGATCGCCAGTGCCCGGAAGATGACCGTTACGCCGATGCGACGGCCGAAGGCCTGCGGCTCGGTTTGGCCGCGCAGCGTCGAGATCACCGCCAGGATGATCACCGCGAGGGTGGCGAGCTTGATGCCGCCCGCGGTCGAGCCCGGCGCGCCGCCGATCATCATTGCCGCCACCCAGATGTACAACGTGGCGGAGTGGGCTTCCGAGAAGTCAACGGTCGAGAACCCGGCCGTGCGCCCGCCCATGGCTTCGAAGAGCGCGTTCATCGGCTTCCAGATCGGATCGACGCCGCCCATCGCCTGGTCCCATTCCACCGCGAGGAAGAGCACGGTCGCCCCAACGATCAGGACGGCGTTCGTGATGAGGACGAGCTTCGTATCGAGTGTCAGCCGCCGCAGGTCGCGTCGGTGCTTCCACAGGTCGGACATGACGAGGTAGGAGAGCGCGCCGAACTGCACCAGTCCCGCGATCGACATGATGACCAGCGGGTACTCGTGGAACTCGCCAAGGGAACGGAACTCACCCTGCAGGTCAAACCCGGCGTTACAGAACGCGGATATGGAATAGAAGATGCCGTGCCAGATCGCCCTGGGAGATGCCTCCACCCGCAGGAAGTGCGCGGTCAGGAGCACGGCGCCGATCGCCTCGACCACCACGATGAACTTCAGGATGCGTCGCGAGAGGGTCGTGACATCATGGAGCGAGAGTGCGGGCGACCCATCCTGGATCATCAGCGAGTCACGCAGGCTACTGCCCCGGCCGAGCAGGATCAGGACGACCGACGTCCCGACCATGAAGCCGAAGCCGCCGACCTGGATCAGGACGAGGATGACCAGCTCACCGAAAAAGCTCCAGTGATCCTGCGTGTCGACCACCGTCAGGCCGGTCACGGAGGCGGCCGAGAGCGCCGTGAAGAGGGCGTCGACGGGGTTCGTGGATGTCCGGGTCTCCGAGGCGACCGGCAGCATCAGCAGGATCGTGCCGAGCAGGATGATCAGCGTGGCGCCGATCGCGAAAAACTTGGCGTGGACCGTCGCGTTCGGGACATTGCGCTTGACCGCCTTGCCGGGAAGGTCGATGACACTTGTCGCCGCCATGCGCCGGCGGACGACACGGTTCCCCGGCCGCAGCCGCGGATGGCGCGCGCTCACGGCTTGGACGCCACCCGGGCGGGCGCCGCATCCGGCGTTTGCTCGACGAAGTGCTCGATGTCCGCGTCGGTCCCGGCGATCAGGAGCTCATCGTGGGCGCGGATCACCTCCTGGTAGTGGGGGACGGTGATGAGCTGGTGACCGCGCTTGATGAGGAGGACGTTGAGCCGTCCCTGCTGGCCTTCGATCAACGCCTCGATGGAGTGACCGACCATGCTCGTCGGCGCCTGGATCTTGGCGACGCCAGCGGTCGGGGAGAGCGAGATGTAATCATTGATGTGTCGTACGCCGAGGGAGTGGGCGAGCCGGATGCCGGCGTCGATCTCCGGGAAGACGACACGATCGGCGCCGACCTTGTGCAACAGCTCGCCATGCAGCACCGTCTTGGCCTTCCCGACAACCCACGGCACACGAAGCTTCTTGAGCAAGAGCGTTGTCAGGACGCTCGCCTCCAGGTTCTCGCCCTGGGCGACGACTGCGACGGAGGAATGCTGCACGTCGAGTTGTTCGAGCAGGTCCTGGTCGGTTCCATCGCCCTGCGCGGCGAGGGTGACCCATTCGGAGGCTTCGCGGACGAGCTGCTCGCTGAGGTCGATGGCCGTCACTTCATAACCCAGCTCGAAGAGGGTCTTGGCGACGCTGCGGCCGAAGCGGCCGAGCCCGATAATAGCGACGCGTTCCTTGGCGCCCGAACGTCTGATGTCTGGCACGGTGTCGGAGATCCCTCCGTCAGGCTCCGCCGGGAAGGGCGGGTGTCGCGATGATCAACATCCTGAGATTGTACCCGGATGCGAAACGCAACGTACCGGTCCAGCCCGGACCGGTACGTTGCTCGCTTGCATGTGTTGTGCCGGACGATCAGTCGCGGTCGGAGGGGTAGGTCACCCCCCAGTCCTTGATGACTTTCTCCATGATCCCCTGGATCTGCAGCGTCTCGTCGAGTGGCATGACCGGATGCTCGGTCTTGCCCTCGCGGATGCAGTTCATGACCTCGATCATCTCGAACTGGTAGCCGGTGCCCTCGTGGCTGCAGTCGAAGAACTCCGGCTCCTGGCCATCGCGGAAGATCGTGAAGGTCGACGGGCGGTGCCAGTCGTGATCCATCAGGATGCTGCCCCTTGTGCCGGCGACCATCGCGAGGTTCCGAGAGTTTGCGCGGACGGTGATGCCGGCGTTCGCGACGGCGCCGCTCGGGTAATGCGTCGTGATCATGCAGTTCTCGTCGACGCCGGTCTCCCCGAGCGTGGCGACGCTGACGATCTGGTCCGGCTCGCCGAGGACCATGTGCGCGAAGGAGACGGCGTAGACGCCGGCGTCCAGCAGCGCGCTGCCGCCAAGGGCCTTGTTATAGAGACGGAACTCCGGGTCGAACGGGTTGTTCCAGCCCATGTTTGCCGTGAGGTACTGGACCTCTCCGATCTCGCCGCCCTGGATAAACTCGCGCACCTTGACCATCGCCGGGCGGAAGCGGGTCCACATCGCTTCCATAAGGAAACGGTTGTTCTGGCGCGCCGCCTCGATCATCTCGCGCGCTTCGGCGGTGTTCATGGCGAACGGCTTCTCGCACAGGACGTGCTTGCCCGCGTTGAGGAGGTCGATCGTCACGTCGCGGTGTGACGGATGGGTCGTCGCGACGTAGACGACGTCTACCTCCGGGTCGTCGATCATCTCCTGGTAGGAGCCGTAGCGGCGCGGGATGTTGAACCGATCGCCGAACGCATCCGCTTTCGCCTGGTCACGCGAGGCGACGGCGACCAGCTCGGCACCGGGCGCGAGCGGCATATCGGTCGCGAAGATGCCGGCGATGCGGCCAGCGCCGACGATGCCCCATCGAATCGGGGCGTCTGAATCCATGATGCCGCTACCATTGCTCATGACGATGACCTTTCTGTTTCCGGTCTCGAACTCCCGTCCAGGAGCCCCTAGTTCGCATGCCTGTCGACTGCTGTATACAGCCAAAGCCGTTCGTTGTCACGATCATTGGCGCCGCCGGTGCCGGGAAGTCGCAGCTGGCGAAGGCGACGGTGACGGAGCTCGGCGAGCATCGAGCCTCTCGTGTGCCGACGGATTATTTCCTTGTTCCGCGCGGCGATGACCAGTCGCTCGAGTCGTTTGTCGCTCGTCCGTTGCGATACGACTGGGCTCTCCTGCGAGCCATCTTTCACCTGCCGGTCGGAACGCAAACAACGACGCCGGATGTTGATTTCGAGCAGTTCACCCGACGGGATACCGGTAACGGGCTGCGGCTGACCGTTCGCCCGGTCATGATCTGCGACGCGATGGCCCCGTATCCGGAGGCGAACCTGGTTGTCCGGCTCGATGTGCCGGATGATGTCCGGCTCGCAAGGATTGCGGAGCGGGACATACGGTGGGGAACCCGCGTGCGGGACCGGTGGCAGCATCTGGAGACAACGTGGCATGAGGTCTCGGACGCGACAGTCGAAATCGTGATGGACGGTCGCGAGCCATTGGGCATCAACGCGCGTCGACTGGCGGCGATCATTCTCGACGCAGTGGCGCTGGCCACATGACGCACGCAGATGTGCCACCCTGGCGACGTTCCCGGCCAGAACTGTGACCTGGTTGGGCGAAGGAGCGTCATTTACTGACAATCTGGAACATCTTCACATTTCTCCGTTTATACGATAAATTGAGCATGTCAACAGTGTTCGTACGGTGTTGACACAACGTTGTACGGCGATGCGGAAAGAACGATCAGCCAACGGTCTTTTCGCACATGCT
>DATGPC010000136.1:0-6404 GCA_035305265.1 Thermomicrobiales bacterium | reverse complement strand
CACATCCCAGCCCGCGACCCGGTGGTACCAGCCCGCGGTCGCCTCGGCTAGCTCCTGCTCTTTCGCCTTCGGCAGGTACCCGAAGAAGCCGGCGTCCACCGCCGCCCGGAGCGCGTCCTTGATCTCAGGGGAGGTTCCGTAGTCCATCTCGGCGATAAAGGCGCCGACGCAATTCGGGAACTGGGTCCACTTCACGCCCAGCGAGCCGGCGAGTCTCTCCGGCGTCAATGCATCATACGGGCTCTGCTCGACAACCATGCGGTGGTTCCTTTCAGTCACGCGCCATCGCTCGGCTAGGCTCAGGGTTGGTCGTTCCGGGACGAAACCCGGTGCTGTATACAGTCTCCCAGCCAATCCCCTTAACGTCCAGAGTGTGCCCCTCGCATTTTTACAAGAGTGGGAGTCGTGAAGTCATCACCATTTTCCTGTCAAGACGCTTTGCGTCCTGTCAGGGAGACACCTATACTCCCTCCGGGCAAATACACCGGTATTTTTATCTTCTTGTACCAGCATATGATCTCATATGCTGTTTAGGCAGTCAGGAAACAATGCAATGGCGCAATTAACCCTGAAGGTGAATGGCGAAGAACGTCAGGTCGACGTCGATGAAAACAGTGCCCTCCTGTACGCACTCCGGGACCAGCTGGAGCTGAATGGCCCGAAGTTCGGCTGTGGCCTCGCACAGTGCGGCGCATGTACGGTGCTCGTCAACGGCCAACCCACCCGCTCCTGCCTCACCCCGGCAGCGGACGTCGCGGACGCCGAGATCACGACGCTCGAGGGCCTGAAGGACGGCGACAAGCCCGGCGCCCTCCAGCAGGCATTCATCGACGAGCAGGCGGCGCAGTGCGGATACTGCATCAACGGCATGATCATGACCGCGCAGGCCCTTCTGGACCAGAACCCGGACCCGACCGACGACGACATCAAGAAGGCACTCGGCGCGAACCTCTGCCGCTGCGGTACCCACACCCGGATCATCAAGGCCGTCAAGCGCGCCGCCGGGAAGGAGGTGACGGCATGAGCCTGTCCCTTTCCCGCCGCCGGTTCGCCCAGGGCGTCGGCGCCCTCGTCGTCAGCTTCACCCTCAACCCGTCCCGGATCGCCAATGCCGCTCCGGAGCAGCCGATCGACCCGAAGTGGTCGGCGGACCAGCAGAAGGAGCTGACGCCTGAGCTCGATGGCTGGCTCCGGATCGACGAAGACGGCACGGTCACCCTCTTCACCGGCCGCGTCGAGATCGGCAACGGCGTCATCACGGCGCTGGCGCAAGTCGTCGCCGAAGAGCTTAGCGTTCCGTTCGAATCGGTTTCGGTCATCTCCGGCGATACCGACGTCGTCCCGAATCAGGGCATCACCTCGGCATCGACGAGCATTGGCGTCTCCGCCATCGTGATCCGCCAGGCAGCCGCCACGGCGCGCCACGCCATCATGGAGGCCGCGGCCGAGAAATTCGGCGCCACGCCCGAGGACGTCACCGTCCGCGATGGCATGGTCGCAACCCCCGATGGCAGCCAGGAGCTGAACCTCGGCGAGATCTTCGGAGGCCAGGAGTTCGCCCGTGAGGTGGACATGTCGGCCCCGACCAAGCCGGTCGAGGATTACTCCATCGTCGGCCAGTCGGTTGCGCGCACGGACATCCCCGGCAAGCTGACCGGTGCAGAGGACGCCTTCGTCGAGAACGTGCGAGTCGACGGCATGGCGTTCGCGCGTATCCTCCGCGGCCCGTCCTTCGGCGCGAAGCTCGTCTCCTGGGATGAGTCGGTCAAGGACATGGACGGCATCGTCGACGTGCTGCCGATCAGTCACCCTGGCGACGAGCGGCTTGCTCGCGTCGAGGCCTACTTCACGATGCCGGGCGACTTCATCGCGGTTGTCGCGGAGCGTGAGGACCAGGCAATCGCCGCGATCGAGCGGCTCCGGGAATCCGTCGAGTGGGAAACCAGCGAGACACTCCCGGTCACCCATGAAGAGCTGTACGACTGGATCACCGAGAACGGCGAGCCGATCGAGATGGTCCCGAACGGGGACGCCGGCGCAGTCCCGCCGACGTTCGAGGAGCTGTACGCGGACTACGAGTCCCAGATGGGTGACGGCGTCGAAACCGTGTCCCGTGTCTACCGTGGTCCCTACCTCTATTACGCGCCCATTGCCCCGGCGTTCTCCCTCGCCAACGTGACCGAAGACCGCGCGGTGGTGTGGTCGTCCAGCCAGTGGCCGTTCGGCTCCCGGTGGATGGTCGCGCAGGCGCTCGGTTTCGACAGCGAGGAGCAGGTCCAGATCAAGGGCGGCTCCAGCAGCGGCCTCTACGGTCGGCGCGACGACTACGACCAGGAAGTGGACGTCGAGGCGGCGATCATCTCCCAGGCGGTCGGGCGCCCGGTTCGGCTCCAGTGGTCGCGCCAGGACGAGATCATGTGGTCGCAGTACCGCCCACCGCAGGTCCTGGAGATGGAAGCGCTCACCGGTCCCGAAGGCGAGGTGCGCGGCCTCCATACGCGCGTCCACACGGCCGTGAGCGGCACACACCCGTCGCCCGGCATCTTCGCGATGGCGCTGCAGGATACGCCGTACAACCTCGGCCCGATGCCGTTCGAGGGCTTCAACACCACCGGGCTGCTTCGCACCGGCTACATGCGGAACGTCTTCAGCGGCTACAACCTTTTCGCGCTCGAATCCCTCATGGATGAGCTGGCGATCGAGGCCGGCGAGGATCCGGCGGAATACCGCCTCCGCCACCTCGAGGACGACCGCGCGATCGACGTTATCAACGCCGCGACCGAGGCGGCCGGGTGGAGCCCGAGCGGCGGCCAGGGCGGCTCCGGCATGGGCATCAGCTTCGCGCTCTATACCGGTGAGGCAGGCCCGTCGTCCGCCTACATGGCGTACGTCGCCGAAGTGGACGTCGACGAGGAGACCGGCGAGGTCCGGGTGAAGAAGTTCACCTGCGCGATCGACCCCGGGCTCGTCGTGAACCCGGACGGCGTCCGCAACCAGGTCGAGGGTGGCGTGATCCAGGCGACGAGCTGGACGTTGAAGGAACAGGTACAGTTCGACCGATCGATGGTCCTGAACCACGACTGGGGCACCTACCCGATCCTGACCTTCCCCGAGATTCCGGAGATCGAGACGATCGTCGTGGATCGCAAGGACAAGCCGTCCAAGAGCATCGGCGAGCCGGTGACGGTGACGGTCTCCGCGGCGATCGCGAACGCCATCTACGACGCGACCGGAGCGCGGCTGCGCGAGCTGCCGTTCACGCCGGAGCGCGTGAAGGCGGCGCTGGCCGAACGCTAGCAACACGGCACACACCGTCGAGCGGATTTATCCCGGGTACCCTTCGCGAAGGGTACCCGGGATTTCCCATTCTGGAGGCCGATAAAGGAACCATCGCGGCGGAATACCGATTGCGTGGTTGCCGGGAAAGACCGGCCGCGCCCATCAGGGCAAAGCGTCGGTCCTGTCACCACCACGTAGGGAAAGGACACGTAGTTGGTCAACCCTGGCAACGGTCTCGCCAAGGAACCGCCCGATCCAGGTTCCGATGCGCCATCTGAACCGATCTCCGCCGTCATCTCCGATCCTCTCCCGGGCGAAGCGCTGGCGGAGAACGTCGAGGGGCGAGCGGTCACCGGCCCGGATGACGGATTCGGCAAGCTCTGGCACAAACAGTTCTGGATCCGGCTGGAAGGTGTCGATGTGACGCCCGAAGGGCTGGTCAAGAACTGGAAAGACCGATACACCGAGTTCTGGCCGAAGGGTAGCCATCTCTACCAACCATCCGGCGGGCTGGAGGAAGGCGACACCGCGGCCGCCGACCTGGCGATGATCGGCGGGACGCGTGTCGGCACCGGCATCCGCGTCATCGACGAGCAACCAACGTCGTTCACCTTCGCGACGCTGGAGGGCCACACCCTCGCCGGCACCATCACGTTCTCGGGAAAGAAGGACGGGGATGTTACCGTTGCCCATGTCGACGTCCTCATGCGCGCCAGCGACCCCATCTACGAGATCGGCATGCCTCTGGGCGGGCATCACCATGAGAACAACTTCTGGAAGGCCAGTCTCCGCGCCCTTGCCCGCTCGTATGGCATCGAGGCGGAGCCGGAGTCCAAGACCCAGAGCCTCGACAAACGGCGTAAATGGGCCAACGCGACGAACATCACCGAGAATGCATTCCTGCATACGGCCGCATACCTGGTCGCCCGGCCGTTCCGGCGATTGGCAACCAGCATACGATCGAGAGGCACATCTTCGTGACCGAAACGCTTTCGACGAATAGCTCCCCGGACGCCGTCGTGGTGGGATCCGGGCCAAACGGCCTCGCCGCCGCGATCGCGCTGGCCCAGGCCGGAAAATCGGTCCAGGTCTTCGAGGCCAACGACACGATCGGTGGGGGGTGTCGCTCGGCGGAGCTGACGCTGCCGGGCTTCATCCACGATACCTGCGCGGCGATCCATCCGCTGGCGCCGGCGTCTCCCTTCTTCAGCACCTTGCCCCTGCATGAGTTCGGACTGTCGTGGATCCAGCCGCCAATCGCCCTCGCGCACCCGTTCGATGACGGCACCGCCGCGGTCTTTACGCAATCGATCGAGGAGACGGCCAGCTCACTGGGAGAGGACGGGGAAGCCTGGGCAAACTTCTTCTCCCCGCTCGTGAAAGACTTCGATCTCCTGCTTGACTCCCTGCTCGGCCCGTTCAGGCTGCCACGGCACCCGATCGCGCTGGCGAAGTTCGGATTGCCAGCGCTCCTGCCAATGGACCGCTTCGTTCGCGGCCGATTCAACGACAAGTACGCGCGCGCGCTCTTCACCGGCATGGCCGCGCACTCGATGCTGGATCTCTCCCGACCGGTCACGACCGCCATCGGGCTGGTGCTCGGGCTCGTCGGCCATGCGGTTGGCTGGCCGATCCCCAAGGGCGGCTCCCAGAGCATCTCCAATGCGCTGGCGACCTACCTGCGCTCCCTCGGAGGGACTATAGAGACCGGAACGCGGATTACATCGCTCGACATCGCGGAGGGCGCGGACGCCGTCCTTTTCAACACGGCACCGCGCCAGGTGCTCGAGATCGCCGGAGACGAGCTTCCGGCATCCTATCGCCGTACCCTGGGCAATTACCGATACGGCCCCGGCGTCTTCAAGATCGACTGGGCGCTCGACGGACCGGTGCCCTGGACAGCGAAGGCGTGCACGCGGGCCGGAACCGTTCACCTCGGCCCGACGTTCGAGGAGATCGCCGCCGCCGAGCACGACGTCACGCAGGGGCGGCATCCGGAGCGACCGTTCGTGCTGCTGGCGCAGCAGAGCCTGTTCGACGATACCCGCGCGCCCGCTGGCAAGCACACGCTCTGGGGATACTGCCACGTGCCGAGCGGCTCGACAGTTGACATGACCGAGCGCATCGAGGCGCAGGTGGAGCGGTTCGCGCCCGGTTTCCGGGATCGGATCATCGGCCGGGCGACGAAAAACGCCGTCGAGATGGAAGCGTGGAACGCCAACTTTGTCGGCGGCGATATCAACGCCGGGATGCAGGACTGGCGGCAGCTCTTCACGCGTCCCGCTCCGCGCATCGACCCGTACAGCACACCGAACCCCAGGCTCTACATTGCCTCGTCGTCCGCACCTCCCGGTGGTGGCGTTCACGGGATGGCCGGGTATCACGCCGCACAGTCAGCCCTGAAGCGGGCCTGGTAAGCGAACACCGGCCTACGTCCACCAGGAGGTCCCGATGGTCCGGCTCAAGCCCCTCAGCGAGCAGGTCGTGGTCATTCTCGGCGCGTCGAGCGGCATCGGCCGGGAAACGGCGCTCCAGTGTGCCGCGCGGGGCGCGAAGGTGGTCGCCGCCGCTCGCAGCGAGCCGGGGCTCATATCGCTGGCCGAGGAGATCAGGGCTAATGGCGGACAGGCGGCATGGGTCACTTGTGACGCATCGGACTTCGGGCAGGTCGTCGCCGTCGCGGATGCAGCGATCGAGGCGTTTGGCCGGATCGATACGTGGGTGAACGTCGCGGCGGTCGGCGCCTACGCCAAGATCGAGGACATCTCCCTCGTTGATTTCCGGCGAGTGATGGACGTCAACCTGATGGGGTATGTCCATGGAACGAAGGCGGCCTTGCCGCACCTTCGCTGGCAGGGTGGCGCACTGATCTTCGTGTCCTCCATCGAGAGCACGGTGGCGATGCCGCTGCAGGGCGCGTACGCCACCTCGAAGCACGCGATTCAGGGGTTCGTCGAAACGCTCCGTCGCGAGCTTCGCGCCGATGGGGCGCCGATCTCGGTGACGTCCGTGAAGCCAGCGGTCATCAACACGCCGTTCTACAACAATGCCCGGAACGCGCTCGGCTTCCGCCCGACCGTCCCGCCACCGGCCTACCACCCGGCGGTGGTCGCGGAATGCATCTG
>DATGPC010000135.1:0-3783 GCA_035305265.1 Thermomicrobiales bacterium | reverse complement strand
AACGCGATCCTCGAGGTCGATCCGTCGGCGATCGAGCTGATGGACCGGATGCTGATCAGCCTGACGCGCGAGCAGCCCGGTTACGCGAACCAGATCTCCTTTATTCATGGCGACCCGGCCGGGATCCTCGCCGTCGAGTTCTACGGCACATCCGAGCGCGAGCTGAAGGCGAAGTGCCAGCGGCTGGTCGAGCACGTTGCGAAGCGTGGCATCCCGCTGATGACCGAGCCGCAGGTCCTGCTCGATCCGAAGTTGCAGAAGAACGTCTGGAACGTGCGGAAGGCGGGCCTCGGGCTGCTGATGAGCGTCCGGGGCGACGCGAAGCCGATCCCGGTGATCGAGGACGTCTCCGTTCCGCCCGAGCACCTGCCGGAGTACGTCGGCGCCGTGCAGCAGATGGTAGAGCGGCACAACACGACCGCCGCGTTCTACGCGCATGCGTCGGCGGGATGTCTCCATGTCCGCCCGCTGCTGAACCTGAAGACCGTCGACGGCATCGAGGCGATGCGGGAGATGGCGCACGAGGCGGCGGAGCTGGCGCATCGGTTCGGCGGCGTGATGAGCGGCGAGCACGGCGACGGCATCCAGCGCTCGGAGCTGAACGAGCTGATCTTCGGCAGCGAGCTCTACGGGGTGATGAAGGAGTTCAAGGCTATCTTCGACCCCGAAGGGCTGATGAACCCCGGCAAGAAGGTGAACGGGCCGTCGATGACGGAGCATCTGCGCTTCGGGCCGAAGTACCAGCCGGTCAAGATCGACACCCGGCTCGACTTCAGCCGCGAGGGCGGATTCATGGGCGCGGTCGAGATGTGCAACGGCGCGGCCGTGTGCCGGAAGACACACACGGGCACGATGTGGCCGAGCTACATGGCCACGCGCGCCGAGAAGGACACGACGCGCGGCCGGGCGAACGCCTTGCGGAACGCGCTCGCGGGGAACCTGCTGACGCCGGCCGACTTCGCGAACGACGCGACGTACGAGGTGCTTGACCTCTGCCTCTCGTGCAAGGCCTGCACGACGGAGTGCCCGTCCAGCGTCGACATGACGAAGTTGAAGACCGAATTCCTGTCGCACTACTACGACCGCAAGGGCGTGCCGCTGCGGGCGCGGGTGTTCGGGAACATCCATACGCTCTCGAAGCTTGCCGCGCCGGTCGCGCCGATCGCGAACCTGCTGACCGGGTCGCCCATCGCGAAACCGGTGATGTCCGCGCTTGGCGTGCACCGGGAGCGCAAGCTCTCGCCGTTCCAGGGGCGCACGTTCCTGCATCGCTACCGGGCGCACCGGAAGCAGCGCTCGGTGCCGAACGTGACGCGGGGCAAGATCGTCTACTTCCACGACACCTTCGCGACCTACAACTACCCGGAGGTCGGCATCGCCGCGGTGAAGCTGCTGGAGGCGGCCGGGTTCGAGGTCGTGATCGAGGAGCGGCGCGCCTGCTGTGGCCGGCCGATGCTCTCCAAGGGGTTGATCGAGGCGGCGCGGAAGAACGCCCGCAAGAACGTCAATGTGCTGGCGGATTACGCGCGTCAGGGCATCCCGATCGTCGGCACGGAGCCGAGCTGCATCCTGACGCTGCGCGACGAGTACATCGACCTGCTGCCGGACGACGAGGACGCGAAGGCTGTCGCCGGGCAGGCGTACATGATCGACGAGTACCTCGCGAAGCTGGAGGCTGACGGCGATCTCGGTATCCAATGGAAGAAGAACACCGGTCCGGAGGTCTTCTTCCACGGGCATTGTCACCAGAAGGCGCTGATCGGCGTCGAGCCGTCGATGACGATGCTGAAGGCGTCCGGTTGCCGCCCGACCGAGAGCGGCGCGGGATGCTGCGGCATGGCCGGGTCGTTCGGCTACGAGGCGGAGCATTACGAGGTCTCGCGCAAGGTGGGTGAGGAGCGTCTCTTCCCGGCACTGCGGGAGACGCCGACGACCGTGACCGTTGCGACGGCGGGTGTGTCGTGCCACCAGCAGATCGAGCACTTTGCCGGGCGCTCGACGCAGAACATCGTCGAGGTACTGGCCGAGCGGATCGATCCAAAGCGGCCGTGGCGGCCGAAGGTGACGGAATCGAGCGTGGTCGATGAGGAGTTGCCGGATCCGGCGCTCGTGACCGACGAGCCGACGCCCGAATCGACGGCGCACGCGAAGCAGCAGTTCGACGGCCCGGCGTAAAGGCAGCGGTCCGGAGCGCTCCACAGGTGCGGATATGTGCGGCAGAATAGGGCAGCACTGTCCTGCATTCAGCCGCACTACCCTGTGGAGGGGAACGTCGTGGAAACCACCAGGCCCTCATCGACCCTGAAGGAATCGCTTCCGATCAGCACGCCCGAAGCCGAAGGCATTTCGTCGTCGGCGATCCTCGATTTCATCGATGCCGTCGAGGCGCACGACGATCCGCTCGATGCGGTGCACAGCTTCATGCTGCTGCGTCACGGAAAGGTGGTTGTCCAGGGATGGCGGGAGCCGTACCGGCCGGAGCTGCCGCACACGATGTACTCGCTGAGCAAGAGCTTCACGTCGACCGCGATCGGCATCGCGATCCACGAGGGGTTGCTGACCCTCGATGACCCGGTGCTGTCGTTCTTCCCGGACGACGCTCCGGACGATCCCTCGGACAACCTGAAGGCGATGACGGTCCGGCACCTGCTCAGCATGAACACCGGGCATCACGAGGACACGCTGGGTGCGGTCTGGCGCGGGAACGGCGAGCACGGCGACAACTGGGTCCGCGCGTTCCTCGCGCAGCCGGTCGGCCATGAACCCGGAACGTGGTTCGTCTACAACACGCCGGCGACGTACATGCTCTCGGTGATCATCACCCAGCTTACCGGCGAAACCCTGATCGACTACCTGCGCCCGCGACTATTCGAGCCGCTGGGTATCGAGAATCCGTCGTGGGACACCGACCCGCAGGGGCGGAGCCTCGGTGGAACCGGCCTGCACATCAGGACGGAGGACATCGCGCGTTTCGGCCAACTGTATTTGCAGAAGGGCATGTGGCAGGGCCGCCAGCTCGTTCCCGAGGCGTGGGTCGAGACGGCCACAGCGATGCACTCCGACACGAGCAACACGCAAGCCAATCCGGACTGGATGGTTGGGTACGGGTATCAGTTCTGGCGGAACCGGAACGGCTCCTACCGTGGCGACGGGGCGTTCGGGCAATTCTGCGTTGTCTTGCCAGGGCAGGATGCGGTGGTGGCGATCACCAGCGGGACGCGGGACCTGCAAGGGGTGCTCGACAAGGTGTGGGCGCATCTCCTGCCCACGTTCGGGGATGAGCCGCTCCCTGAAGACGGCGAGGCCCAGGCGGTGCTGGATGCGCGTTTGTCGTCGCTCGAGCTGCCGGTCGTGCCGGGAGCCGCGACGCCCGGGAACGTTGGCAGGATATCCGGCAAGACGTGGGCGCTGGAGCGAAACGACGCCGGCATCGAGTGCATGACGTTCGAGTTCGGCGAAGATAGCGACACCGTGACCATCACGGACAGTCGGGGGGAGCATCGCATCACGGCGGGACACGGCTCATGGCGTGCCGGAACGTCTGCGCAGCGGGCAGGGACGCCGGAGTCGATCGCGGCGTGCGGGGGATGGACCGACGAGAGCACCTTCGAGATGCGCATCTGCTACACCGAAAGCGAAGTCGGCATGAGGTGCCGGGCGCGTTTCGAGGCCGACCGGGTCGCGATCGAGATCGTTCCCAATGTCAGCTGGACCGAGCCGCGTGGTGTCACGCTCACCGGGCGATAAGGAGCCGTTACCGGCCCGGAATGCGCTGCTCCAGCC
>DATGPC010000134.1:0-25372 GCA_035305265.1 Thermomicrobiales bacterium | reverse complement strand
ATGGGCTGCGATATGGCCCGGCAGTGTCACCTCAACACCTGCCCGACCGGGATCGCGACCCAGCGGGCCGACCTTCGCGCGAAGTTCACCGGAACGCCGGAGATGATCGAGAACTGGTTCCGCCAGCTTGTCGGAGGCATCCGCGAGCTGATGGCCGACCTCGGCATCCGGTCGCTGGACGAGATCATCGGCCGCAGCGACCTCCTCCGGGAGGCACGGGCGCATGGCCGCGCGCGGAAGGTTGATGTCACCCCGCTGATCGCCGCGCCGGAACCCGGCAGCGCGATGCGGCACACTGTCGAGATCAATCACCTGAACGCGGACGACCTCACCGCCCGGTTGTGGAGCCAGGTCGAGCCACAGTTCGGCCGCGACCAGGAGATCCATGTCTCATCACCGATTAGGACAGAGGATCGCACCGTCGGCGCGCGTATCGCCGGTAACATGGTGATGCGTCGGCGCGGTGGCCTGATGACCGATCCGGTTCGACTGACGTTCCGTGGCAGTGCGGGCCAGAGCTTCGGCGCCTTCGCGGTGAGCGGCATGACGCTGGAGCTCGAGGGCGAGGCGAACGACTACGTCGGCAAGGGCCTCAATGGCGGGCGGATCGCGATTTTCCCGGACCGGAATGCCGCCTTCACGGAACCACAGGCGATCGCCGGGAACACCATCCTCTACGGGGCGACGGCCGGTGAGCTCTTCCTCGCTGGTTTTGCCGGCGAGCGCTTCGCCGTCCGGAACAGCGGCGCGACGGCGGTCGTCGAGGGCGTCGGCGATCACGGCTGCGAGTACATGACCGGCGGTCGCGCGGTGATCCTCGGCCCGACCGGGATCAACTTCGGCGCGGGCATGACCAACGGCCAGGCATGGGTCCTCGACCCCGAAGGCACGCTCGCCGAGCGCATCAACAGCGACTCGGTCCATCTGGACGCGCTGGGTGATTCCGATGCGGCCGTGGTCCGCGTGCTGATCGAGCGCCATGTGGCCGCGACTGGCAGCGCCCGGGGCCGGGATATCCTGGCCCGGTGGGATGAGGTGCGAGCGCAGTTCCGGACCGTGGTGCCGAAGGCGCTGCTGGAGCTGAAGGCGATGCAGGAAGAGGAGGAGATGCAAGAGGGCGCGGCGGACTAGCCGGGGCGACATCCTGTTGCGTTTGTTACAAGAGGGCGTTGCGACCAGGAAACGTGGTCGCAACGCCCTCTTGTCGTGTGGTCCCGCAACACGATCTCTTGATCGCCCTCTCAGTCGGGCATGGCCCCGGACCGGACCGAGGAGGCGATGGCGGCGCGCCTGGTCGTCGGGACGAGCACGATGGGTGCGGCGGATTGCTGGATCAATTGCTCCGTCACGCTCCCGACAAACAAGCCACCGGCGTCGCCCTCACCATGACTGGTCATGACGACCATATCGCCTGCCTTGAGCAGGCCGAGGATGCCGGATGCCGCTCCACCGGTCAGGACCTCGGTGCTGACGTCCATGCCCTGGTCACGAATGGCGCTCGCTTCCTGCTCGAGCTCGTCATGCATGTCACTCTGCAGCGTGGAAATCTCGGACATGACGTCCCCGTATTCCGCCTTGAGTGCATCGACGTCGAGGTCGATATGGTCCTCCACGTCGACCACGCGCACGAGGTGGATCGGAACGCTGACCTGGCGCGCGATGTTCGTTGCTGGCGCGAGCGCCTCGCGTGCCCTGCCTGATCCGTCGATGGGCACAACCACGCGATGGAGCGGGACAAGGAGATCCTCGCTGAATGGCAGCGTGATCTTGTCGGGCCGGAAGAGCAGCACCGGCGCCTCTGCCGTGTGCGCGACGCGGTTGGCGATGCTCCCCAGCACCATCCTGCCGATCGGGCCGTGGCCGTTCGTCGCCATGATGATCAGGGAGACGTCCGACTCCTCGGCCACGGCGAGGATCTCGTCCGCCGGGTGTCCCACCCGTGTGAGGCTGGTGATGGAGGCGGACATTTCGTGAAGGCCATCGCGAATATCAGCGAGGAATTCGTCGGCAGCCGTGACCGATGCCTGGAGGATCTCCTCTGCCCGGCCACGTGACGGGACGAGGCGATCGAGGAGGCCCCCACCGTCCGGGACAACGCGAAGCAGGATCACCTCCGATTCCGGAGTGGCGAGTGCGCGCAGGAAAGGCAGCGCCGACATCGAGAGGTCGCCGCCGTCCAGTGGCACGAGGATGCGGCGAGTCAGGGGTGTGTTGGTCATGAAGGGGTGGACCTTTCTACGAGGCCCGGTGAGGGCCGGCGTCAGCGGTGGCGCCGGTGTGGCCTCTCCGCATCAGGTCGTCTGCTTCAAGTCTAGGCGTGTTCGGAGGGGTGCACAAACGAAGGCATGACCGGTTCGGCAAGGCGCGGGCGTACCTGCCGACCAGGGCGAATCCCGATGTGGGCATGGCCCGTGCATTGGCAGGAGGAGCGATTCAGCCGAAATAGGTACAGGTGAGGACATGCGACAACCACGAATACTCGCCATGGTGCTGGCCGGCGGACAGGGAAACCGGATGGAGGTGCTGACGGAACGACGCGCGAAGCCCGCGCTGCCTTTCGCCGGCGTCTATCGCCTGATCGATCTGCCCTTGAGCAATCTGCGCAATAGCGGCATCACCGATGTTTGGGTCGTCGCCCAGTTCGAGATCCAGTCGATGATCGATGTGCTGGCCCATGGTCGGCCGTGGGACATGGACCGCACCCGGGGCGGCCTCCGGATCATCACGCCGCAGCAGGAAGGCGGCGAGGATGGCGGATGGCATGAGGGCAACGCCGACGCGATCTACCGCACCCGGGAGCTGATCCGCGAATACGACCCGGAGGTGCTGCTGGTGTTGAGCGCGGACCACATCTACCGGTTCGACTACAACGATGCGATCGAGACGCACCTGGCGCGGGAGGCAGAGGGCACGGTGGTCACCACGCAGGTGCCCCGGGACCAGGCGTCCAACCACGCCGTCGTCAGGGCCAGCGGTGAGGACCTGATCTCGAAATTCGACTACAAGCCCGACGAGCCGGAAACCGATATTGTCGCGACCGAGATCTTCGTCTACGAGCCGGACAGTGTCCTGTCGGTGCTGGAGGAGATTGTCGACGAGCGCGGTGACGACGAGAGCACGAACCTCGAGGACTTTGGCCATCATCTGCTGCCTCGTCTCGTCGAGCGAGGTCGCGCGTACGAGCATCGGCTCCCTGGCTACTGGAAGGACGTCGGCCGGCCGGAGACCTACTTCGCGTCGCACATGGACCTGCTTCAGGACAGTCCTGCGCTGCATCTGGACGACCCCTCCTGGCCCATCTTCACCCTCGATCATCAGCGGATGCCGGCGCGGATCGCAGCCAGTGCCGGGATCGACAACGCGCTGGTCTCACCAGGTTGTGTCATCAGGGGCACCGTGAGAAACGCCGTACTGGGGCCGGGTGTCACGGTAGAGGATGGCGCCACGGTCGAGAATGCGGTGATTCTGCACGACGTGACCATCCACGCCGACGCCGACGTGCGCTACGCCATCGTCGACCGGAACGCGGTGATCGGAAAGGGCGCCACAATCGGGGCACAGCCGTCGGGCGACGAGCCAGAGACCGAAGACCTCGTGCTCGTCGGGATGGGCGCGAACGTCGACGGACGGCGACACCTCAAGCCGGGAGACCGCGTCGAGCCGCGCGAGACAGGCATCGAGCTGAGCAAATAGCGGGCCATTCGACGGAAGGGCCGCCCCGCCACCAAGGCGCTCGTCATCCCGAGCTTTGCGAAGGATCCAACGCGAAGCGACGCGGCATGCATGAACCTGCTGCCAATATCGAGCGTCCCTCCCGGTAGGGCGAGACATCTGGCCCCGAACATGTCTCCAGGACCGCCCGCACGTCAAGACGCCAGGTTTCTCCATAGAAACACAAACTTGGCGTCTTGACGCCTTGACACCCACTTCGCTCGCTCCTCGCCCAGGAGCGTCGACCGCTCAACTTGCCCAGGTTTTCCATACCCGAACAACTTGGTTAACTTGAAAAGTTGACGCCTAAACCCCGGGGAAACCAAAAGAGCATGATCATGATCACCTTCGCCGGACGTCCCCGAATCTCGGCAATCAACGGCTCCGCCCGTTCGGTATCAGGCAGGGTCTCCGGCCATCGCGTGGATCTGGGCGATGACATCCTCGGTCTCCATGACCGTCGCGAACTCGTCATGGAGGTTGGTCAGGCTAATCTGGTGAATCGTCTCGGCATCCCAGATACGGCCGTCCGGGCTGACGCGGTCGTTCGTCGCGCAGGCGTCGGCGACGAGAATCGGGTTGAAGCCAAGGTTTCCCGCCATCCGCGTGCTCGTATCGACGCAGTGGTTCGTCGTCAGGCCGCAGATCACGAGGCGGTCGATGTTTCGCTCGCGAAGCCACTCCTCGAGCGGTGTGCCGATGAAGGCACTGTTGACGTTCTTCAGGAAGACCGGCTCTCCGTCGATTGGGGCCACTTCCGGCTTGACCTCGATCCCGGGCTTGCCCGGGTACAGCGGTGATTGCGGCCGTACCGACCGGTGGTGGACATGGACCACCGGCAAACCGGCGTCGCGGAACGCACCCAGAAGCCGTGACGCATTCGCTTCCGCTTCCGGGTTGTTGCGCGGTCCCCAGTAGGGATCGTCCATACCTTGCTGGATGTCGATCAAGAGTAGCGCCATCTTGTCGTTCACGTGGTTGACTCCCCGCGAAAATGGTGGCCGGTCTTTCCATTTCCAGCCGATACTTCGTGTTTTCCACTCTAGTGAGCGCAGGAGACGTGTCAACGTGCGAGATGCACGAAAAAGGCGTCCCGATGCTGCGGGACGCCTTGACGCTGTGGTATTGGCTAGCGAACTTTGCCGCGCGCGGCGATCTTCCAGGTGTCGACGATCTTGCCGTCGCGGACGATCTGCATCTCGTCCTGGAGGTTGATCGTCGGGCATACGTGGTTCGGGATGATTTCCACCCGATCACCGACATTGAACCCTTCTTCACCGGCAGGAAGCTGGCAAACGCCGTGCTCCTCGCTGAGCTTGGTGATGATGACATCAGGATGGCCGACGATGTAGCCGTGGCCCGGATGCGACTTGCTCGGGTCCATCGCCAGCGACTTCGAGCCAGTGTCGAGCACCGCGCGATCCTCCGCCGGGCGGCTGACGACCGTCGCGACGAAACGGGCGGCGCAGTCATCAACGCCCCAGTGCGTCCCGTACCGGAAGAGGGAGTTGTCGTTGAAGACGTATGTCCCGGGACGGGCCTCGGTGATGCCCTTGACGAGCGGCGTAAAGCGGGCCGCGGGCGTCGATCCGACGCTGACGGTCGGAAGCTCGATCCCGTGCTTGCGGATCTTCTCCGCCGTTTCCACCATCTTCTCGCCAGCCTCCCGCGCCTTGGCCTCGATCTCGGCCGGGTCCACCGAGCTGACATGCCCCTCGTGGGTCATGATGCCGGTCAGGCGCAGGTTCGGGTGGCGCGCCACCTCCAGCGCGAATTTCACGGCCTCGTCACCGGCCATCACGCCGGAGCGGTTCTGTCCGGTGTTCACCTCGACGTAGACATCGATCGTGCGGTCGTGGCGTGCCATCGCCTCGTTCAGCATGGTCGCGGCTTCGCGCGAATCCAGGGCGATCGCGATGCGTGCCTTCTCCATGAGCGCGACGATGCGACGGTACTTCGGCTCACCGATGATCGGGTAGGCGAGCAGCACATCCTGCACGCCGGCCTCGTTCACCATGACCTCAGCCTCGCCGACCTTCGCGCAGGTCACGCCGACCGCGCCAGCCGCGATTTGCAGCCGGGCGATCTGCGGCGTCTTGTGCGTCTTGATGTGCGGGCGCAGGTTGACGCCGACGCTGTTCGCGAATGACGCCATGCCGGCGATGTTGCGATGAAGGATTTCCTCGGACACGATCAGCGCCGGGGTATCCACCTCGACGTCGGGCGACAGGATGAGCTCGGATGTTGCGGTAGAGGTAGTAGCGACCACGAAGTCTCCCTTCACGATATGTGCCTGCGAGGGAGCCGACGATTATGCAACGGCACCCGTATGTGGCCGTGCCGGTTCGTCAGGTTCCCGCGGCTTCAGGATTCCCAAGTATAGCGGCAATTGCCGGAGTTACGCGGAATTACCGGATTCCCGCAGCCGAAATGTGGATGTTTGACGGGCCGTCGACCATCCTGTGGTACGCTGGGTCGCCCGGGACCCCAGCCGTATTTTTACGGCGAGCTACCAGTTGGCCGTCGGCCATGTGATCTCCAGGAGCATTCTCTCGTGAGCGTTCCGGCCGCGCGACCGAATCCACCCGTTTGGGCCTTCCTCCTCCTAACCTTCCTCCTGTCGTTGCCCTTCTATGTCCTCGGCGCCTTCGCCGCCCGGGCCTCGATATCCCTCCCGTTCGGCCTCCCTGTCAGCGCGCTGATGTTCGTGGCGCCGGGGCTGGCGGCGGCCATCCTTGTCCATCGGGAAGAGGGGAGAGCGGGTGTCAGGCGGCTCCTTGCTCGCGTTGGTGACGCCCGGCGAATTCGCTCACGCTGGTGGCTCGCGCCGGTGTTCCTCCTGTTGCCACTGATCTACGCTGGGACCTACGTGGCGATGCGGGTAGCAGGCATCGATCTCCCGGGGCTGGCCGCGCCCCTGGTCGCCGTGCCGCTGCTGTTCGCGATCTATTTCATCGCCGCTGCCGGGGAAGAGCTCGGATGGACGGCATATGCACTGCCGCGATGGACCTCAGCGGGGAGCGCCCTCGGGGTTGGTCTCGTGCTCGGCCTCGCGTGGGCCCTGATCCACGTCATCCCGGACATCCAGGCGGGCCGGAGCGCCGCATGGCTCCTGTCGCAGCGCAGCTTCACCGTCGTCCTGCGTGTCCTGATCGTGTGGATCTACGCCAACACCGGGAAGAGCGTGTTTGCGGCGACGTCGTTTCATGCGATGGACAACGTGAGCTTCTCGATGTTCCCGGAGTACGACGGGTTCGCCCGACCGGCCATCACGGCGGCGATGACCGCGCTATGTGTCGCGGGCGTGACGATCGTTTGGGGAGCGGAAACGCTCCGCGGGCGGTCGCCTGCCACCCCGCGTCGCACGGAGGTGAATCCGGCCCACGACTGAGTCGCCAAGCCATCGGTGGTGACGAGCGCTGTTGCTAGATGCGGCTGGTGCGTGGCCAGCGGGCACCGCTCGTGTCGACCCAGCGGCCCTGGACACGGGAGCGGGTCACGCCGTCGATGATCTCCTGGACTTTCGCGCCATCATGGAACGACGGGGCGTTCTTCGTGAAGTCGCCTTCGCGGATCGCCTGGATCCAGTCCCGCATCAGCAGGATGGTGGGGCGGGTGAGATGATGGCTGAACTGCGGCAGCTTGGGCATGAGACGGTCCGGAATGGCCAGCTCTCGCAGGTGCATGTCGCGCTTCCGGGCGCCGAAGAGCTCGGCGTCGCCTTCCATGATGAGCATGCCCTCGGAACCGCTGATCGTGATCGATTCACCGGCGTCGATCGGAGCCGTCGACGAGTAGTGCACCGAGCCGATCGCCCCGTTCCGGAACTGCAGCAGGAAGGCGAAGTTGTCGTCAGCGTCCACGGTCGCCATCGTCGTGGAGTCCGGCAGCCGCCGCTTGGTGACCATGGTGCCGGTGGTGCCGGCGACGCCATCGATTTCGCCGAGCCACCAGCGTAGCGTGTCGATGTAGTGCGAGCCGAAGGCCCGGAGCATGCCGCCGGCCTTCTCTTCCTCCATCAACCAGGTGAAGCGGGTCGTTTCCGGGTCGGTGAGCGACGAGTTGAAGACGATCATGGAGACGGACTGCGGCTCGCCGATGTATCCCTCGTCGATCAGCTCCTTCACGCGGCGGCGGATCGGGAGGTAGCGGTACTGATGGTTGACCATCGCGACCACCTTCGCGTGCTCGGCAAGGCGGGCCATGTCGCGCGTCTCGGCCAGGTTACGGGCGAGCGGTTTCTCGCAGAGGACGTGCTTGCCCGCCTCGATCGCCGCGATCACCATCTGGTGATGCAGGTACGGCGGCGTGGCGATGATGACGGCGTCGACGCCAGGGTCGTTGATCACATCCCGCCAGTCGGTGGATGCGGTATGGACGCCGTGGCGCGCGGCGATGGCGGTGGCTCGCTCCTGGCGGCGGGAGCAGATGGCGACCAGCTCGGTATGGTCGACATGGGCCAGCGCCGGCAGGTGCACCGCTGATCCGAACCCCGTGCCGATGAGGGCGAGGCGGATCGGGCCCTCCGAGAAATCCTTCCGGGACGGTTCGGGGCGCGGTCGCAACGGCGTGATCATGAGGCAGGTTTCCTCCGAAATTCGGGCGGCGCGGTGCGAGGATTGTGATGATGTGCGCCGTGGTATTCGATGCGGTCGGGTATCCGGGACGGGATGGCGGGAGCGTAACGCCGGATACGGGTAGTATGGCGTGGGGTCGTTATACGTACGACCCGTCAGGACCATGATGCTACCAAATCCGGCGATGAGGTGGTGGATAGTGCCGACGTACCGTCGCCCCTCGCAGCTGCGGCCGGGGAGCGGTGCCCGATGCCGGATATCGCCGCACACAACGTTCGGTGATACGAATTCGATTCTGGAGTGAATAAGACATGAAGATCTACACGGCGCGGGGCGATCAGGGCGCAACAGACCTGTTGGGCGAGCGGGTCCGGAAGGATGATCCGCGTATTGACCTGCTTGGCGACCTCGACGAGGCGAACTCATCGATCGGGTTGGGGCGATCCCTTGCGACGTGGGAGAACGCCAACGAGTTGCTGATCGCGGCCCAGCGTGACCTGTACCAGATCATGGCGGAGCTGGCATTCATCGATACGACGCGGCCGGATTCACTTCGCTTCTCGGCCGACCGCGTGGACTGGCTGGAGGGCAGCATCGCCTCGGTGCAAGAGACCGTCACGCTGCCGCGCGAGTTCGTCGTTCCGGGTGACACGCATGCCGGGGCCGCGCTCGACGTCGCCCGGACCGTGGTCCGGCGCGCCGAGCGGTCGGCGGTCGCGCTGGCCGAGGAGGGCGCGATCGGCAACCCCGAGATCATCCGCTACCTCAACCGGCTGTCGTCGCTGCTTTTCATCCTTGCCCGCGCCGAGGACGTCAAGGAGCGGGGCGAGGTGCGGCTGGCGAAGGGCGTGGCCAATTAGTTACGCCGGCGATGCCCACGCCTCCTCGGGATGGTCCGGGTCGACGACCGGTAGATCGGGAACCTCGATCAGATCCATGTGCATCAGCCCGGACCCGGTCGAAAAGACCACGACCTCATCATCCTGGCGCAGGAATCCGCTCTCCTGGAGATGCCGGGCGGCAATCATCGCCGCTCCGGACTCCGGGGAGACGAACATCCCTTCGCGGGTCGCCGCGAGGCGCATGCCTTCGAGCATGTCGGCGTCCGATACCGTGATCGCGGTGCCGCCACTCTCCCGGATCGCGTCGAGGATTAGGTAGTCGCCGATCGCGACCGGTACGCGCATCCCCGCCGCGATCGTGGAGGCGTTCGGCCAGAGGTCTGCATGCTGCTCTCCAGCCTCGAATGCCTTGACGATCGGCGCGCAGTTCTCGGCCTGGACAACCACCATCTTCGGCCGCTCCGGGCCGATCAGGCCCATCGCTTCGAGTTCCGCGAACGCTTTCCACATGCCGACGATCCCTGTCCCGCCGCCGGTGGGGTAGATGATGGCGTCAGGTAGCTTCCAGCCCAGCTGCTCCGCAATCTCGAGCCCCATCGTCTTCTTGCCCTCGGCGCGGTAGGGCTCCTTCAAGGTCGAAACATCGAACCAGCCGAACCGGCTCGCGCCGTCGCGGATGACCTTGGCGGCGTCGTTGATCAGGCCGTTCACGAGGATCGTCCGCGCGCCGAACGCAACGCATTCGGCCGTCATCGCCTCTGGTCCATCAGCGGGAATCGCGACGACGGCCTCAAGCCCGGCTCGGGCGGCGTAGGCGGCCATTGCGGCCCCGGCGTTGCCAGCGGAGGGAATCGCCACTGTGGTCGCGCCCAACTCCCGGGCCTTCGAGACCGCCATCCCGAGGCCGCGTGCCTTGAAGCTGCCGGTTGGGTTGCGGCCCTCGTCCTTGACGAGCAGGCGGTTGAGGCCGAACTCGGCGCCCAGTCGCGGTGCGGGGAGCAGGGGCGTACCACCTTCACCCAGTGAGGCGATGTTGCGGCTCTCGGTGACCGGGAGGATCTCGGCGTAGCGCCACATGTTCCACGGTCTGGTCGCGAGTGCCTCGGGTGTCATGTGCTTCGCCGCCCGTTCGAGGTCATACCGGGCGTAGAGCACCTTCCCGCACTCAGGGCACGTCGTCATCGGCGTGTTCGCCGGGTACGTCTGGTGGCAGTTGGTGCATTCCAGGTGCGTCAGCGTGCTCTGCATGCGGTCTCCTTGTCCGGTGGCGCCGAGCGGCGTGATGGCATCTCGATGCAGGCACGATATGCGCGGAGCGCGGGGAAGACAACCGAATCTGCGCGGTATCGCGTATTCTTTCCCCTACCGGGGCCACATACAGAAGCGTGGCACCCGTCGGCATGTTTGCATTCAGGAGGACGTGATAGCCATGCGTATGGCGAAGCTCTTTGGACGGACGATTCGCGAGGCACCGGCGGACGCCGAGTTCCCTAGCCATCAGCTGATGGTGCGCGCCGCGATGATCCGCCCCCTGGGTGCAGGTATCTACAGCCTCATGCCGCTCGGGTACCGGGTGATCCGCAAGGTGGAAGCGATCATCCGGGAAGAGATGGATGCGATCGGCGGGCAGGAGATGCTCATGCCGTTCGTCCACACCGCGGACATCTGGAAGGAATCCGGTCGCTACGATGCGATCGGTCCGGAGATGGCGCGGTTCAAGGATCGCGGCGACCGTGACATGGTCCTCGCGATGACCCACGAAGAGGTCGTTGCCGATCTGCTGCGGACGGATGTCAACTCCTACAAGCAGCTTCCGCAGATCGTCTATCACCTGCAATCGAAGTGGCGAGATGAGCCCCGCGCTCGCGGCGGCCTGATCCGCGTGCGCGAGTTCACGATGAAGGACTCGTACTCGCTGGATATGGATGAAGCGGGCCTGGACGAGTCGTATCGCAAGCACGCCCATGCCTACGAGCGCATCTTCACGCGCCTCGGGCTCGACTTCGTGCGCGTCGGCGCGGACGTCGGGATGATGGGCGGATCAGCGTCGGACGAGTACATGGCGTTCTCCCCGCATGGCGAGGACATCGTGCTCCTGTGCCCGAACGGCGATTACGCGGCGAACCGCGAGGTCGCCGAGTTCCGCGACGAGCCGGAGTCTGAAGACGAGATGCTGCCGCTGGAGGAAGTCGAGACGCCGAATGCCTCGACGATCCAGGCCGTCGCCGACTATCTCGGTGTCCAGTTGAACCAGACCGCCAAGGCCGTCTTCTTCATGGCCGGGGAGAAGTTCGTCTTCGTCGTGATCCGAGGCGACCTCGACGTCAACGAGACGAAGCTCCGGAACGCCATCGGCGCGTCGGACCTGGTGCCGGCGACGGAGGAGCAGATCCGTGCGGTTGGCGCCGAACCGGGCTATGCATCGCCGATCGGCATCCACGACGCGATGGTCGTGGTCGACAACAGCGTCAGCCGTGCCCGGAACCTCGTCGCCGGCGCGAACAAGGCCGGCTACCACGTGAAGAACACGAACGTCGGGCGGGACTACGAGGCGGATGTGATCGCCGATGTCGCCGCCGCCTACCACGGTGCGCATTGCCCGAAGTGTGGCGAGAAGATGAACGCCCGCCGCGCGATCGAGGTCGGCAACATCTTCAAGCTCGGCACGCGCTATACCGAGGCGATGGGCGCGACGTTCCTCGACCAGAACGGCAAGGCCAAGCCGGTCGTCATGGGCTCCTACGGTATCGGTGTCGGTCGATCAGCGGCGACCGTGGTCGAGCAGAACTATGACGAGAAGGGAATTCGCTGGCCGATCACTATCGCTCCATTCCACGTCTCGCTGCTGACCATCGGCAAGGATGAGGACGTCCGGCAGGCAACCGACGCGCTTTACGATCAGCTGCAGCAGGCCGGGATCGAAGTGCTCTACGACGATCGTGGCGAGCGACCGGGCGTGAAGTTCAACGACGCCGACCTGATCGGGAACCCGATCCGCCTCGCGGTCAGCCGCAAGACGCTCGACAACAATTCGGCCGAGCTGAAGCTGCGGACGTCGGACGATATCGTCGTCGCACCGTTGGACGGTATCGTCCAGCAGGTTCGAGACCTGGTCGACGGGATGATGGCGGAACACGATCCGGCCCGGTAGTCGGTGCTTCGGATGAATCCATCACCTTGCGGAGTCCCGGGCACCTGGCCCGGGACTCCGCTCGTTACAGGACCGATACGCAACAGGCAATGGGCCGAAGCGTGCTTTCGGTCGCGGTGATGCCCTCCGGCGTGCTATTCTTAAGCGAAAAGTGAATCCATTCACATGAAATGATCCGGAGCCGATTTGCACGGATCATCTTCTGCGGTCCGGAGCAATGCCGCTTCCGGGCATCATACCCCCGAGAGCTAACACCCATATGAGTCCCACTCCCGATATCGCGCGCCGCGCGGACCTGCGCAACGTCGCCATCATCGCCCACGTTGACCACGGCAAGACCACGCTCGTGGACGGCCTCTTGAAGCAGTCGCACATTTTCCGCGACCCGGACGCCGCTGGCGACCTGATCATGGATTCCAATGATCTCGAGCGCGAGCGCGGCATCACCATCCTCGCGAAGAACACCGCGATCCGTTACGGCGACGTGAAGATCAACGTCATCGACACGCCGGGCCACGCCGACTTCGGCGGTGAGGTCGAGCGCGTCCTTAATATGGCGGATGGCTGCATTCTGCTGGTCGACGCAGCCGAAGGCCCGATGCCGCAGACGCGGACCGTCCTTGGCCGCGCGCTGGAGATTGGCCTGCGCCCGATCGTCGTCATCAACAAGGTCGACAAGCGGGATGCGCGTATCGACGAGGTCGAAGGGTTGATCATGGACCTCTTCCTCGAGCTCGCGATCGACGAGTCCCAGCTCGACTTCCCGATCCTGTATGCCATTGGTCGAGCCGGACGTGCTGGCCTGAAGCCGGATGAGCTGGCGGATGATCTTCGCCCGTTGATGGAGACGATCCTCGACATTGTCCCGGCACCGGTCGCCGACACGGCCGCGCCGTTCCAGATGCTCGTGACGTCGCTGGACTACGACTCCCACCGGGGACGGATCGCGATCGGACGGGTCCACCGCGGCAAGGTCCGGACCAACGAGACGCTCGTCAACATTGGTGGCGGCGTCAACGAGCAGAAGCAGCGCGTCTCGTCGCTGATGACCTTCGAGGGGCTTGGGAAGGTCGAGATCGAGGAGGCCCAGGCGGGCGACCTGATCGCGATTACCGGCTTCGCCGAGGCGAAGATCGGCAGCACCCTGGCGCATCCCGACGAGCCGGAGGCACTGCCGACGGTGGCGATCGAGGAGCCGACGCTCAAGCTCACGTTCGGCGTCAACACCTCTCCGTTCTCTGGACGTGATGGCGAGTATTCGACGTCGCGCCAGCTTGGCGATCGCCTCTATCGCGAGCTGGAGACGAACCTGTCGCTTCGCGTCGAACCGACCGAGCAGCCAGACGTCTTCGCCGTGTCCGGGCGGGGCGAGCTGCACCTGTCGGTGCTGATCGAGACGATGCGCCGTGAGGGGTATGAGTTCCAGGTGTCGCGGCCGGAGGTCGTGACGCGGATGGATGACGAGGGCAACCTGCTCGAGCCAATCGAGCACCTCGTCGTGACCGTGCCCGAGGAGTTCACAGGCGTCGTTACCGAGCTGACCGGGAGCCGCAAGGCCCGCATGCTCGACCTCGCCAATGACGGGAACGGCCATACCCGACTCGAGTTTGCGATTCCGACGCGCGGTCTGATCGGTTTGCGCAACGCGATGCTGACCGCAACCAAGGGTACCGTCGTCATGGGCTCCCGCCTGATCGACTTCGAGCCGTGGATGGGCGCGATTGTCCAGACCCGCTCCGGTGCGCTCGTCGCGTCCGAGACCGGCACGGCGCTCGCGCACGGTATCGCCAACGCGCAGGAGCGTGGTGTCACGTTCATCGAGCCAGGAACCGAGGTCTATGAGGGCATGATCGTCGGGCAGAACCCGCGCCAGGAAGACCTGGCGGTCAACGTCTGTCGCGCGAAGAAGCTGACGAACATGCGTGCCAGCACCGCCGACATCGCGGTCAAGCTGACGCCGCCGACGATCCTGAGCCTGGAGCAGTCGCTCGACTTCCTGGAGGACGATGAGCTGCTGGAGGTGACGCCGAAGGCGTTGCGGCTGCGCAAGCGGTTCCTGACGCAGGACGAGCGGGCCAAGGCTCGCAAGCGCGCGCAGCAGGCTGAGGCCGCGCGCGCCTGATCCTCAAATCGAAACGAACGAGACAGCCCCGATCCACTGGATCGGGGCTGTTTGCGTCCAGGGCCAGTGTTATTCCTCCACGGGATGGGCACTGTCCGTGATCGTCACGCTCATGGCGTCCGAGAGTCCGGCAAAGATGGAGAGCAGGGTGGGGACGTACGCTGGCGCGATCGAGAAGGTTCCGCGGTGCTCCTGTTCGACCAAACCCGCACCTTGCAAGACGTTCAGGTGGTGATAGGCGGCACCTGTCGTCCCGAGCGAAAGCTCGTGGACGATGTCACTCGCGGTGGCCGGCGCGCTGAGGAGGCGAAGCGTTATTCGCAAGCGTTGCCGGTGACCGATCGCCCCTAACAGCCTCGCCGTGTCGTCGACCGGAAGCGCGATGACCTGCTCGACCGGAAGTTGCTCCACATCCCATCGATATTCGCGCTCCGCATCTGCACCCTCCGGAAGGCGGGCGAATCCGTTCGTGGTTACGTATCCAGCTGAATCGGCTGGAGGCGGCTGTAGCTCGAGCGGAGCGGATGTGGCGGCAGGCCGTGCCGCGCCGGGTTGGCTCGCGGCCGCGCTGGCCGCCTGGTGGGTGATGACCTCGTCACGGAGCGCCCAGACGGCCTCGGTAAGCTCGCGGACATCTGCCTTGACCCGATCGACCGTTTTCTGGACTTTCTTGAGACTCAAGGCAGCGCTCCCCATAGCAGGTTCGAATGTCCGATTACGAATCTATGGATGATCGTAGCATGCACGCGTGTCGTTTCGGCATCCGATTTGCGTAGATTATCGCAGGAAGGCGCCAGCAGGGCGCCGACGACAGAGCCGCATCGCGCGGCATGAGCATTTCGGAGGTTTTCCTGTGTCACTGAACAATGACGGGCTGAAGGAACTGATCCAGGGTTTGAACGAGGACCTTGCCGGCGAGTACAACGCGATCATCAGCTATCTGCAGTACTCGGCGAAGGTGAAGGGACCGTACCGGCCCCAGTTGGTTGACTTCCTCCAGACCGAGATTCCCGACGAGCAGGGTCATGCGCAGTACCTGGCGGACAAGATCGTCTCCCTTGGTGGAGAACCGGTGGTCGAGCCCAAGCCGGTGAAGACGTCGGACGATACGCGCGAGATGCTGCAGTTCATCTACGAAGCTGAGGCCGAAACGGTCGAGAACTACAAGAAGCGCCTCGAGCAGGCGGAAGCATTCGGTGATGTCGGGCTGCAGTCCCAGCTCGAGGACATGATCGCGGACGAGACCACGCATCGCGACGAAGTGAAGAAGATCCTCGACGGCTGGACGTAACCGGTCTCCTGGCAGCGCTGAACGAAGAGATGAAGCGGGAGGAGCGTTCGGCTCCTCCCGCTTCGTGGTGTAATGGCGGCATTGACGAGTAGAGGTGACCAGGGAGCAACGGCGATGACGATCCTGAACGCATTTGACGACACGTCGGAGGAGGTGATCAGGGCGAGCCAGATGATCTCTCCGCTCGAGGGGTTCCCCGGGACCGTCATCGTGACCTACTCCAAATCGAAATTCGATTCGTTGCTGAGCCGCTACCCCTGTGATCACATCGCAACCCTGAATACCGCCTGCGCCCCGATCAGGATCTACCGGGTTGACCACGAGGGCGGGTCGTTTGCCGCGTATCTGTCGCTCATCGGAGGGCCGGCGGCTGCCGGGATCATGGAGGAGGTCATCGGGCTCGGCGGGAGACGGTTCCTGTTCTACGGCTCGTGTGGGGTGCTGGACAACGAGATCCTGTCCGGCCACATCGCAGTACCGACCGCTGCCTACCGTGACGAGGGGACGAGCTATCACTACCTCGCGCCGTCACCGTACGTCGACGTTCCGACCGCCGGTCATCTTGCCGAGATCCTGCGGGAGCTCGATGTGCCGTATCACCTGACGCGCACCTGGACGACCGACGCCATCTATCGGGAAACGCGGGAGGGCGTGGCGAAGCGCAAGGCCGAAGGGTGCCGCGTCGTCGAGATGGAGTGCGCGTCGACGGCGGCCGTGGCGTTGTTCCGCGGCGTGGAGTTCTACCAGTTCGTGTTCGGGGCCGATAGTCTCGACGGGGATGAATGGGATCCCCGGGACCTCGTGAAGGAGGATGGGCACGAGGGCGACGCGATCGTCGACATTGCCCTGCAAGTGGCGGCCCGAATCGCCTGAAATCGGTGAAAACAGGAGCACCCGATCCGGAAAGCGGATCGGGTGCTCCTGTTAGTCTCTGACGTGCCTGCCGCTTACGACTCCGGCGTGGCGGTGTTCTTGCCCAGTGCGGCGAGGATGCGCTCCGGGGTGAACGGTGCCCGGAACATGCGCGCGCCGACGGCGTCGTAGACCGCGTTCGCGACCGCACCGATCACCGGGGCGACACCCGGCTCACCGATACCGCCCATCGGCTGGGTCGGATCGCTGAGGATGGTCACGTTGATGACCGGCGGCGCGTCGCGCATCAGGATCGGCGCGTACTGGCTGAAGGTGCCGTTCGTGAGCTTGCCGTTCTCGAACTTCACTTCTTCGCGCAGCACCGCGCTGAGGGACTGGACAACGCCACCCTCGATCTGGTGCTTGATCGCTTCCGGGTTCACCGCGAGGCCCGGATCGAGCGCCACGTCGAACTGGACGATCTTCAGCTCACCGGTCTCGGCGTCCACTTCCACCTTCGCGACCTGCGCGATGTAGGTGTTGGCATCGAAGCCGAGCGCGAGGCCGAAGCCCTCCCCGGTCGAGCCGACGCCCGGGGTCCAGCCCGCGGAGTCGACCGCCGCGTGCATGACCGCCGCGAGGCGCGGGTTGTTCTCCAGCATGGTGTCGCGGAACGACACTGGATCCATGCCCGCCTTCTCGGCGAGGATGTCGATGGTCGACTCGCGCGCGAAGGTGTTGGAGGTCGCGCCGTTGACGCGCCAGAAGTACGGCGGCAGCGGCGTGACGCCGTTGTACAGGGTGGTCTTCGTCTCGGCGACATCCGGGTAGATCTCGTGGATGTTCGCGCTCCAGTCGGATGCCGAACCGGTCGGGACTTTGGCCCCTTCCGGATAGTAGCCGCCGGTGTAGGCATCGTAGCGCCAGCCGGCGATGGCGTTGTTCTCGTCCAGGCCGGCCGTGATCTCGATCCGCATGGCCGGGCGGAACTGCCCGAACATGAACTCTTCGATCCGGTCCCAGATCAGCTTCACCGGGCGACCGACGCCCTTGGAGATGGTTGCCGCCTCGATCTCGACCTGCGGCACGATCTTGCTGCCGAAGGCACCGCCCGGGTGCATGCCGTGAACGATGACCTCAGACTCGTCTCGGCCGAGGTGCTTCGCGACGGCTGCGCGCGAGGAGAACGGGTCCTGGGTCGACACCCAGACATCCACGCCGTCCTCACGTACATCCACGACGGCCGACTTCGGCTCGATCGGGGAGTGGCTCAGGTAAGGCAGGAGGTAGGTGTAGGTCTCGGCGCCTTCGACGTTCGCGAGCGCGGCGTCCGGGTCACCGGCCGTGCCTTCCTCGTCCAGCGGCTGGCCGTCGTCCGCGGTTTCCTTCAGCACGTCGAAGATCGTCTCGGACGTGATGGTGGAGCCGGACTCGGTCCAGCTCGCCTTGACGGCCTTGATCGCCGCCTCGACCTGGTCCTTGCGCTCGGCCACGATCGCCGCGAAGTTGCCTTCGTGGACCGTGCCGACGACACCCGGCATGGACTCCGCCTCGGAGAAGTCGACGCTGTCGAGCGTGGCATCGAGGGACGGCGGTCGCACGACCTTGCCGTAGACCATGCCTTCGACTTCGACGTCGATGCCGTAGACCTGCTTGCCGGTCGCCTTCGCGGCGAGGTCAACGCGCGGGAGGGGCTGACCGACGATCTTGTAGTCGGCCGGATCCTTGAGCGCGACTTCCTGGCTGATCTCGCGCTCGGATGCCTTGCCGCTCGCAAGCTCGGCGAAGGTGCGGGAGCCGGAGGGGCCGGTGATCACGCCAGACTCGATCGTCAGCTCATCGACGCTGTCGCCAAGGTCCTCGGCGGCCAGCTCAAGCACCCACGCGCGCATGGTCGCGGCTGCCTGCCGGAACACCGGGCCGGACATCTGCGTGCTGAGGCTGCCGAAGGTGCCGAACTCGGGTGCGGCAACATCGGTCTGGCCCATGTCGACGATCACATCTTCGACATCGACATCCAGTTCTTCGGCGACGATCTGCATGAAGCCGGTGCGGATGCCCTGGCCGAACTCCATCTTGCTCGTCTTCAGCGTGACCTTGCCGTCCTCACCGATGGTGAGATAGGCGTCGACCTCGTTGCCGAGCGGGTGGAAAACGATGCTGCCGTTGTAGTCGATGCCGCGGGAGTTCACGACGCCGAGATCGGGCGACGGCTCCGGAGTCGCCTGACGGGCGCGGACGGGCACCCGGAACGCGATGGCGAGGCCGGCGGCCGCACCGGATGCCTTCAGGAGGCTGCGGCGGGAAAGGGACGATTCAGTGATGCGTGTTGCCATGGATCTTCTCCTTTCTCGCTTAGGACTGCTGTCCGGCCGCGGCCTTGATGGCCTGGCGGATGCGCGTGTAGGTACCGCAGCGGCAGATGTTGCTGCTCATTGCCTCGTCGATGTCCTCGTCGGTCGGGTTCGGGTTGCTGTCCAGCAACGCCTTCGCCGCGAGGATCTGGCCCGACTGGCAGTAACCGCACTGCGGCGCGCCAGCCTCGATCCACGCCTGCTGCAGCGGGTGCGGGTTCTCCTCGTCACCGAGGCCCTCGATCGTGGTGACCTCCTTGCCTGCCACCGCGGAGAGCGGAGTGACGCAGGCACGGCCCGGCTTGCCGTCAATGAGCACGGTGCAGGCGCCGCACTCGGTCATGCCGCAGCCGTACTTCGTGCCCTTCATCTTCAGGTCGTCGCGTAGCACCCAGAGCAGGGTTGCGTCGTCGCTCACCGGAACGGTGTGCTCTTGCCCATTGATGGTGATCTTCGTTTCCGCCATGGATTTCCTCTGCGATACGCACGCAATACACGCTCCCCACCCGAAAGGCGGGGACATACTCGACAACATGTCGGGCTTTTACCGTTCGGCATCGTATCGCGAATACCTGCTCCTGTGTAGGGGTTTCCCGGAGTGCTTCGGCAATTTCGTGCGTTACTGCAGTACTTTGTCGCGGTGGCGCCCGGCGGAACGGCGGATTCGGTTGAATGCGCCAGTCAAACCCATCGCTTTCTTCATCTCCCGGACCGTGGCGAGCGCCTCCTCGCGGACCCGTTCTGTCCCCTCCACGATGAGACGGTCAACGAAGCCGGACTCTGAGAAACGCTCCCGCCGCTCACGCATCGGCGAGAGGACGGCTTCGAGGACCTCGACGAGGTAGCGCTTGACCTCGACGTCGCCGACGGACCCGGCTCGATAGCGAGACTTCAGCTCGTCGATCGTCGCGGTGTCGGTTCCGAAGGCATCAAGGTAGTTGAAAACTGGGTTGCCCTCGACCCGGCCGGGGACATCCGGTCGGATCCGATTCGGATCCGTGTACATCCCCATCACCTTCTTCCGGACCTCCGACGGGCCGTCGGCGAGATTGATGGCGTTGCCGAGGCTCTTGCTCATCTTCGCCTTGCCGTCGGTGCCGATCAGGACCGGGGTTTCGCTGGGGACGATCGTCGGGACCGGGAAGACCTCGCCGTAACGGGCATTGAAACGCCGGGCGATCTCTCGCGTCACCTCGACGAACGCGAAATTGTCCTTGCCGACCGGCACGGCGTGCGCGCGGACGCTCAGGATGTCAGCCGATTGGAGCACGGGATAGCCGAGCAGGGCGAACGACATCTCCACTTGTGCGTCACGCGCCATGTCCTTCAGCGCGGGAAGGCGTTCCAGCCTGGCGACCGTGACGAGGCTCTGGAAACGACCGGCGATCTCGTGGATCTCAGGGATGGCAGACTGGAGATAGAAGGTCGCGTGTTCCGGCTCGATCCCGGCGCTAAGCGCATCCAGCACCAACCCTCGTGCGTTCGTGTCAGAGCGGGCAATGTCCTCCGGTGTGCTCTTCGTCGTGAGCATGTGGAGATCGGCGATGATGAAGAAGCATTCATAGTCGTGCTGCAAGCGGACGCGGTTCTGCAGCGACCCGACAAGGTGCCCGAGGTGGAGTGGACCGGTCGGGCGGTCGCCGGTGAGCATGCGCGGGCGTGGCGCGATGACGTCTGTCATGACAGTTCCTTCCTGGATGGATACCTGTTCTGGAGATGATGTGTGCGGATGCCGGGCTCGCACAGGGGTTCATGGCCCGGCCAGGGTCAGGCAGCGGCGCGCGTGGCGCGCCAGGTCATCCAGGAAGCGGGGAGAAGCGGGCAGGCGGGAACGGCGACATCAACGATGCCGGCTGCTGAGGCGTGCGTTGTGCGTTGCTCAGTTCCACTCATGGTCGTTCCGCCCGGGTGGTTGCCGCGAAGCTGCGGCCCGGTTCCAATAATGCCGGGCCTCCGCGCGGAGCGCAACCGGCACGTGGCGGGCATCCTGCAGTGATGATCGGCGGAAAGTGAGGTAACGATGACGACCAATATCGACGTGCTTGTGATCGGGTCTGGACAGGCGGGTGGGCCGCTCGCATCGGCGTTCGCGGAAGCGGGGAAAACCACCGTCCTGGTGGAACGGGACAACGTCGGCGGCACCTGCGTCAACGTCGGATGCACGCCGACCAAGACGATGATCGCCAGTGGGGACGTCGCGTGGACCGCGCGCCGGGGTGGCGAGTATGGCGTCAAGACGGGCAATATCTCGATCGATATGCCGGCCGTGCGCCAGCGTAAGCGGGACATCGTGGAGCAGTGGAGATCGGGGAGCGAGAAGAGGCTGCTCGGGCAGGAGAACCCGCGAACGATCTTTGGCGAGGCGCGTTTCACCGGCCCGCACGAGGTCGCGGTCGCGCTCCGGGATGGCGGAGAAGAATCCTTCATCGCACAGACAATCATCGTCAACACCGGTGAGCGGCCCGCGCCGTTGGACATCCCGGGCGCGGATGAGGTCGACGTGCTCAATTCGACCACCGTCATGGAGCTGGACGAGGTCCCGGACCATCTCGTCATCATTGGCGGCGGCTACGTCGGCCTGGAACTCGGTCAGCTCTTCCGCCGGCTCGGCGCGGATGTCACGATCGTCCAGCGCGGTGGGCAGCTGCTGTCGCGGGAGGATGAGGACGTCGCGAAGGCAGTGCAGGAGATTCTGGAAGAAGACGGGATCACGGTCCTGCTCAACGCCTCCGCTTTGGCTGTATCCCGGCAGGGCGAGAGGATCGCGCTCGAGATCGAACAGGATGGTGCAACGCGGACGGTGACCGGTTCCCACCTGCTTGCAGCGGCCGGCCGTATCCCGAATACCGACGCGTTGTCCCCGGATGCGGCGGGGATCGAAATGGACAAGAGGGGGTACATCGTTACCGACGATCGCCGTGCCACGAATGTGGATGGCGTGTACGCCGTGGGCGATGTGACGCCGGGCCCGAAGTTCACGCACATCTCCTACGATGACTACAGGCTCCTGAAAACGAACCTGATCGACGGCGGGACGGCGTCCGTGAAGGACCGGATGGTGCCCTACACCGTCTTTATCGACCCGCAGCTCGGCCGGATCGGGTTGTCCGAGTCGCAGGCACGTGAGCAGGGGATGAAGATCCGGGTCGCCTCGATGCCGATGAGCTCGGTCGCGCGTGCCGTCGAGACGAACCAGCCGCGCGGGCTGATGAAGGTCGTGGTCGACGCCGAATCGGACCGCATCCTCGGCGCGTCCATCCTTGGTATGGAAGGCGGCGAGATCGCATCGATGATCCAGATCGCGATGATGGGCGACCTGCCCTATACGGCGCTGCGCGACGGCGTCTTCCCGCATCCCGGGCTCGCGGAGTCGCTCAACAACCTGTTCGCCTCGTTCGTGGACGAGTAAGAAGCGATACGGGACGACGGCGTCCCGACCCAGGGCTGGCGATGATCCTGGACGTCGCAGTGGGCGAGGGGAGCGGCCGTCACCTACCATGAAGCGCGTTGATTATCCGTGACTCGCAAGGACACTCGTCGTCTTGTCCCAACCTCCAGCATCGTTCGACGCCGCGCAGCATTACCGGGAGCGTATCGACCGCTTCACCGCCGATTACAACGCCCTCCACCGGCGCTGGAGCCTGATCGGCAACGTGCGCCTCGCCGCAATCATCCTTGCCGGATTCGCGCTCTGGCAGTGGTGGGGCGATCGTGAGTCGCGCTGGCTCTGGATGATCGCGGCGGCGATTGTCGCCTACCTTGTGCTGGTTGTCGTCCAGCGCGAATTCCGCTCGCGACGCGATCGGGCATGGCGAATCATGACGGTCAACGAGCGCGCCCTCGCGCGGTTCGAGCAGCGGTGGGACGATTTGCCGCCGCTGCCGGATTCCGGCGCGACAAGGGAGCACCCGTACGCGTTCGACCTGAACGTGGTTGGTCGCGCATCGTTGGCCCAGCGGATCGGCACCCCGGTGACGAGCGACGGCTGGGACGCGCTCTATACGGCGCTGCTCGAAGGCGTATCGCCCGAGGAGATCCCTGCGCGACAGGAGGCCGTCGCCGAGCTCGGCGCCCAGATCGATCTCCGGCACGCCGTCGAGGCGGCGGGGCTGCGGACCGACGAGGAACTCCCCGATCCCGAGGCGTTGGTGACGTGGGCATCGGACGAGCCATGGCTCCTGCGGCGCCCGGCCCTCCGGATCCTGAGCTGGATTGGCCCGGCGGCATTGATCGTCCTCGCCACCCTATGGGCGCTGGACGTCCTTCCGGCTGTCTGGATGTTGGCTCCGATCGCGTTGAACACGCTCGTCTTCACGCTCTGGGCGAGTCCGGCGGCGCGACGGGTGCAGTCGATCGTGCCACTGCGCGATGCCATCTCCGGATACCGCGATATTTTCGGGGAGATTGCTTCGGCGACGCCTCAGGCAGAGATGCTCCGCCGCATCGACGATGCGCTCGAGGGCGAGCATGACGGCGCGATGCCCCGCACCGCAACGCTCGGGCGCCTGGTTTCTTTGGCGATCCCTCCCGGGGCGATGCTCTACTTCCCGCTGCAGATGGCGTTGATGTGGGACGTGCATGTTCTGGAGCTGCTCGAACAGTGGCAGGCGCGCTCGGGGCGTCACGTACGTGGCTGGCTCCGGGCGGCCGGGGAGTGGGAGGCGCTCGCCGCGCTCTCGGTGCTGCATCACGATCAGCCCGGCTGGGCCTTCCCCGAGGTACGGCATGGCGCGGATACCTACCAGGCCGCGGAGCTGGCGCACCCACTGCTCCCGAGCGACCAGGCCGTTGCCAACGATGTCGAGGTTGGGCCGGTTGGACGGTTCCTCTTCGTGACCGGCTCGAACATGTCAGGGAAGAGCACGCTCCTGCGCGCGATCGGGGCGAACGCCGTTCTCGCGCAGGCCGGGGCGCCTGTCACGGCCGCATCGCTGGTCATGCCACCGCTGCGGATCAGCAGCTGCATGCGGGTTGAGGACTCGCTGGAGCGCGGCGTGTCGTTCTTCATGGCCGAGCTGCAGCGACTCAAGGCAGTGGTGGACAACGTGACAGCGGATTCGTCGACCGTGGCGCTGTACCTGCTCGACGAGATCCTCCAGGGCACGAACACGGGCGAGCGGCAAATCGCCTCGCGGCAGGTCCTGCGGTCGCTCTCGAAGGCAAACGCGATTGGCGCAATCTCGAGCCATGACCTGGAACTGATCGAGGGAACGGATCTCGAGGCGGCGGCCGTTCCGGTTCACTTCGCGGAGGTGTTTACGCGGGATGGTGAGACTCCGCAGATGACGTTCGACTACCGGCTTCGGCCGGGGCTGGCGACGTCGTCCAATGCCCTGGCATTGATGGAGATGCTGGGATTCGAGCTGGAGGAGAGCCCTTCGTCCTGAGTAACCTCCGCCGCAGCTTGACTGCGACGGTACAGCAGGCAAGAGGATGATAAGAACGGCCGGGAGCGTTCGCTCCCGGCCGTTTCATGTTTCGTGACCTGTTCCTAGATGACCGGGTCGAAGAACTCCGACTCGAAGTTGCCGGTGATCGACATCACGGCGAGGACAATGAGCCCGATCAGGACCAGGACGCCGAGGCCGGCGAACAGCAGCACGAGGGCACCGAAGCCCTGACCGCCCAGCTTGTCTTCTTCCTCTTCCCGATAATCGGGACCAGTGGTGTAGCCCAGAAACGAAATCAGAAAGAGTAGCCTCAACAACATACCTGGCTCCTGGTGGGATAGCGTTGCGGCGAGCGCACGTGGCTCGCGCGGACTTGTGCACGTTCAGGCGCTCCGAGGAAGGCGCCCGCCCGTCCGCCGGAGACGATATAGGTCACTGTACGGGATTTTTCCCGTGCGGTCTAGGCGATGCCGGCATCACCACCCGTTCTCAGCCCGCGAGGGCTGATGCGATCAGCATTCGCAGGATGTACACCAGGAAGATCGCGACCATGATCGATAGGTCGAGGCCCGCGATCGGCGGCACCACCTGTCGGATCGGGGAGATCAGCGGCTCGGTGATGTCGTACACCACGCGCCCGATCTGGGACGAGAATGTCGGGTCGAACCACGACATGATGGCCCGCCCGAACAGGACGAACGAATAGAGGGTCAACAGGGTCAGAAGAAGATCGCCAATGCCCACGCGTGTTCCTTGCCTGATAGGGAGTCAGAACGGGTTCCGCTCCAGGATCGATATTGCCGTGTCAAGTATAGGGCGGCCAGCTCCGGTCATGCCCCCGTCGAGGAGCGACTGCTGGTCATGCCAGCTCCGTTTTTTCCAGCGAGGTGCCGGCCAGGCCGGGGATCACATCCGTCGCGATCCGTTCCAGCAAGGGGAATTGTTCCGGTTCCGGGGGCTGGAAGATGAAATCCTCGATCCCCGCCTCGGCGTACCGGCCGACGTAGTCCTCGAAGGCGTCGATCGAATCCCACGGCCGCTCCTCTGGCGTATGGGCGATCACGTAGAGAAGCGAGCGTTTG